>CAZLVY010000004.1:17104-51537 GCA_964563125.1 uncultured Syntrophomonas sp. | reverse complement strand
TTTGTTTTCTTGCCTCTTTGTGTTAGACAAAGAGGTTTATTTTTTGCTGGGAGGATAAACATTTGATTGAAATTTCTAATCTGACTAAGATTTATAAAACCCCAATGCAAGATGTTTTGGCCTTGGACCAGGTGAGTTTGAAAGTAAATAAAGGGGAGATTTTTGGCATAATAGGTCTCAGTGGCGCAGGAAAGAGCACTTTGATCAGATGTATTAATATGCTGGAAAAACCAACTGAAGGTTCAATAATTGTTGACGGTCAGACTATTACCTCTTTAGATAAAAAAGACCTGCGCAGTTCTCGGCAAAAGATAGGTATGATATTTCAGCAATTTAACCTTTTGTCGTCACGCAATGTCTTTGATAATATTATGTTTCCCTTAGAAATTAGCAAGGTGCCGGTTACTGAAGCGAAAAAAAGAGTAAACGAATTACTTGAAATAGTAGGGTTAACTGACAAAGCCCTGGTATATCCCGATCAATTAAGCGGTGGTCAAAAACAGCGGGTAGGTATTGCCCGGGCACTGGCTAATAATCCCAAAATTCTTTTATCAGATGAAGCTACTTCTGCTCTGGATCCGCAGACTACTAAATCAATATTAAAGCTTTTAAAAGATATTAATGCCAAATTGAATTTGACTATTTTATTGATTACCCATGATATGAATGTCATTAAACAGGTTTGTGACCGGGTAGCAGTAATTGATAATTCCCGCATCGTAGAAGTGGGAAACGTCTTGAAAATTTTCTCCAACCCAGGCACTCCTACATCTAAGAGCTTTATTAACTCGCTTATTAAGCAAGAAATTCCCGAGGAATTATTGCAAAGCAGATCGCGCGGCCAATTGATAAGAGTGTCCTTTATCGGTGACTCAGCCGGAGAGCCAATTATCTCGTCTATGATAAGGCGTTATGATGTAAGAGCTAATATTATCTATGGCAACATAGACCGGGTCAAAGATACTCCTTTTGGCAATCTGGTGCTGGAACTTAACGGTGAAGATATGGTGATTAAAGAAGCAACAGAATTTTTACATGAACAAGGTTTGGAAATAGAGGTGCTGCAAAATGTTTGATTTTATTACCGCAATAGATATCAATAGTCTTTTAGTATCTTCGTTAGGTGAAAATGCCTGGATTCCGGAGAAAATTTTAATAGCCACCTGGGAGACCATTTATATGGTAGCTATTTCAACCTTGCTCAGTTATGTATTTGGCCTGGCATTAGGAATAATCCTGGTTATAACATCGGAAAATCATGTTTCTGAAAATAAATCGGTTAATCTGGTATTAGGTTCTATTGTAAATGCTACCCGATCGATTCCATTTATCATCTTTTTGATTTTGGTCATTCCCCTGACCCGATTCTTAGTAGGAACATCTATTGGAACTGCTGCTTCAATAGTACCGCTTACACTTGCTGCTATACCTTTCGTGGCCAGACTGGTAGAAGCATCTTTGAAAGAAATTGAATGGGGACTGGTGGAAGCTGCCCTGTCGATGGGCGCTAATACCTGGGAAATTATCAGCAAGGTACTGCTGCCTGAAGCCAAACCTTCAATATTATTGGGGGTTGCTATAACAACAATTAATTTAATCGGCTACTCTGCAATGGCCGGAATTGTGGGGGGAGGTGGACTGGGAACTCTGGCATATTATTACGGTTATCAACGCTACGAAGACTCGATAATGTTTATAACTGTAATTGTTCTAATCATAATGGTTCAGGCTATCCAAATGATTGGTGATAGACTGGCTAGTCAGGCTAATAATAAAGGGAGGTAGTGGAGAGTGAAAAAATATCTTGGATTGTTTTTATGTTTAATTTTACTGGGGGGAGTTCTGGCAGGCTGCGGCGATAATGCAACTGACAAGGACGCTCCTGCTCCTGTGGAAAAAACCAAATTAGTAGTTGGTGCTACTGCTCAGCCTCATGCGGAAATCTTAGAGCAGGTAGTTCCCATGTTAGCTGAACAAGACATTGACTTAACCGTTAATGTTTTTACTGATTATGTGCAATTAAATCCCGCTCTGCAGGAAGGGCAAATTGATGCTAACTTCTTCCAGCATGTCCCCTATCTGGATGATTACAATGCTAATAATGATGCTGATTTGGTCTGGACCGTAAAAGTTCATAATGAACCAATGGGCGTTTATTCCAAGAAAATAACCGACATTAAAGATTTAGCCGATGGAGCAACAGTTGGTATACCTAATGATGCTACCAATGGTGGCAGAGCATTAGCGGTTCTGGAAAAAGCCGGAATAATCAAGTTAAAGGATGGTGCTGGCATTACTGCTACTGATAAAGACATCGTCGAAAATCCCAAAAATATTAAAGTAACTATGATGGATGCCGCAATGCTTCCCCGTACACTTGATGATGCCGACATTTGTGTTATCAACAGTAATTATGCCCTGGAAGGCGGCTTAAACCCGGTTAAGGATTCTATCTTTATGGAAGATAAAGACTCTCCTTTTGCCAATATTTTAGTAGTTAAAAGTGAAAACAAAGATAATGAAGCTATTGCCAAGCTGGGGGCTGCTTTACAGTCACCGGAAGTGAAGAAGTTCATAGAAGATACCTACGACGGAGCGTGTGTTCCAGCTTTCTAAAAATATTGCAAAAAAAAGCAAAAAAGGGGAGTTCATCTATATGAGCTACCCTTTTTTGTTTCTAAATTAACTAAGCAAAGTTAGTTTTCACCAATTGCATAACCCACTATATTGCGGCACAAATCGCTAATTCTTTCCAGATTACCAAGCAGATCGAGGTATACTGCCCCATTACTGCCATTACATACTCTTTCGTTTAGTCGTCTTATATGGGCACGCCGGTAATTATGTTGCATCTCATCAATCAATTCCTCGTTTTTCTCTACCTGGGAGGCCAGAGATTTATCTTTTTTCTCCAGGGTTTGCATAGTAAGCATCAAGGTTTCTTTGGTCAAATCTATCATCTGGTTCAGCTCATCCTTAGCCTCACCGGAGAAAGTTACCTGATGCCGTGCAGCGTAATCTTTTAATTCAATGTTATTTATGCACAGGTCTGCTATGCTCTCGATATCATTTAATGATTGCAGTAAGGCATAAGACTGATAGGAATCTTCTTTGGAAAGCCTTTTTTCTGAGGCCAGGACAATATAATCAGTGATTTCTCTTTCCAGATAGTCGATAGCGTCCTCTATTTTTTCACCTTTTTCCAGCAGGCTTTGTTGCTGTTTTTCGAAGTACTCCATGGCATTGCTGAATGCTTCCCTGGTCATCTCACCCATGCGTAATGTTTCCCTGGTAGCCTGGGCTAATGCGACCGATGGGTTAGCCAGGAAACGTTTGTCGATATATATGGTCTTGAGTTGATCTTGTTCTGTTTCTTTATCGGAATCAGGAATAATCTTGGTAACTATAAGGGCTAATAATCCAACAAAAGGCAGTTGGATCAAGGTGTTTGAGAGGTTGAATACCAAATGGGTCTGAGCTATCTGCAGTTTTATATTCAGCGCATCCCAACCAACATTTCCCGGAATTAATATAAACAGATAATTGGTAAAGTAAATGATGACTTTTTCAAATATACCCGTAAGAAATAGCGGCAGGAATATTAAGGTACCAATAACATTAAACAGGAAATGAGTTATGGCTGCGCGTTTCGCAACAATACCGGTTCCGATTGAAGCTAACAACACAGTAACAGTAGTGCCGATGTTATCACCGAATAGAACAGGTACGGCCTGATTATATGTCATCGCTCCCTGATAGGCCAACTCCTGCATAACACCTATAGTAGCACTGCTGGCTTGTACGACTCCAGTAAAAATTACCCCGATTAAAACACCCACAATAGCATTATCTTCAATACCCAGCATTAGATCTGTAAAAACTGGCAGGTCTTTTAAAGGCCTCATACCATCTCCCATAATGGAAAGACCGAAAAACAAAATACCAAAGCCCAGTATAGCCTGTCCAACTAACTGGGCCTTTTTATTTTTCGCAAACATGTGGGTGATAACACCGATAGCAATAATCGGTAATACATATGCCTGCAGATTAAAACCTATCAAATAAACGGTAACCGTTGTTCCTATATTGGCACCCATGATAATCCCAATAGCCTGTCTCAGGGTCAATAATTGTGCATTAACCAGCCCAACCGTTAATACGGTAGTAGCGCTACTGCTTTGAATAAGTCCGGTTACAGCTATACCGGTCAAGACTCCCCGCAGCGGACTTTTGGTTCCCTGCTCCAGGATAGTGCGCATTCTGTCTCCTGCTACTTCCTGCAAAGCACCGGACATAAATTTCAGACCGAACAGGAATAAGCCCAGTCCTCCAACAAAGGCGAAAATCATCGCCTGAAAGTCTACTCCCACTAATTAACCTCCTATAAAAACTTTGCTGCGACTATGCAATACAATTAACCACAATAATTAGTTCCTATTTAATGAATGCCAGAAATCTTACTTATATAGTTTTATACTGATTTGAGCGTAATACACATTCTAAACAATTATTTTTTTTATTACCATACAAAATAATATATAGCGGTAGATATAGATACGGCTATTACTAACCAAATAAAGGTTCTGAGTAATTCCTCTTTAACTTGAGCGGTTAACTTTTCCACTTTCTAAAACCTCCTTTATTAAACAGCAAATAAAAAGTGGATAGCCTATTAATAGACTACCCACCCTAGTAAGCCGATTTCTCATAGAAAAAACACCCTATTCTTTATCTTATGAACGTAGGCATTTTTCCCTCGCTTTCCCGATTTTCACCAGAATCACTTTGACCGTAAACAGATATTAATTTAATTTAAAAGATAGCACAGATATTTTTAGATTTCAATGACTAACAGGACAATCTCAAATAATAATTACTCAGTAAAGATCCAATTGTTGGCCTTCATATTTTATACAAAAAGAATCACATAGAAAATCAGCATAGTTATAACTCCAAAAGGAACACCGATTTTTGCCCATTCGGTACTGGATATTCTTAGCTTGGAAGCTGAAATAATATTGGGGATGTTACCGGGAATTAGCATTCCGCCGGCAATGATAAGTCCCATTAATATAGCTTCGATTTGCATAACATCCATCTGAGGACTAATCTCTGCAGCAGTCAAAGTTGCGTTATCTAACACCGCTGACACAGTATTTATCCAATATAATATACGGTAATCCAGCCCTAATACATACTTGTCAATAAGAGGTTTAAAGCCTTCACCCAGGAAGGTCAGGGCCATTACAAACAAATATATTTTAACTGCTCTAAAAGTAATACTCTTCCAGGTATCCTTTTCCATTTCCTCTTCTGGTTCACCGGAATTGTCACCATGATCAACTGCTGATAACTGTTTTTCACTTTGTTGTCTTTTAACTGCCCAGGTTGCGTACCCGGCAGCCAAAAATCCGAGTACCACCACAGCAGGAATGATAAATTTGCCCAGCAATCTCACCAGATAAAAGAAGTCTACATTTAATTTTGCTATTGCGATAGTTGCCAATGGTTCACCAATAGGAGTCAATGCTGCTCCGAGACCGATAGAGAAACAGGCCAATACCACAATAACTATTTTGTGTTTACGTTCAACCGGTAAGGCAAAAATAATTTCCACCAGAATAATGGAAGCAATGATTGCCGTAATTACGCTGGAGAGTAAACCTAATAATACTACCACCAGAAAAACTACTAAAGGAATTGGAACTTTGGCAAAAACCATGTCCATAAACCGTTTAAAATGATCTCTTAGTAAATAGAACAGCGCTCCGGCTATGAAAACAGCTGAAGCAATCATTATTGGATGCTCTAAAGCACTGAGAAACAGTTCCATATTCATTGCTCCAGAGATGACCGCTGCCACTATGCCCATTAAGAATAAAAACACTTCCAAATTTTCTTCCACCTGATGAAAAACAAAAGGCAGGACAAGCACCAACAATAAAACAACTATAAGTCCGCCAATTACCATTATATCTCTCCTTTACTATATCTCCTGCTAAAACTAGTGAAGATTTCTAACACTATATACCTAATAAAATTTACTTTATATCAAAACAAAAATCAAGGAATATTCGCAAATCTATTATATAAAAAATTGGGAAAAGATTATTTTATTAATCTTTTCCCAATTTTAAGAGGGGAGGGGGGATTTATTTCAAAAAAGAAATTAGCATCTTTAATCACAATATTTTTCCATAATTTTTTGAGCGATTATGGCGGGTAGTTCATGGGTGGGGTAAGCCCGGTGATCCACCAGGTTCCCACCCACGATAACCCATTGTTTGGCTTGATCTTCAATCTCTGACTGGTCGACGCAAGCAACCTCGCAACCTGCTACAACGATTCCTACGTCTGCTTCATTTTCTACTATTTCAACATCTACATTTTTCCTTAATATATCTATTGCTTCTTTTGCTACTTGAGTACGGTTGATAAGTGGATTGCATCCACCGCAATACTTAATTCGTAACTTCATGCAAATTAAATCTCCTGTTATTATTCGAAGACCCAGCTATATAATTAAACCGGCAGTGATATTGTGATATTTACAAATTATTTTGCAATTAATAGTTCAAATCTTATTATGAATATTACTAAATCATGCTATATAAATCATATTAATGTTGCTGCATTAATTACTGCCAATTATCTATAACTATTGCTGAATATTATGCCACGATCATTGTATCATCAATAAAATGTTTTGCTGCATATATTGTTAATATTTTTGCTGCATCTGCATATTCGTTGCTGTAATTTCACTGCCGATTAAATTATTATTATTTCCAGTCCACATCATTGTTTTCTTGCACACCACATAATTTTTCTGCTAATCCTTTGCGGTAGTTAAGATCAACCTGACGGGCAATCATTATTCTTTGTGCCTGTGGTGATCCTGCACCATGCATTGATTCAGTCAGATATCCAACTGCCGCACAACCCATAGTCAGATTTTCTATAAAGCGCAGCATTTTCTGACGACTGGCTGTTGGAACTTCTGTCTTGGCAGCCATATATTTATTGAGTAATGGTCCAACTTTTGGATGGTTAAAGTCTTTTTCCGATGGCATGGTAACTAAAAGTCCACCGGCTAAATCCTGTGCCAGTCTGGCTATCTCATAAGGGAATCTGGTAACATTCTGCTTACATATATTAGCCAAAAGTACATCTATTAAATAGTTACCCGCTGCTGTTTTTCTTCCTTCAGCAGAACAAGCAATTCCACATGAGTAAAGGGTTTCATTTAAATGGCACATTTCAATAATTTTGTCCTTTACATGCGAAGCGCTTGATGCGCCTTGATAATCGGTTATTGCTTTCGCTGCACCAATCAAGGTATCGCCAACTCCAACTTTACATCCGCCATAGCTCTGACGATGATAACCGGCAAAGCGTTCAACCAGCATGCCAGTAAAATCCCATTCTCCATTCATAAAGACTCTGTCCCATGGAACAAATACATCATTAAATATAGTTGTTACTTCCTGGCCGCCAAAGTATTTGTTACCAATATCAATGCTGCCGCCTTCCATCTTTCTGGTGTCACTTGATTGTCTGCCGTAAACATATACCATGCCAGGGGTATTAATCGGTATGGCAAAGGATACAGCCCATTCTTTATCTTCTTCTTTTAAAGTATTATTAGGCATAACCAGCATTTCATGCGAATTTATCATACCGGTTTGATGCAGTTTGCATCCTCTGACAACTATTCCGTCTTCGCGGGTTTCTACAATATGCAGATATGCATCAGGATCATTCTGGGCACCAGGACTCTTGGAGCGGTCACCACGGGCATCAGTCATACAACCATCAACAGCCAGGTCATTTTCCTGAACATATTCCATATATTTTCTGAAGCGTTGATGGTAATCGGTACCTTTGGCTTCATCCATTTCAAAAGTAGTGCTGAATACTGAATTAAAAGCATCCATTCCTACACATCTCTGAAAACAGCAACCAGTCTTTTGACCAAGCATTCTCTGCATTTTAACCTTTTTCATTAAGTCTTCAGGACTTTGATGTAAATGGGTAAAACGGTTTATCTTATTGCCGGTCAAGTTTGATTTGGTAGTCATCAAATCTTCATACTCCGGTTCTGAAGCCAGCTTATAAGTCATTGCCATTGCATTAATAGACGGTCTGATTATTGGATGATCTACATAGTTTTCGACTTTTTCGCCAAACATATATAGCTCAATATTATTTTTCCTTAAGTCATCCAAATATTCTTGCGGTTTCTTTAAAGTCATTTATCTCACTCCTTTTAAAATTTTCCCCTCAAATAATTTAACATGGATTGTGTCTTTTATATATGCAAAAAACATGCCAAATAAATTAAATTTAACCATTATTAAATATTTTTTATTATAGTTAACAGGCGTAATCCTTTTAATATAGGCTTTCAGGAAGACTCCTAATCTAGTATAATTATTAAACATAGTTTATAAGTTGTTTTAGTTAAAGCATAATTAATCTCAATATGATTTACTATTGCATCACTTATTACTGAAGATGAGTTAATATTGCATCGCGCTTGAATTAAACCTCAAATATTAATCAAAAAAAAACAAGAGCATTTCATAATGAAGTGCCCCTGTTATTTTTTTTATTATCTAACTTAATTCTTTTATTAAGTTGACCATCTCAATAGCAGTAACTGCTGCATCTGAACCTTTATTGCCGGCCTTGGTGCCGGAGCGTTCAACTGCCTGTTCAATGGTGTCAGCAGTAATAATACCATATATTATCGGTTTGCCGGTGTTAAGTCCTACCTGGGCAATTCCTTTGGTGACTTCACCAGAAACATACTCGAAATGAGGTGTTGCTCCGCGGATCACCGCGCCCAGACATATAACAGCATCATAATCTTTGGCGGCCATTTTCTGTGCTGTCAAGGGTATCTCGAATGCTCCCGGCACCCATGCAATCTCAATATCCTGATCTGCTACTCCATGCCTTTTTAGAGCATCCATGCAGCCCGACAAGAGTTTGTTGGTAAAAAATTCATTAAAACGGGATACAATAATACCAAATTTTTGTCCTTCTCCGACTAGTTGGCCTTCAAATGTTTTTGTCACTTCTTTCCCTCCTTAAATATTGCTTAAAAGATGGCCCATTTTATCTTTTTTAGTCTTTAAATATCTATGATTTTCTGCTTTGCTGGGAATTTCAATTGATACTCTTTCCACTACTTCTAAATCATAGCCTTCCAGACCTTTTATTTTCTTGGGATTATTTGTCATCAGGCGCATTTTTTTAACACCAATATCAACTAATATTTGTGCTCCTATACCGTAATCTCTAAGGTCTTCAGGGAAACCCAGTTCTATATTAGCCTGAACTGTATCACGTCCATGGTCCTGCAGATGGTAGGCTCTGATTTTGTTTACCAGTCCTATTCCCCGCCCTTCCTGACGCATATATAATAAAACCCCTTTGCCTGCTTCTTCAATCATGGATAATGCTTTTTCAAGCTGTTCACCACAGTCGCAGCGCAATGACCCCAATACATCACCGGTCAGACATTCAGAATGTACCCGTACTAAAATCGGTTCATCTTCTTGCCACTCACCTTTAACTAAGGCCAGATGTCCTTTTTTGTCCAGTAATGATTCATAAGCATAGGCTGTAAATTCACCCCATTTTGTGGGCAAGTTGGCTTTCGATACCCGTTCCACCAGTTTTTCTTTGCGTCTGCGGTGCTCTATCAAGTCAGCTATGGAAACTATTTTCATATCGTGTTTAGCTGCAAATTCCAATAACTCAGGTAAACGCGCCATAGTTCCGTCATCTTTAATTATTTCGCAGATAACAGCAGCCGGATAAAGACCGGCCATTCTGGCTAAATCAACCGAACCCTCAGTATGCCCTGTCCTGCGTAACACGCCGCCTTCTTTATAGCGTAAGGGAAAGATATGGCCTGGCCTGCGGAAATCATCGTTTTTACTGTTGCTGTCGATTAGAGCTTTAATCGTCTCTGCGCGCTCAAAGGCTGAAATACCGGTTGTGGTAGTTCTATAATCTATGGAAACTGTAAAAGCGGTTTCATGGTTATCAGTATTGTCGGTAACCATAGCCGGCACCTCTAATTCATCCAATCGCTCCCCGATTATCGGGACACATACCAGACCTTTGGCGTGAGTTACCATAAAATTAATAATTTCCGGTGTTGCTTTTTCAGCAGCTACAACCAAATCACCTTCATTTTCACGGTCTTCGTCGTCAACTACTATAATCATTTTTCCCTGTTTGATGTCAATTATTGCTTCTTCAATTGTATTAAGCATAAGCTGCCTCCTTTATAAAAACCCATTTTCAGATAAAAAACTCATTCCAAATCCATCTTGTAATTTTGCTGCATCACCTGTCTTCATTAATTTTTCCACATACCTGCCTATCAAATCACTTTCTAAATTCACCTGTTTACCTTCGTTTTTTCCTCCTAAGGTAGTTAAATGTGCTGTATGGGGAATAAGCGAAACCGTAAAATAATCACTTGTTACATCAATAACTGTAAGACTTATTCCATCTATAGCAATAGAGCCTTTCGGCACTACATATTTAAGTACTGCAGGCGGAGCATTAATTTTATAAATAATAGCTATGTCATATTTATCTTTGCGGGATATGGTTCCGGTACCGTCAACATGTCCCTGCACTAAATGCCCCCCTAAACGGTCACTTAAACAAAGAGCCCGTTCCAGATTTACCTGACTGCCGTTTTTCAATAGTTTTAAAGTAGTTTTATTTATTGTTTCCGGCATTACATCGGCCAGGAAAGACCCGTCACTAAAATTAGTTACTGTTAAACATACTCCATCGACTGCTATGCTGTCACCAATTCTGGTATCCTGGAGTACCTGGTGGGCAGCAATTCTAATTTGAAAGGAGTCTTTTCCGCGGTTAATACTTTGAACTGTGCCTATTTCTTCTATTATTCCGGTAAATATTTTAATCACCACCTTGTATAACCGGTTATTAATATGTCTGAACCTATTATTTGGTACTCAACATTTTCTAATTTAATCGCATTATTCATTACTGCTATCCCCTGGCCTGCAACAGGTGAAGGCGCATTAGCCCCCCCGATTATTTTAGGTGCCACAAACCAGTAAACTTTATCAATTAGTTTCTTTTCTAACAAATAAGCATTTAGTCTGGCTCCACCTTCCACTAAAATGCTGCATATCTTCATTTCAGCCAACAGAGGTAAGGCTTTTTCCATCGGCACTTGTTCAGCAGTGCCACCCAGCTCAATTATTTTCACACCAAGTCCGTCCAGGGCTTCGGCCTTACTTTTATTATTCACCTTGGAAGTCAGAATAATGGTAGGTTGCCCACCTGCAGTCTTAATGATTTGACTGTCTAAAGGAATATCTAAATTGCCGTCTACAATTATGCGGACTGGGTCTTTTTGTTCCTGCTCTTCCAGGCGGGTATTCAAGCGGGGATTATCTGCCAGTACTGTTCCGATTCCCACCATTACCGCATCATATGTGTTACGCAGCTTATGTACAAAATACCTTGATTTCTCGCCGCTTATCCAGCGTGAGTCTCCACTAAAGGCTGCAATCTTGCCATCTAATGTCATAGCAGTTTTCAAGACCATAAAAGGCGTTTTATCAGTAATATATTTAAAAAACACTTCATTTAGGAGCAAGGCTTCTTCTTCCATAATGCCAACTGTGGTTTCAATATTATTATCCTGCAGAATTTTTAAGCCCTGACCGGCTACTTTGGGATTGGGGTCCAGACAGGCAATTACCACCCGTTTAATTCCTGCTTTGACTAGTGCCGGAGCACAGGGCGGGGTTTTGCCATAATGACTGCAAGGCTCCAAGGTAACATAAATGGTTGCCCCCCGGGCATTTTCCCTGGCTTCCTGTAAGGCTAGAATCTCAGCATGCTCAGTACCGGCTTTTTTATGAAATCCCTGGCCGACAATTTTTTGGTCCCTGACAATAACTGCACCAACCATAGGATTGGGACTGGTTTTACCCTGACCTTGCCGGGCCAGTTCCAAAGCCGTTTTCATATATCTAATATCAAGCTCACTGTTCATAAATAGCCTAACTCCTCCAATAATATAAAAAACCCGATTTTTCATCGGGTTAAAAGTAGTCACAATCAGCAATTATAAATAATCACAAAGTAATATGACCTCTCTTCTATCATCCAGACTATTACTGTCGGCTTCGGAATTTAACCGAATCTGCCTTACGGCTCGCGGGCTTTACCGCCGATAGGGAATTACACCCATCCCCGAAGAAAAGTTGTTTGTTATTCAATTTTATTAATATTAGCACTAGTGCAACGGATGGTCAATATCATCAACTATTTTTAAGGGTTCTGATCGCCAGTTGCTGGTCATCATTATTAAACACATAAGAGCCTGACACTAAAACATTGGCACCGGCCTTGACTACCTCAGGTGCGGTTTGATCGTTAATGCCGCCGTCAACTTGCAGATAAGCCTGCGGATTATGTTGTTCCAGCATCTTTTTAACTTTTTTTATTTTAGGTAATACAGAAGGAATATATTTTTGACCGCCAAACCCAGGATTTACTGTCATCAACAGGATAAGATCAACGTCAGCAATGATGTTTTCAAGCATCACTGCCGGTGTAGCAGGATTCAGTGAAACACCTGCCCGGCACCCGGCCTGTTTTATCATGTTAATTAAACGATTTAGATGATTGCTGGCTTCGGCATGTACTGTAATAAAGTCTGCTCCCGCTTCGGCAAAAGCTTTAATAAAATTCTCGGGATTTTCGATCATTAAATGTACATCTAAAATTAATTTAGTTGTTTTTTTTATGTCTGCTACTACCTGAGGACCAATAGTCAGGTTGGGTACAAAATGTCCATCCATTACATCTATATGCAGCCAATCTGCACCTGCTATTTCAACTTTCTCTATATCTTTACCTAACTCTATAAAATTTGCTGATAATATGGAAGGAGCAACTATTATCACTTGTAACACCTCTCGTTTTCTATTAACTCTTCTAAAATGGTCAGATAATTATTATATCTGAATTCGGCTATTTCACCATTTTTCATTGCTTGTTTAACCCCGCAAACTACTTCTTTATTGTGTATACAATTACTAAATTGGCATTGGGCAATAAATTTCTTAAAGTCGGGGTAATAATTAATTAAATCGTGATTATTTATGGTCGGTAAATCAAGAATGCTAAATCCGGGGGTGTCTGCAATGAGTCCCCCGCCTGGCAGTGGATATAATTCGACATGTCTGGTGGTATGCTTGCCACTGCCAATCTTTTTACTGACTTCCTGGGTTATTATTTTTTGCCCCTCAGTCAATTCGGATAGCAGGCTTGATTTACCTGCACCTGATGAACCAGCAAAAACGGCAATTTTATCTTTTATAGCAGTTCTGATAGTTTCAATTCCTAAACCGGTTTTTATTGAAGCATGAATAAAATTGAAGCCTGCTGTTTCATAATAATCCATCAGTTGAGCTTTGGGGCTTTTAGGTAGGTCCGCTTTATTAAGAATGATATATGGGGTCGTCTTATTATAATACGATAGTAATAACAATCTATCCAACAAAGGAAGATTAGGCACCGGTTTATCATTGGCCATTACTATAAGTACAATACCTACATTGGCAATTTTAGGCCGAATCAATTCGTTGGTTCGCGGCAATATTTCTTCCAGTATTCCCCGCTTGCTATCTAAAAGCGTAAATTTCACATAATCTCCGCTTAGAATCTTTTTTTTCAATTTCCCCCGGGTTTTACATTCAAATATTACACCTTGGTGGTCCTGAACATAGTAAAAACCGCTGTAATTTTTTATAACCAAACCTTGCCTAAATTCGGGCATGAATTCCCTCCAAGCAGTTTATAATTTTATGGTCCGGAAACTATTGCCATTTAACTCAATTTCAATACTGGCACTGCCAAAATAACTTACACCAACACTTACTATATCAGCAGCACGATGCAGTTGATTATATATTTCTCGTTTTCCTTTGGCATCTTTGAGCGTTATAACTACTTTGTAATAATCCTGGTTTTCAGGCAGTTGAAATTCTACCGCTTTACTAGTGGCAACGGGACCTGGTCCAGTACTCAGAGTTAAGTTAACCGTACTCTCCTCATCAATCAAGACTCCCGGTGCAGTATCCTGATCGACCACCTGATCGGCAAAATATTCATTGCTTTCCTGTTTGCTAATAGGCTCTCCTAAAACCAGATTGCTTTCAGTAAGTTTCCTTTTGGCTTCCTGCAAACTGAGTCCAATTAATGAAGGCATGGTAACACGTTCAGGAGTTTTCCCTTTACTGTACATTATGTTGATTTTAGTCCCTTTGGCCTCTTTGCTTCCAGCTGCCGGATTATGCGATATAACTAAACCTTTAGCAAATCTATCGTCATAGATACCTTCCATAGCACCTTTGCTAAAACCTTCGTTGAGCAGTGAAATCTCAGCTTCACTAGTAGTAAGACCAATCAGACTGGGGACGGTTAACAAATCTGCGCCCATACTTATAATAACTTCTATTTCCCGGCCTTCTTTAACTTTTTGCCCACCAGTAGGCTTCTGCGATATTATCCGGTCAACTTCGATTTCATTACTTTTCTGCTTATCGATTACTTCCATGGTAAGATTAGCTTTGGCTAATTCATCATTAGCTTCTTGTATCATCATTCCTTCAATATCAGGCACTACCACATCATTGCCAAAAATATTGCCGCCAAGTTGAAAAAAAACTCCCAATAAAAGACCTAATAAGGCAATAGATATAATTGCGATCCCTGCTGGACGCAGCTTTTTCCTGGCCATCATTGATTCCTCCCCATCATCTTCAATAGGCGGTATCATTATAGTTTTGCCATTAATATTGGTTCTGTTTAAACCGGAAAAGGCATTACTATGAAAATTTAAAAGAGCAGCTCGCATTGCTTCTGCTGTTTTAAAACGATGTATAGGTTTTTTAGCTAAAGATTTTAAAATTATACCTTCTAATCCACCAGGTATCGCAGGGTTCTTTGATGCGGGCGGTACAGGTTCATCATGGATATGCTTTAAAACAACCGTTATAGGACTCTCAGCATCAAACGGCACTTTGCCGGTTAGCATTTCATATAATACGCATCCCAGGGAGTAAATATCAGTGGCTGGTGTTACCGGTTCACCTTTCGCCTGTTCAGGAGCAATATAATGAACGGTGCCAACGATTTGACCGTTGAAAGTAAGGGTCTTTTTACTGATTGCCTGGGCTATACCGAAATCCGCTACTTTTACTATGCCGGATTTTGTTATCAAAATATTGTGAGGTTTAACATCACGGTGAATAATACCTTGCTCATGAGCAGCCTGTAAACCGTCACATATCATAGAAGCAATATCTACTGCTTTGGTTACTGTAAGTAAACCTTCTGCAGAGATAACATCCTGCAGGGTTTTACCTTCCACATATTCCATAACAATATAGTGTTTGTTTTTATGTTGTCCAACATCGAATATATTAACTATGTTGGGATGCGATAATCTAGCCGCCGCCAAGGCTTCAATTTTGAACTTTTCGACGAAGGATGGATCATTATCAAATTCATCTTTGAGTACCTTTACAGCTACAATACGATCCAATATTTTACAGCGCGCTTTATAGACAATAGCCATACCGCCTTCGCCGATTATTTCCAGTATTTCATAACGCTCACCTAAAAGAGTCCCTATCAAAGCTTTACCTCCTATTTCATATACAAAGGACTATAACTGTAATATTATCATGACCGCCTTTATGCAGTGCTGCATCAACCAGCTTTTGGGCAATTGTTTTAGCATCGGTATCGGCTTTATTTTCATTTATTAATGATAGCATTTCTGCTTCTTCTAACATGTCGCTCAAACCATCACTACAAAGAATTATATAATCTTGCGGTAGTATAGTTTCTGTATAATTATCAATAAGTACGTTTTGCTGTACTCCCAGCGCCCTGGTCAAAACATGATTATACGAGCATGTTCTGACTTCTGTTTCTTTTAATAACCCGTCAACCACCATCTGCCGAGCTAAAGTATGATCCGTAGTCAATTTTCTTATTTGGTTTTCACGCAGTAAAAATATCGAACTGTCTCCCACATTGGCAATAATAAGACTATTATCAACTATAATAGCGGCAGTAACTGTGGTCCCCATCTCCTGAAATTCTGGTTTTTCCACACCTGCCTGCCATATTTTTAAATTGGCTTCGCTAATTGCCACATTTAAAGCAGCCATTTTGTCCTGGTTATAACTTAGGCGAAAAGTGTTGCCAATAATTTGGGCAGCTATAGAAGAAGCTATTTCTCCTCCTTTATGACCACCCATACCATCACATATAACGAATAAATTATGATTCGAGTCTAATATAAATTTATCTTCATTCTTTTTACGAACCAAGCCGATATGTGATATTCCTGCTGCATCCATATTTACACCTCAATCCAGAACTACTGACATTACCCGTTTCTTCTCATAACCAATTGTCCGCAGGCAGCTTCTATATCTGCACCTTTTTCTTCACGTAAGGTTACATTTAGTCCTCCCTGCAGCAACCAATTATAAAACTGCATTACTTTTTCTCTGGCAGGTCGGTTGAAATCCAAGCCTATAACTTTATTATAGGGAATTAGATTAATATTTGCCATCAAAGGTTTTACAAGTTTGATTAAATTTCGGGCATCCTGTTGGCTGATATTTACCTCATCAAGCATAATATATTCAAAAGTTACGCGGCGGTTGGTTTTGGCTATATACTCACCCACCGCCTGTATTAATGCTGCCAGAGGATACTTACGGTTTAAAGGTATTAGGCTGTCCCGTAATTGATCATCTGCTGCGTGTAAAGATATGGCCAGGGTTACTTGCAAATCAGCTTCTGCTAAACGCTTTATACCCTTAACTTCACCACAGGTAGAAATAGTAATATGTCTTTGACCGATATTGATTCCTTTAGGATCATTTATTAAGTAAATTGATTTAAGAGTGGCATCAAAGTTTAAGAGCGGCTCTCCCATTCCCATATAAACTATATTGGCTATTAGATTATCATCTGTGGTTTGCAGGCGCTTTTGTAATTCCCTCTTTGAGCCTAACACCTGTGCTACTATTTCAAAAAACTCTAAATTTCTCTGAAATCCAGACTGACCAGTCGCACAAAACGCACAACCAATCGGGCAACCCACCTGAGTTGAAATACACATAGTATATTGGCTCTGTTTATCTGAGCTGTGCGGTATTAAAACTGTTTCAATCCTTTTCTTATCTTCCAGTTCCATGGCAAATTTACGGGTTCCATCTTTTGATACTCTTTGCTTCAAGACTCGGAGGATTGATATTTTAGCTATTTCATCAAATTTGATTCTTATATCTTTGGGCAGATCAGTCATTTCATAAAAAGATGATGTTTCTTTGTAATACATCCACTTAAATATTTGCCGGGCACGATATTTCGGCTGACCGTTTTCTACCACAAAATTTTCCAGTTGATCTAAATTCATACCCAGTAATTCGGTTTTCGTTTTTTCCATGGGCTTTTAAGACTTCCTCCTCATTAATGCATAAAACATTCCGTCAGTTTCATATTTACCAGGAATAATAGTAAGCATTCCCTGATCAGCTGAATTTGCATCGTTTGTATCTAATCCAAAATACGTTATTGCTGCACTAAAACTTTCTAATTGATAGTTAGGCTTTTCTTGCAGGAATTGCTCAACAATGCTTTCATTTTCAGCATTATTGATAGTACAAGTAGAATACAGTAATAAGCCGTCCTGGTCAACCAACTGCCCGGCCTTGATAAGCAGTTCCAACTGCAGCTTGGTTAACTGTTCCATATTATCGGGATTTTGCCGCCATCTCATGTCAGAGCGCCGGTTTAATACCCCCAGTCCGGAACAGGGTGCATCGAGTAAGACTCTTGCTGCCAGTTGATCGCTTTTATCAAGCTCAAGAATATCCTGCTGGCAAGCATGAATTATATCTATGCCCAGTCTGGCGCAATTAGTTTGCAGCAATTTTATTTTCTTGTCGTACAGTTCATAAGCTTTAATCTTCCCCTGGTTTTGCATCATTTCCGCCAGGTGAGTGGTCTTGCCCCCTACCCCGCTGCATAAATCATAGACGGTTTGTCCTGGTAATACATTTAAAATGGCAGCGGCTAACATGGAGCCTTCATTTTGAACATAGAAATAACCTTTTCTATAGGCGGTGGTACTTTCGAGTGAAATTCCTAAATGGTCAATGTTTATTGCCCAGGGAGTCTTGTTATTAATTCGGCAGGAGACGTTTTGCTGCTCTAATATCTCAATAAGTTCCTTTCTGGTTCCTTGCAGTTGATTGTGTCTTATTACTAGTTGGGGTGACTGGTTATTAAACGCCAGGATTTGTTCGGTAGTATCAAAACCGTATTTATCCAACAGCAGATTCACTATCCATTCCGGATGCGAAAAGTAAACCGCGAGAAACTGTGCTTTATCTTCGGGATATGATAAATCAGATAATTTTCGCACCAGGTTTCTTAATACCCCATTAGTAACGCCGCTGAGGTTTTTATTAGTTTTTTGTCTAGTAATAGTTACAGCATCGTTTATACAAGCATAGTCAGGAATTCTGTCCATGAACATAATTTGATAAGTTGTCATTCTTAAGATAGTTCTTAGCCAAGGGTTTATTTTGGTTATATTGCTGGTTAAAAAAAGATTAATTACCCAATCAAGGTGCTTTAACATACGGGTAGTACCGTTAACTATTTCCGTAACCAGATTTTTATCTTCACTTTTAAGCTGATTTCCCGCCAATTCTTTTTCGAGTATTAAATTAGCGTACGCCCCTTTTTCAAAAACATTAAATAACAATTCGACAGCAAGTTTTCTTGCTTCACTTACATCATTGCCTTTTTCTATTCCCAAGTATTTCACTCCTCTTTTGTGTCACAGATTCGGCTAAATTATTTTTACAAATAGTCTTAATGGCATTTTCCACTTCAATTAGGTTTACATCAGTATTTATACAAGGTCCATTAGGTCTGCAGTTCAATACTCCAATAATCGGCAGAGTTCCAGCATCCTGTATGCCCGCTGATAAGTCTCTCTCACAGGCAACTGCAACTATTCCCCGCGGACGAGCTTCTTTAATAATTTTGCGTGCTAAAGTTCCCCCGGTTGCCACTTTAATAGTTGCGCCATATTTATCAGCCAGTTCTTTTAGTTCTCCAATACGGCATTTACCACAGTTTTTGCAATTATTGATATTCATAGTAATCTTATGGGGACAATCAGAATTTTGTAAGCAATGAGGTAAGAGTATTAATACTTGTTCAGGTTTAATAAAAATATTTTTTGAGCTGATTAAAAAATTATTTACAGCTATAAAAGAAGCTAATATTCTCTCGCGGTCTATGCGAAAAATCTTGCCAATCAAAATAGCCAATGGAAATAACACATCATTGGAAAAGCGGCTCATCATTTCCAGCAAAGGTGATGGCTTGGATCTGGTAATCATCAGAACAATTGAAGTAATTCCAATGCCCAAAATAAAAATAACCAGA
The DNA here is from genome assembly GCA_964563125.1 of uncultured Syntrophomonas sp. Lineage (GTDB taxonomy): Bacteria > Bacillota > Syntrophomonadia > Syntrophomonadales > Syntrophomonadaceae > UBA1368. Next base: position 31,965 of record CAZLVY010000004.1, on the reverse strand, counting down.
ACTATCAGTGAAGCAGCAATGACTAGCAAAACCTGGTTAATTAAAAAATCACGATTTTTAAATAAATACCAGACCACAGCTATTATTAAAATCAAAAATAGCAGGCTGGCTCCCAATAATCCAACATATATTCGTTTTTTTGTTTCCATATCTTAATTACCTATACCTATTTACCTAACAAAGTACCTTTTTTGAGGCTGTGCCCTTTTAAAAATTCATTGGCGTTTATCCTCTTTTTGCCTTCTTGTTGCAGTTCTAATATTTCCAGAGCCAGGCTACCTGTTTTTACTATGAATCCCTCTGATGATATTGAAGTTATTTCACCGGATTGTCCCTGTTGATATTCTTCAACAATCCGGGCTTTAAAAATTTTAAGGTTATGATTATCTATAAGAGTATAGGCGCCTGGCTGTGGATTTAAACCTCTTATCTGATTGTATATTTTCCAAGCGTCATCCTGCCAATTAATAAGTTCATCAGCTTTTCTTATCATTTCCGCATAAGTAGAGTCTTTATCGTTTTGTTTGGTGCGGATTAGGCTTCCTTGTTTAAGTTTGTTAATTGTGGCGATTATTAAATTAGCACCGGTATGGGCTAATAAATCGTGCAGTTCTCCATAGGTGATTGCATTATTTATAGCAACTTCCTCTTGCAGTAAAATATCCCCTGTATCAAGGCCTTCATCCATGAACATAGTAGTAATACCTGTTTTTGCCTCACCGTTCATCAGGCATCTTTGTATTGGAGCAGCACCACGATATCTGGGCAATAATGAAGCATGTATATTTATACATCCTGCCGGGGGCAGTTGTAATATTTTTGGAGGAATTATTTGCCCGTAGGAAACCACAATTATTAAATCCGGGTCCCAACTGGTAATGTAATCTACTGCGTCTGGTTCTTTTATCTTTTGGGGTTGATAGACAGGAATGTTTATTGACTGGGCAAATTCTTTAACCGGGGTTGGGGCAACTTTTTTTCCGCGTCCTTTAGGTCGGTCGGGTTGAGTTACTACCCCCACTACTTCGCAGGAGGTTTCAATTAACTTTTCCAGTGCCGGTACCGCAAATTGCGAAGTACCCATAAAAACAATTCTCAATGTATTTATCTCCCAGCTTAATCATCTTCCCTTAGGTGAGTAGCAACATCAATAAATAGAATACCATCCAAATGATCTATTTCATGCTGCAATATTCTGGCAAACAGTTCTTCTGCCTCAATGGTTACCTCTTCACCTTCACGGTTAAGAGCAGTCACCGTAACTTTTAGCGCTCTGTTGACTAATCCTACTTTGCCAGGCACACTCAAACAACCTTCAGTGGCTCTTTTTTCACCATCTCTTGATACAATCACCGGATTAATCAGTTCAAGAAAATTATCTCCCGGGTCTAACACTATCATACGTTTGGGTACCCCTATCTGAATTGCCGCTAAACCAACTCCATCAAATTCATACATGGTTTCGCGCATATTATCCAACACACGCAAAACTCCAGCATTAATATTTTTAACAGGCATTGATTTAGTGCGCAGAGCAGCATCAGGTTCAGTTAATACTTTATAAACAGCCATTTTTTCACCTCATATCATGCTAACTGGGTTAATATCCAACTCTAGTTTAGCATTAAATTCATGTCTTCTAGATAAAATTTGTTTGCCTATACTGTTTAAAAGCCAAAAATCATCGGCTTTAATCATCAATTGATAACGATACTTATCTTTTATTTTATAATGCGGGCTTGGTGCCGGACCTAATATATCTATTTTCTCTTCCCTGGCGTCAACTGCTTCCTCAATTAACACTTTGAGCAGTTTAGCTTCTTTTTCCGCACATTCCTCCAGGCTGGAACTTACTACAATGCGCAATAATTGTTTAAAGGGCGGATATTCTAAAATTTTTCTATTTTTTATTTCATAAGTATAAAAGTTGAAATAATCCTGGCTAGCAGCGTAGTGTATTACTTCATGGTCAGCATTATAAGTCTGTATTACTACTTCACCGGGGATATTCGCCCGACCTGCACGTCCGGCAGCTTGAACTATAAGTTGGAAAGATCTTTCCGCTGCTCGATAATCAGGCAGGTTAAGCATATTATCTATATCAATTATACCAACCAGTGAGACATCAGGAAAATCAAATCCCTTGGCAACCATCTGGGTACCAACCAAAATATCAATTTGTTTATTTTTCATCTTATTTAATATTTCTTTTTGCCGGCCTCTTTTTAAGCTTACATCCAAATCCAAACGAGCTATGGAAGCTTGAGGAAAAAGAGTTTTTATTTCTTCCTCCACTTTTTGGGTACCGTAACCGAATTGTTGAATATATTTACTGCCACATTTTAAACAGTTACTGGTAATGTCTTTTTCGTAACCACAATAATGACATATCTCTTTATGTAAATCCTGATGATACGTCATAGCAACTGAACAGGACGGGCATGAAAAAATATTACCACATTGCCGGCAAATTGTCACAGGTGAATAGCCGCGGCGATTGATTAATAAGATAGTTTGTTCGCCATTCTTAATATTATTAGTCATTTTTTCTATTAACAATGGTGACAGACTTTGGGCCTTTATACTTTTATAATCACCCCGCCGGTCTTCAATAAAAATCTTAGGCAGATTAGCATTTCCTATGCGGTTTTCTAAAAGCATAAGGCCTGTCTTGCCGCTGACCGCATTAAAGAAAGTTTCAATAGCAGGTGTAGCAGTGCCTAAAACCAGTAATGCCGATTCCATTTCAGCTCTCTTACGTGCTACTTCACGGGCATGATATTTGGGGGTTTCTTCTTGTTTATAGCTTCCTTCCTGTTCTTCATCTAATATTATAAGACCTATATTGGTCAAAGGAGCAAATATAGCTGAACGGGTACCTAAAACCAATTTTATTTCACCGTTTTTTATCTGTTTAAATTGTTCATAACGCTCAGAAGACAGAACTGCGCTATGTATGACCGCTAAATTTTCTATCCGCGCGGAAAAGGTTTCCACCAAATGGCTGGTTAAAGCAATTTCTGGCACTAGTATTATTGCAGTTTGCCCATCTTTAATAACTGCTTCTGCCGCTCTCAGGTAAATCTCAGTTTTACCGCTGCCGGTGATTCCATATAACAGTAACTCACTAAAGATACCTTTTTGGCTGATCGAGCAAATTTTATCCAATGCTTTAGTTTGTTCCGGAGTCAAATTTTTTGTTTGCTCATTTAACTGCAGTTTTTTCCTGGCAAAAATAATATAGCCTTTTTTGATCAGTGACTTAAGACTGGCAAGAGGAATAAGCTCTTCCAGCACGTTTTTATCAGTAGTCCCGTTTTTAATTAAATATTCCATCGCTTGGGCCTGCCGGGGAGAACTTTTTTTTAACTTTACCAGTTCTTCATTTTCAAACTGTCCCAGACTGTAAATATAATCAACTGTATTTTTACGGTAAGCAGAATATTTTTGCACCAGGCTGATTATTCCCTGATCAGCTAATGTTATAATGTCCTCATATGCCGCTAACTCTAAAGCTGCTTTCATTTCTATGCTTCGGCTGGCTGCTAAAACGGTTAATAATTCTTCCTGTTCAGGATTTTGCTTTATAATCTCCGTCACATTCTGCAAATTAAATGTAGCAGATATCCTTACCGGGCTTTTTTTGTTAAGACTGCTCGGAATAATAGTCTTCAATGCTACAGGTACTGTACATAGATAATAGTCTGCCAGCCAGGTGGCCAGTTCCAACAGTTTTTTATCAAAAACTGGTTCCTGGTCTAATATTTCAATAACCGGTTTTAATTCTCTTAATATTTTTATGTTATCAATTCCTACTACATAAGCTTCCAGGGTACGTCTACCAAATTCCACCTGGACTCGCTGGCCAAATTTAATATTTTGAACCAGATGCTCCGGTACAAAATACTGGAAAGTATTATTAAACTTTGCTGAAGGAAGATTGATGAGAACATTTGTTACAATCATAACAGCCTCCCCCAAAAATATTGGTATTTCAATATAATAAAGGGCGGGATAACCCGCCCTATCATAAATAAATTTGCAGTTTCTGTTATAGTCCCGCTTGTTCCTTAATAGCAGCAGCTTTGTCGGTCTTCTCCCAGGTAAAGTCTGGATCATTACGGCCGAAATGACCATAAGCAGCAGTTTTCTTAAAAATTGGTCTGCGCAAATCCAAATCTTTAATTATGGCTGCCGGCCTTAAATCAAAATTATTCACGACTAGTTCTATGATTTTATCTTCCGCTATTTTGTTGGTTCCAAACGTATCTATTCGTATAGAAACCGGATTTGCTACTCCGATAGCGTAGGCAAGTTGTATTTCCAGACGGTCGGCTACTCCTGCTTTAACCAGATTTTTCGCTACATAACGGGCTGCATAAGCTGCAGAACGGTCTACTTTGGTGGGATCTTTACCGGAAAATGCTCCCCCGCCATGCCTGGCCATACCGCCATATGTATCAACTATTATTTTTCTGCCTGTTAATCCGCAATCCCCTTGTGGCCCGCCGATTACAAACCTGCCAGTGGGATTAATATAATATTTGGTCTTGGCATCCAGCATATTAGCCGGAATAACTGTTTTGACCACATGCTCAATAATATCTTTTTCAATTGTCTCTCTGGTTATATCTGGGTGATGCTGGGTAGAAACAACCACTGTGTCAATCCTGACTGGTTTATCATCCTGATATTCTACAGTTACCTGAGTTTTTCCATCGGGACGCAGATAATCCAGAATGCCTTCTTTACGAACTGCAGTTAATTTTTGTGCCATTTTATTAGCCAGCAGTATAGGCATTGGCATAAGTTCATCGGTTTCGTTGCTGGCATAACCAAACATCATCCCCTGATCTCCAGCGCCGATTGCTTCCATATCTTGATCAGTCATTTCACCTTTTTTAGCTTCATAGGCTTGGTCAACACCCATAGCTATATCTCCTGACTGCTCATCAAGAGAAGTTATGACTGCGCACGTCTCACTGTCAAAACCATATTTTGCCCGTGTGTATCCAATTTCCTGAATAGTGTTTCTTACCAGTTTGGTAATATCAATATAACAATCAGTAGTTATTTCACCTGAAACAAATACTAATCCGGTAGTAACCATAGTTTCGGCTGCTACTCTGGCGTTTGGGTCTTGTCCTATAATCGCATCTAAAATAGCATCTGATATTTGATCTGCGATTTTATCCGGATGGCCTTCTGTTACAGCTTCTGAAGTAAATAGGTTTTTCATTTCTTCATCCCCTCACCACATTAATTTTGCAAAAGCTCAACTACCTTATCAAGAATCGCGTCAGCGACATCACGCTTGCTCATCTTGGGAAGTGATTTAGTATCCCCTTTATTGCTAATAAAAGTTACAATATTGGTTTCTGATGCAAATCCCGCACCTTCCATTGTTACATCATTAGCCACAATAAAATCTAGATTTTTAGTCTTTAACTTTTTACTGGCATTTTCCAACACATTTTCTGTTTCGGCTGCAAACCCGACCATAATTTGACCTGCTTTTTTCATTTTGCCCAATTCTTTAAGAATATCGGGATTACCTGTTAATTCCAGAATCAGTTTATCTTCAGTATTGTCTGTCTTTTTCAATTTTTGTTCAGCAGCTTTAGCTATTCGAAAATCTCCGACTGCTGCAGCACCTACAATAATATCGCATTCAAGTTGTTTTTCCAGCATTACTGAGCACATTTCTTGAGCTCCCCATACAGAATAAAACTCTACATTAGCTGGTACCTGCAGCGGTGACTTACCAGAGACTAAAATAACTTCTGCTCCTCTGCTTGCTGCAGCTTCGGCAATGGCAAATCCCATTTTGCCTGTACCCCGGTTAGCAATAAACCTGACCGGATCAATATCTTCACAGGTGGTTCCGGCATTTACCATTAACCGTTTACCTGATAAGTCTTGCTTCGGATTCAATTTTTGCATGATTTTGTCAAAAATTACATCAATGTCCGGCAGCCTTCCAGGACCTGTAGTACCGCAGGCTAGAACTCCATCACCCGGTTCCATAACTTCATAGCCGTAACTTGATAGTTTCTTTAGGTTATCCTGCACGACCGGACTCTTATACATATTTGTATTCATAGCCGGAATCACAATTACTGGACTGGTGTTAGCCAGAAAAACGGTTGATAAGAGGTCATCTGCTATGCCATGAGCCATTTTAGCAATTATGTTGGCAGTTGCAGGAGCAATTACCAATAAATCTATCTGTTCGGCAATCCCAATATGCTGGACTTTCCATTCCTGACTATCTTGCCACAAATCTGTGATTACTTCACGTCCGGAAAGAGTCTTGAATGTTAGTGGTGTTATAAATTTTGTAGCACCTTCAGTCATCATAACTATAACGTCATAACCGGCTTTTTTTAATTTACTGACCAGATCAGTAATTTTATAGGCAGCTATGCCACCGGTTATTCCAATACCAACTGTTTTGGACAATTTATTAACCCCCTGATTTAAGAGAATCTAATCAATCTTTATTCTACCGTTCAGGACATCATCAAGGGCTTCAGTCACCATTGTTGATAAACGGTAATTCTCATCATTTTTTTTGTCTTCCGATAATTCACGGGCTCTTTTAGCCACAGCAACTACAACTGCATACTTACTGTTACCAATCTTTATCAGGTCTTTGGTTGATGGTGGAAACAATATATCACCCCATATTCAAATTACTTATTTTACATCTTTCCGCTATAATAATAGCTTCAGTCTTTTTTACGGCATCTTTCAATTTATCATTAATAACAACATAGTCGTATTCTTTCATGTAAGACATTTCTTTTTCGCTGGCGGCTACCCTGGCTGCAATGCTCTCAGGAGAATCCTGACCCCGGCAGCAAAGTCTGTTAATTAGATCATCAAGGGTTGGTGGAGCAATAAAAATAAATACACCCTCCGGCATTGATTTTTTTACTTGTAAAGCGCCCTGGATATCAATTTCTAATAAAACATCCTGACCTTGTTCAAGATTTTCTACAACAAATTCCCGGGGGGTTCCATACATATTTGAGTATACATTGGCCCATTCAATAAATTTACCCTGGTCTATTAATTCTTTAAACTCATCTTCAGTGAGAAAAAAATACTCGCGGGCATGCCCTTCACTGCTCCTTGGTTTCCGAGTAGTTGCCGAGATGGAAACTTTTAATTCATCTACAAGTGGTAATAATGCATTTCTAATAGTGCCTTTACCTACTCCGGATGGGCCAGATATTACGAATAAAATGCCTCTTCTGGTCATAATTTTTACATCACTTTCCTGCTTAAGCTTCTTCATCCTTTGATCCTAAACGGTTCGCTACTGTTTCAGGTTGTACTGCTGATAGTATTACATGAGCACTATCGACAATAATTACTGCCCGGGTTCTTCTCCCATAGGTGGCATCGATAAGAATTCCCTTTTCCCTCGCTTCTTGAATAATACGTTTAATTGGCGCAGATTCAGGACTTACTATAGCAATTATACGGTTGGCGGCAACTATATTGCCAAACCCTATGTTAATCAGTTTAATGTCCATTAATTTCCCGGATAATTCCGGATTCACCTCCTGTTACTATTCAATATTTTGTATTTGTTCTCTTATTTTCTCCAGTTCGGCTTTTACATCAACAACTATACGACTCATATCCAAATGATTATTTTTAGATGCGACTGTATTTATTTCCCGGAACATTTCCTGAATAAGAAAATCACACTTACGACCAATAGCTTCACCATCATTTATGAACTCTTCAAAATGTTTAATATGGCTTTTTAATCTGACGATCTCTTCGGTTATGCTTGCTTTATCAGCAAATATAGCTGCTTCTTGTATGATGCGTTGTTCATCAACCTGCTCCTGGCCAATCAACTCTGCTATTCTGTTACGTAATTTATCTTTATAGTCGCTGGCAACTTGAGGTGCATATTCATCTAATTGATTAACCATGGTCAAAATCAAGCGATTTCTTTCCAAAATATCTTCTGCTAAGTTTATTCCTTCTTTGCTTCGCATGTCCAGAAGGCTGGTCATTGCTTGTCTGATTGCTTCGCCAAGAATTGACCAGATTAATTCTAAATCATCGTCGTCATCACTGACACTAAAAACTTCCGGAAGCCGAAAAATATCAATTACTTTTAAATCCGGTGAAATATTTAGCTTTTCTGCTAATTCCTTCAAATATCTATGATAAGCTATCGCCAAATCATTGTCAACCTTAATATTCCTCGCTGAATCTCTTGTTTTCTCGATATTAATAGTCATTTCAATTCTGCCGCGTGTTACTGATTTCTTTATTTCTTCTTTAATACGATCCTCTAAAAACATATAGCGTCTGGAGATGCGAATATGCGGATCAAAATAGCGATGATTTACCCCCCGCACTTCACAAGTTACTGAATAACTATTTTGGTCTACCTGACTTTTACCAAAGCCTGTCATGCTTTTTATCATTTTTTAACTCGACCTTTCCTTTAACTTCTATGTTATTATCTAATTTGTTATTTAGTGGAATTATATCTGATTTCAATTTGTGTATCAATCTTATCAACCATAAAGTAAATAGCAAATTATCCTTGCTATCTCTGCATTTGATAATGAGGTGTTAATTTTTTTAGCCTTTTAACTGCATACAAAACATATTTCCATATAAATTTGCTGCCGGAAAAGGCTATAATAATCAACCACTGCCATGCATTTAGCGGCGTTGTTTTAAAAATGTCCTGCATTACCGGCAAATATAATACCGATAATTGCATAGCAATGGAAACTAAAACAGCCACGATTAAAAATTTATTAGTAAAAAAACCCAATTCAAATGGTGAATATTTTTCCGACCGACATTCAAAAACATAAAAGAGTTGTGCAAATACCAGAGTAGTTAAGGCCATAGTTCTTGCTAAATATAGATTGTCGATACCATTAAAACGGCAATATAATACTCCCAAGGCAAATGCCATGAGTGTAATAACACCTATATAAACTCCCCGTCCAAAAACTATTAAGCCAAGTCCGCGTGCGAAAATATTTTCATTTTTGGGCCTCGGTTTTCTCTGCATAATAAAAGGTTCAGCAGGTTCCAAACCTAAGGCCATGGCCGGCAACCCATCTGTAACCAGATTTACCCATAAAATCTGTATGGGCAGTAAAGGAAGCGGCATTCCCATTAGTGAGGCTAGAAGCATTACCAGAATTTCACCTATATTACATCCCAATAAATAACGCAGGAATTTACGAATATTATCATAAATAGCCCTACCTTCATGAACAGCTTTGATAATGGTAGAAAAATCATCATCCGCCAGAACCATCGAAGAAGCCTCTTTAGTTACTTCAGTACCGGTGATCCCCATGGCAATCCCAATATCAGCAGCTTTAACTGCCGGAGCATCATTAACTCCATCTCCGGTCATGGCAACGATATGGTTTTTGCTCTGTAATACTTTTACAATACGATTTTTATGTTGAGGAGAAACTCTTGCGAACACTCTACTTTCCAATCCTTGCTGATATAGTTTTTCATCGGTCAGATTGTCAATTTGAGGCCCGACGATTACTTGCCGACTGCTGGTTAAGCCTATTTCCCGCGCAATAGCAATGGCTGTAACGGGATGGTCTCCGGTTATCATCATGGGAATAATTCCTGCACCCAGGCATTCTCTGATAGCATCCTCAACCCCCGGCCGCGGAGGATCTATCAAGCCTGCCATGCCAACCAAAATAAGATTATTTTCCAGTTCACAGTCAGGCAGTTTAATCAATTCTTTCAAAGCTATCTTTTTATAAGCAAATCCTAATATACGTAAAGCTTGCCTGCCCCATTCATCTTGCAGACAAGTCAATGTTTCAATTTCTGTCATGCCCAGCTTTGAAATTTTTCCTTTTTTCATAACCCGGTTACAGTTTTTTATTATTTCTTCCAGGGCACCTTTTACTAAAACTATGGCTTGATCATTTTCTTTTATAACTACCGTCATTTTTTTTCTGGCTGAATCAAATGGTATTTCTCTTATACGGGCTAAATCATTTATTAATCCCGCCTTTTTTGCCATTACCAACAAGGCAATTTCAGTTGGATCTCCAAAAGTTTCAACCTTTTTGCCGTTTTTATTAAAAGTTGAATTGTTACAGTAAAAGGCTGTTTCCACCATCATACTGACTGCTTCATCATTAAGTGGTTGTATCGGTTGGTCATTAACAATAAAACGGCCTTTGAGATCATATCCATCACCTGTAATAAAAACTGTCCTATCCAATGTTGCTATCCTTTTAACTGTCATTTTGTTTTGCGTTAAGGTTCCGGTTTTATCTGAACAAATAATAGTCGTACAACCTAAGGTTTCAACCGCCGGTAATTTCCTTATAATAGCATTTCTTTTAGCCATGCGCTGGATTCCCAGGGCCAAAACCACGGTTACAATAGCGGGTAGTCCTTCAGGTATTGCTGCCACTGCCAGACTTATTCCAGCCATCAGCATAGTCATGATAGCTTCGCCTCTGTATATGCCTAATACAGCTACTATAAAACATACTGCCATACAAACGACAATAAGAATTTTGCCCAATTGGTCTAGTTTGATTTGCAGAGGCGTCATTCCTGCTTCAGTATTTTTTATAATATGTGCTATTTCTCCCATAATAGTTTCCATACCAGTCGCTACTACTATTCCTATGCCTCTGCCTTTGGTAACGGCAGTACCCATGAAGGCCATGTTGATCTTTTCTGCTAAAGGCACTTCTGCTCTTAATATTTTATCTGCATCTTTGGATACCGGTGCTGATTCTCCCGTCAATATTGCTTCATCAATTTCCATACTATGAGATTCTGCCAGTCTAATGTCCGCGGGTATTTTATCTCCTGTTTCCAAAAACACCATATCTCCTGGAACTAAATCCTGGGTGGGAATCTTTATTTTTTTACTATTCCTTAATACGAGAGCATAAGGAGTAGACAATTTTTTTATTGCTTCCAGAGACTTTTCAGCACGATACTCCTGTATAAAACCTAAGACCGCATTTATAGTAACAATAGCCATTATAGTTATAGCATCTTCCATAGCACCTATGAGGCCTGATAAAACAGTTGCCCCTAATAAGACCAGGACCATTGTATCAGTAAACTGATTCAGAAAAACTACTATTGGGTTAAATGTTTTTGGTGCTTCCAAACTATTCTTATAAACTTCCTGTCTTTTTTTTACTTCACTGTGATTAAGCCCCTGCTCTAAACTGGTATTTTGTATTTTTACTACTTCATCAATAGTTATCTGACTCCAGATTTCTTTTTTCATAAAGGTTTTCCTCCGCAGACCTTTTTGAAAATTTTATTCCAGAGTAAAACATAAAATTACTGAGGACAGGCAAATGCCTATCCTCAGTTAATCATTTATTATTATGCGGTTTGGATTTAAGCTAAAGCACGATTTGCAGTAATATAACTTGCCAGTTCGGTTGATACTTCGCTGCTAAAGTTATTTTCTTCAATGGTAGTAAATATATATTGACCGTTTTTCATATACAAGCCTGGGGTTGATAAACTATCGAATATCCCCATGGCTCTAAGCACAAAGTATCCAACCCTTTCCCCAAACAAAATAACAATATGAGGAGATAACAAATCTATTTCTTCAATTAAATAATGAAGACAGGAAATAATCTCTATATCTCCGGGCACCATTGGAATTCCTTCGCAAATTGTTTTGCTTATTCTGCAGTTTTGTTCCTGGTCAATTAAAGATTTTGCTGAATTGCAATTGAGGTTCTCGATATGTGTACAAGATTTAGGCTGACATCGAACTAAAAAAGTGTGATAAATTTTATCGAGCGAGAAACTATTTTTCAACATTTGCCTGATAGCAATAATTTGTTTCATATCGTTCTTCATGTCCCTTTGCGACTGAAAAACCAGCAAAATATCCGGGTCTAAATCACCCTTACCCGTTGCTGGTTTATTAACACATCGGCGCCGGGATGTACAGCGAGTACAACTGGATAATCGTTCTTCCATAGCGATTATACGACTGATAATTTGTTGATTGGTCATTTTAGCCAATGGAATTTCCTCCATCGAAGTTTATTGGTAATAATTTCGACATTGCAACAGTGTTTTCCTTTATTCTATTTATTTGTAAATATTTTAGGCGGGACTTTCCGCCCCGCCTAAAATAATAATTGCCTTATTAATCTGAATTTGTTTCAAGCTTTTCTAAATACATTCTGGTGCGATCGGTAATCCCCCAGGTCGCATCAGTAAATTTAGCGCAAATATAACTTCTTAAATTATCATCCAAGTCAGGATCAAAAGTATCATACAGTAAAAATAATGCTCTTAATATATCGACCATATTGGTAAACAATCTGTCAGGCGGGGTTTTTTTCAGCAGTGAGTCTTTTTTACCATAAAAATATACTAATCTTCTTAGTACCCATATAATTTCGGCATTGCTCCAAAGTCTTTTATCAATTATTTCTTCTAATAATTTTTCACTGCCTATATCATATTCTTTTAATACCAAGTCTTTCCATTCATTACTGTCCATTATGCTGCTAGGTATACCAAAAATATTATCCTGCATTTATTTGCCTCCGTTATTACTGAATGATCCGTGTTGCACATGCATAGCTTCTTAAATAATAGCTTTCATCCAAATTGGTCATTATCACTCCTCCGCTGCGTGGTGATGATGAATGGATAAATTCATTATTGCCGGCATAAATCCCTACGTGATCAATCGAAGAACTACTGCACTTAAAAAATACCAGGTCCCCTATTTGTAAATTTGCTTTGCTTATAGCTGAACCTTGATTGTACTGAGAGGCTGCGGTTCTGTCCAAATTATAGCCATGGACAGAAAAAACATATTTTGTAAAACCTGAACAATCAAATCCTCCAGGACTGGAACCGCCATATCGGTAAGGAGTTCCCAAATATTGACGGGCAGTGGCTAGAATATCTGCTGTAACCCGGTTAGTTTTACCACCTCTTGATAAATCAACATTAGCCATGCTTAGTTTGAGTGTGTAACCAGGATTAAGAACATCACTCTTTAAATTATTCATTCTTCTGAGCATTTCAATACTAGTATTAAAGGTAATCGCAATATTCTCCAAACTATCTCCCGGCTGTACTTTATAATAAACCGTTTCAATAGGGGGTTCTGTTGCAGCAACAGCATCTGCGGTTGTTGCAGCTGCCGGTTCGGGTGATTGGTCAGGAGTGTTTTTGACACATAATTGGGTGCCAATTTTAATATTATCTGAGACAAGCTGGTTAAGCTGCTTTATTTGGTCAACACTGGTGCCATACTGCTGAGCAATTCGCCAGAGACTATCTCCGGACTTAACTGTATAATAGGTTTCGGCAGCAGATACTGACCCTGTTAGAGAGAACTGGAATAAAAAAATTGCAATGATTAAAATTATTTTTTTAAGCATATTGAACCTGCCCTTCAGTAAAAGTTTTTATTAAACTTCTACACCATATGCTAGCATTCCTGCCTTATATTATATAAATATGCTTCTTTTACCGAAATTTGTTGTGATAATTTTTAATTCTTATCATCATTTCCTGGGAAATGCCGGTTAGACCAAGTCTGGAGGCTACTTCTACTCCTCCTAAACCATGATAATCCGAGCCACCAGTTACAAGCAAATTGTGCCGATAAGTTAGATTGATATACTTATCGGTCTGTTGCGGAGAATGTTCGGGATAATATACTTCTATTCCTTCAATCCCCGCCGCTATGATTTCATCAATAATCAGCTGACTGCCAATCAATCCGGGATGTGCCAAAACAGCAATACCCCCGGCAGATTTAATCAATTTTATAGCTTCCTGGGGAAGAAATTTATAACGAGGTACATAGGCGGGCCGGCCCCGGCCAATCAATTTATCAAAAGCCTCCTTAATAGAGAAGACACTGTTATTATGAACTAATGCCTGAGCAATATGCGGTCTGGCTATTAGATCATTACCTGCAATCTGCCTTACTTGTTCAAATGTAATATTATATCCCATAACTCTGAGTTTTTTTATCATGTCAATAGCACGTTTTAGTCTTGATTCTTTAAGCTCCTCCAGTCGCGTGCATAAGTTGCTGTTATGATAATCAATATAATAACCTAAAATATGAACTTCATAATCAGCATTTTCCGTGTTCAATTCTATTGCTGGAATTACTTCCATTTGGCATCTACATTGCAGCTGGTAATCTAAAGCTTCCTGAATACCGGAAACTGTATCATGATCAGTAATAGCTATTCCCAATAACTCAAGTTTTATCGCTTTGTCTATAAGCTGTTTAGGAGATAAAGCACCATCTGAAGCTGTAGTGTGAGTATGCAAATCATATATCATAGGGGAGCTCCTTTATAAAGTTGCTTTTAATATTCTTAAGGCATTACCAAATAAAATATTATTAATATCCGCAGAGGAAAAGCCTCTTTTTTGCAGAAGAGATTCCCAATTCCTGTAACCATCAATTCCTGCCATAACCATATGATCTGCTCCATCAAAATCTGAGCCCAGTGCCACATGTCTACTGCCAATCAGATCAGTTATGTAAACAATATGGTCTACTAAATCTTCTATAGTCGCATTATTTTCTTTAATAAAATCATTAACTCCGGTAACCCCAATTATTCCGTCATTGGCTTGAAGAGCTTTTAACTGTTCGTCACTGAGATTGCGGCGATGATTACAAAGATGTCTGGCATTAGCATGGCTTACTATAAGCGGTTTGTCATAATATTTAATGGCCTCATAAAAGCTTTTTTCACCAAGATGGGCTAAATCCAAAACAATACCCAGGTTGCTCATTTCTCCGATTAATTTCCGTCCCTTTTTACTAAGCCCTC
>CAZLVY010000004.1:7572-17004 GCA_964563125.1 uncultured Syntrophomonas sp. | reverse complement strand
ATACCCAGGTTGCTCATTTCTCCGATTAATTTCCGTCCCTTTTTACTAAGCCCTCCCGCATTTGTTCCTTCACTAACACCATCAGCTAATAAATTTCTATAATTCCAGGTCAATCCTATACTCCTTAACCCCAACATATAAAATATTTTTATTAATTCTACATCACCGCCCAGTGCTTCAGCACCTTCCATATGTAATAAACAACCTATTTTATTTTGATTTGCTTCTGCCAAAATATCTTTAAACTCTAGTATTTGATAGAGCTCATCGCTATTTAGGCTGATTTCCCGTTGATATTTTTCTATCTGTTTTAGTATCTGCCGTAATACCGCATTACTATCATCAGGCTTGGTAAAAAGGGCAAAAAATTGAATAGCAATATCGCCTTGTTTAGCCCGGGAGATGTCAAAATGACAGGAATTGTTTTTGATTGGTTCCTGCTTCTCCAGTAAAGCTGATATAGTATCACAATGTAAGTCTGCCTTTTTCATAGAATTTCCCTCCTTTCCCTGTTTTAAGAATTAAAAAACAAAAACCTGCTAAATTAGCAGGTTATTATTTGAAAATAGTAATGCCTAATTGAACCATACATGATTATCTCGGTTCAATTATCATTTTAATAGCGGTTCTTTCCTCACCGTCTATCATGATATCGCAAAAAGCTGGAATACATATAAGATCCATACCGCTCGGTGCTACAAAACCACGTGCTATTGCTATTGCTTTTACTGCCTGATTAATTGCTCCTGCGCCTATTGCTTGAATTTCTGCGGACCCTCTTTCCCGTAGTACTCCCGCAAGCGCTCCTGCCACTGAATTTGGACTGGATTTGGCTGAAACCTTTAATACTTCCATAAAATATACCCCCTCAATATTGAAATAGAAAGCTTGCTTCTCTTTAAGAGTATATTCTAACTTAATCTGGTAATTCCTTCTTTTTAATTACATGGCAATGGATAATGTTTCATATTATTCTGTATTGAGACAAATTCTTTCTATAGCAATTACACGGTTACGGTCATCATCAAATGATAATATAACTCCTTGCAATTGTGCGGGGCCTTTAGCGACTTCAAATCTTACCGGTCTCTGATTAAGAAATCGTTGCAGAACCAAGTCTTTGTCCATACCTAAAATAGAGTCTACAGGTCCGGTCATTCCCAAGTCAGTGATATAAGCAGTGCCTTGCGGCAATATTCTTTCGTCAGCAGTTTGAATATGAGTATGGGTTCCTAAAACGGCATCAACACGTCCATCTAAATAGTAGGCGAAAGCAAGCTTTTCTGAAGTTGCTTCAGCATGAAAATCAACAATAATTATATCGGTTTCCTCTTTCATTCCGGTTAATATTTCTTCGGTAACTTGAAAAGGGCAGTCTAAGGGGTCCAAAAATACTCGGCCTGATACATTTATTATTCCTATTTTTTTGTTATATCCGCCGGTATAAATATGAAAGCCCTGTCCGGGACAGTCTCCCGGATAATTAGCCGGTCTTACAATTCTGGGCTCATCATCTATAAAATTAAAAATTTCCCGGTTATCCCAGACATGGTTACCCATTGTACAAGCGTCAACACCAGCCCCCATAATTTCAGTAAAAACTTCTTTACTAATACCTTTACCACCGGCAGCATTTTCGGCATTTGCTATCGTAAATTCAATATTATATTTTCGTTGCAAACCTGGTAATAAATTTTTCAATGCTCTTCTGCCAGGCTTGCCGACAATATCACCAATAACTAAGATATTCACAAATTACCTCCATCATTTATTCAAAACAAAAACCTTGCCTCCCTGGCGAAAAGCCCAAAAGCTATCGCAATTTTCGTCCTGAGTAATTTTGTTTAATAAATTTTTCTTTAAACGCCTTTTATACGAATCATTTTTTATAATACTAATTCCGTCTCTGACTAAATAATCGTTAAAGTCTTCTTTTAAAAACGCTATGTATATATCAACTTCTTCTTCAGACAAGCTCTCTTCATCGCGATATAAACTAATAAAAGTAACTTCTTCTGTTACATCTATTTCCATTTCAAATATTTCCGGCGTACCACCGCAAAGCTCATGATAAATTTTAGCGGCTTTTTGTACTTTATTATAATAATTTTGTATGTCAACTTCTGCCATTATACCCAGTAACGCAAATTTCAGAGAAATAGTTTTTTTATTGGCTTGATATTTAATAGCATTTAATTCCGGGTGTTTTAAAGGAACGTTAATTAGTATGTCTAAGCTTGCATCATTCATTGTCATCTTCCCCTTACCAAATGTATTATAAACCTATTCTCCAGATAAAAGGAAAGTCCTGCTGCCTAGCCATCGGTAAAATATAGCAATAACAAAAAAGCGGAACAATCAAGTTCCGCTTTTTAAAGAAATTTATTTTGCGTATTCTACGGATCTAGTCTCTCTGATTACTACTACCTTAATTTGACCTGGGTAGTCAAGCTCTGTTTCAACCTTTTTAGCTATATCCCTGGAGAGATTGATCGCATTAAGATCATCAATCTCATCCGGTTTTACTATAATTCTTATTTCACGACCCGCTTGAATTGCAAAAGTTCTATCTACTCCCTCAAAGGATTCTGCTACAGCCTCTAACTTTTCAAGCCTTCTGATATAGGTCTCTAATGTTTCTCGGCGGGCTCCGGGACGTGATGCCGATATGGCATCCGCGGCTTGTACTAAAACAGCCTCTATAGTTTCCGGTTCGATATCTCCATGATGTGCCCCAATAGCATTTATTACATCTTTGCTTTCACGATACTTTTTAGCCAGGTCTACACCAATTTCAATATGGGGTCCGGAAACTTCATGATCAACTGCCTTGCCAATATCATGCAGTAATCCTGCTCGTTTGGCCAGTGTAATATCTACTTCCAGTTCAGCAGCCATGACTCCTGCCAGGTGTGCTACTTCAATAGAATGTTTAAGCACATTCTGACCATAACTGGTACGATATTTCAAACGTCCCAGCAGTCTGATTAATTCCTGATGAATCCCATGTACACCAACTTCAAAAGCAGCTTGTTCTCCTAAATCCCTAATCTCCTGATCAATTTCTTTTTGAGCTTTATCTACCATTTCTTCAATCCGTGCCGGGTGAATTCGTCCATCTGATACTAAATTTGATAAAGCAATGCGGGCGATTTCTCTTCGGATCGGGTCAAATGAGGATAATATTACTGCCTCAGGAGTATCATCAATAATTAAATCCACTCCAGTCAGAGTTTCAAAGGTCCTGATATTTCGTCCTTCCCGTCCTATAATCCTGCCTTTCATTTCATCATTGGGCAAGGCTACTACTGAGACGGTAGTTTCTGATACTACATCAGCGGCACATTTCTGAATAGCCAAGGTTACAATGTTCTTGGCTTTTTTGTCAGCTTCTTCTTTGGCTTCACTTTCAATTGTTTTAATCATTACAGCGGTTTCCTGACGAATTTGTTGACTAACATTAGATAACAGTAATTCTTTAGCATCCTCCGATGTCAAGCCGGATAACCGTTCCAACTCTTTAAGTTGCTGGGTCATAATTAGTTTTAGATCACTATGCGTTTTATCCAAATCTTTTTCTTTTTCCTGCAAAGTCAGATCCTTTTTTTCCATATTATCGGCTTTTTTATCTAGAGTCTCTTCTTTTTGAATGATTCTTCTCTCTATACGGTCAAGTTCTCGGCGTCGGTCTCGAATATCTTTTTCCGCTTCCTGACGATTGCGATGAATTTCATCTTTTCCTTCCAGCAAAATTTCTTTTTTTATAGCTTCGGCTTCTTTGCCTGCTTCATCAAGCATTTTGGCTACTTCCTGTTCTGCAGTACCAAATTTGCTTTCTGCTATGAAGCGCCTGCCGTAGTAGCCTGCCATAAGACCAACAGCCAGAGCAATAGTAATAACAATTAAGCTTTCTAATGTACTAATAATTTCCACCTCCCTTATAATTTAATAATTCGTATTTTTCTTTAATTTAGAAAATAAAAAAACCAAGTAAAACTCGGTTTTTAGAAACACTTACCTTTTATATTATCAAATTTTACTCACCAATGAATCTAATAAACTCCATGGGTGAGATTAGATAACTCACCTTAACCTTAAGCAGACAACCATCAATAAATCTATATTTTATAAAGGATCAATATGTCTATACTTCATGTATCCCAAACTCCAGTTAAATGGAAAAATATATATTAATTTCAGTCAGTAGTCTAATTTGGTCAAAGTAATAAGGTAAGACTTCTAAAAAGTAGTCTTACCTAAGATTTTAGTGAGTTTCCCCGTTAGTGTCAAGCATCCTCCGATTTGTTTAATTCCAGGGTATTTTCTATTCTCGCATCGGCCATAGCATCTTTGACTTTCTCCTCTAACAATGCGTAAAATTCCGCATTGTTTTTGAGATATTCCTTGGAATTTTCACGTCCTTGTCCCAATCGTTCACCTTCATATGAATACCATGCACCGCTTTTGTTGACTATTTCCAGCGAAGCAGCTATATCAAGCAGATCTCCTTCTCTGGATATCCCTGTTCCGTACATAATATCAAATTCAGTCGACTTAAATGGCGGTGCCACCTTATTTTTAACTACTTTACATTTAGTACGGTTACCGATTAAATCAGTACCTTGTTTGATAGTTTCCCCTTTTCTTACCTCCAAACGAACTGAAGAATAAAATTTTAATGCCCTGCCACCGGTAGTTGTTTCATTACTGCCGTAGATTACCCCAACTTTTTCACGAATCTGGTTTATAAAAATACAACAAGCTTTTGACTTACCTATATGAGCTGTTAATTTGCGCAAGGCTTGTGACATAAGCCTTGCCTGCAATCCAACATGTACGTCACCCATTTCCCCGTCTAATTCAGCCTTGGGAACCAGGGCAGCAACTGAATCAATTACCACAACATCTATTGCTCCACTGCGAACCAGTGCCTCAGCAATCTCTAAAGCCTGTTCACCACAATCCGGTTGCGCAACCAACAGATTATTAATATCAACCCCCAAATGTTTTGCGTAAAGCGGGTCAAGTGCATGTTCAGCATCGATAAATGCTGCGATTCCTCCTTCTTTTTGCGCTTGAGCTATAGCATGCAATGCTACTGTGGTCTTACCGGAAGATTCGGGACCGAATATCTCAATTACTCTGCCCCGCGGAAATCCACCTACTCCCAATGCAAGGTCAATAGAAATGCACCCGGTAGAAATAACTTCTACATTCATGGCTGCTGCTTCACCAAGTTTCATAATAGAGCCTTTGCCATATTGTTTTTCGATGTTTCTTATAGTATTGTTCAAGGCATCAATCTTCCCCTGATTAATAACATTTTCCATTTTTAAAATCCTCCTCAAACATATGTTCGCTTTTTCAAATTATAATATAGTGCTTTCAGTAATGTCAAATATATTTCTACTTTTTGGCAAAAAAATATTTCTTAGAAAAAATGTTGGCATTTAATAACTTAAAATACTTTTGCGAACTATATCCAGAGCTGTCTTAACTGCCAAAATTCTGATTCCCTCTCTATCACCGGTAAACTTAAGTTCTTTAACCTTTTCTGAATTATCACTGACTAAAGCAATATAAACCAATCCTGCCTGTTTAGTCTCCGTTCCTCCCTCCGGACCGGCAATACCCGTTAAAGCTATGCCAATACTGCTCCCAGACAGCTTTTTAATCCCCTGTGCCATTTCAAGAGCAGTTTCCTTGCTTACAGCCCCATAAGTACTTATAGTATTGGTATCAACATCAATTAATTTATTTTTAGCTTCATTACTATAAGTTATTGCCGCTCCCCAGAAGTAGGAAGAACTCCCAGGCAGATCTGTAATAGTTTTGGCCAGATATCCACCTGTGCAAGATTCCGCGATTGCCAGTGTCAAACCTCTTTTATTTATTAATTCGGCTACAATGGCAGTAAGTGTATCATCATCATAGCCATAAATATTAGCTCCCAATTTTTCTTCTATTTTTTCCGTTAAGTTGGTAAGTATTTTTTTACTAGCTTCACTGTCCTGACCTTCAGCAGTAATCCTAATGTGTATTTCCCCGTCAACTGCCAGTAAAGCAAGTGAACATCCCTGAGGATTTTCCATTACTTCTGTCATTATCTCTTCTACCTGGGACTCGCCAGGTCCAAATACTTTAATAGTTTTGATGAGTGCTTTTTTTCCTGGTTTTAATTTCTTCTGCAGTAATGGTTCTACTTCATCTATAAACATTTTTTTCATTTCTTTCGGAGGTCCAGGCAACAGAATTATAGTTTTTTGGTCCTTAAACAAATACATTCCTGGGGCAGTACCTAGTTTATTAGTTAAAATAATTGCTTCACTTGGAAACATGGCCTGTTTAATATTCGACTCCGGCATGGACTTTTGGCGCCGATTAAAAAATTCTTTTAATTTTACAACTTCTTCATCAACTACTGTCATTTCCACCTGCATAAAATTACAGGCCATCTCTTTGGTCAGGTCATCTTTGGTTGGCCCCAGACCCCCGCTGGAAATAATTATATCTGCCAGTTCAGCACCCAGAGCAAAAGCAGAGTAAATTTTATCTTCCTGATCACCAACAATTATTCTGCCGATTACTTTTATACCTGATTCAGCTAACCTCTGGGCAATAAATACAGAATTTGTATCTATAGTATTTCCCAGCAAGAGTTCTGTTCCGGTTGCTATAATAAAGGCCTTTTTCAAACAAGTCATCCCCTCTTAAAACTATTCTTGTTTTATTATATACATTTTCATAAAAAAACCGGGAATTTAACCCGGTTATAATAGTAAATATGTTTTTAACTGGCCTTCAGATTTAAAAAAGCTTCCCGGTCAATTGACTCTTCAGCAATTAAATAAGCAGCTAAATCAAAAAGCAATTCCTCTTCACGATTTAATAATTGCATAGTCTGGTTTTCTAACTTAGCTATGATTTCCTTGCATTGTTTGTAAATCAACTGATTGGGGGTATCATTAGTATTGATAATACCTAAAGGAGACAGACCGCATTCAACTATTTGACGTGCTATCGACCAGGCTTGGTCAAAATCATTTTTGGCCCCGGTACTTTTGCTGCCAAATTTAATTTGTTCAGCAACTGCTCCCGCCAAAGTTACCATAATTTGCTTTTCCAATTGTTCAACAGTATATAAATGTTGATCATCCTGAGGTGATTTACGCAAATAGCCCAGTGCTTTACCACGGGGGACAATGGTTAGCGATGATACTGAACCTGGTTCCATTAGCTCACTAACTACTGCATGGCCGCTTTCATGTATACTGACCCGGTCAATTTCTTCGGTGGAAATTTTACGGTCCAGTTTTTCACCCATTATAACTTTATCGATAGCTTCATTAAAATGTCGCATGTCGATTTCTTTTTCGTTTTCTCGCATCGCCAGGATAGCGGCTTCATTAGTCAAACTTTCTAAATGAGCACCGGAAAAACCGAAAGTTGTTCGGGCTATTTCGTCAATTAAGCCTGAATCTTTAACTAGCTTATTTTTAAGATGTATTTCCAGAATTCTGGCTCGTCCCTTCTTATCCGGTAAACTTACCTGAACCTGACGATCAAATCTTCCTGGTCTTACCAGAGCAGAATCCAGAAGATCAGCACGATTGGTAGCACCGATTACTAGTATACGGCTTTCATTATTCTGACTTATACCATCCATCTCCACCAATAATTGATTAAGAGTTTGATCATATTCCAGATGTCCGCTGTGACTTCCCCGTTTACCACCCAGGACTTCTAATTCATCGATAAAAATAATAGCAGTGGATTTCTTCTCACTTGCCGCCTTTTTTCTCGCTTCTTGAAATAGCCGGCGTATCCTTTTTGCTCCTACACCTGCATACATTTCAATAAACTCACTGCCTGATGCCGCAATAAAAGCTGAACTGGTATAACTGGCTGCGGCTCTGGCTAAAAGGGTTTTCCCCGTTCCCGGCGGGCCCACTAAAAGAACTCCCTTTAAAGGTCTGATTCCCATACGTCCAATTTCTTCTGCATTAATAATAAAGTTTAGCGCTTCCTGCAATTCTTTAATGGCTGTATCTTGTCCGCCAATATTATCAAAACTGAGCGGGTTGTTATTGGTCCGTTCACTGCCAACTTCCTGAAAATTTACTTTGCTCTGGGTTTGAGTAAAAAAATAAAAAGCGCCTGCTAGCAGTGCTACAAACAGGAGGGGTGTAACATTTATACCAATAATGGCCAGGAAAATAAATAAACCACCACCTGTACCAATTGCTATTTCCTTCATGTAATCCCCTCCTCTCATACCTGAACCTCTTGATTTGATAATTCACGGGGAATTATTTCATAAAGAGTTTCCCGGCCGTTATCAAATTGTAAATATATCTTTTCCGCATCAATAAAAAACTTATAATCCAAATTATTGTACGTATTTTCTATTTGTCTGCTAATTTGGTCATTTAGCCATATATAATTATCTTTAGCTAAAGCTTCATAAATGAAAGGCTGTAATTGACTATAAAAATCAGCTAACTGTTGGTCTCTGGCATCTGATATTTTAAGGTTATACTTCTGGCTGCCTAAATGAGTTGCAGTAATTTCGTCCAGTTTTGCAAACTCGGTTTGCAGATTATCAACTTTATCCATCTCAATAGTAATTTGATAAATCTTACCTTCTTTATCCAGCCGTACTTCTTTCACAAATGTACTATCCTCAAGAGCATTGAGTAATGGTTCTTGAATGATATATTTATTGTAGGAGGTATAGCCTGCCAGTAAAATAACCAATGTAAGAACTATAGAGACTGCTATTACCATTATCCTGGTTTCTTGCTTCTGCATATGCTTTACCACCCCTTTTCATCAGCAATTATAACATAGACAGGCAGTTATCACTGTACCTTAATATATGGTAAAATGGGGATTGCTTACCTTATGAAAAAATAGCCCTACTGTTTTTTTGTAATAAACAAGCAGAACGATTAAAATATACATGGTAAAATTTTTTGCGGGAGGGTTTCTTTTGAGTGAATCTATTACTGACCGATCTGAATTATTAAAGCTTATCTATGATAAAGTTGAACGCCGACCTGAATGTTCGGTGTTGTTAGATCAAAAAACATTGGAATATTCACCGGAAAAAAGTCTGACAGTTGACTACCCGGTAGCTGAAAAATTCCTTAATTTGGCTGGTACTATGCAAGGCGGATTTATTGTAGCGGCCTTTGATAATACTTTTGGCCAGTTATGTTATTTGGTTACGGAAAAAGTGCCTATAGCTACTATTGATATTAACACTACATTTCACAGGCCGATTTTCAAAAATGATATGCTTAGAATAATCGCTCGGGTTCAGTCCAAAGGGAAAACAACCATAAACCTGGTTGGGGAAGCGTTTAATAAAGACGGAAAACTAATAGCTTCGGCGATGACCAACTATATGATTTTGCGCACCTCATAAAG
>CAZLVY010000004.1:6158-7472 GCA_964563125.1 uncultured Syntrophomonas sp. | reverse complement strand
TTATTCTTCTTCTATTAATTCACCAATCATATCGTATAATCTTATGCCTTTCAGTTTAACCTGAACAAAGTCTCCTTTAACCAGTTTTTTAGAAGTCTTGACAATGGTAATCCCGTCTGCCTCAGGTGCCTGGAAATAACCTCGGCCGGTATACAAGTTTTTACTCTTTTGCCCGGTTATTAAAATTGGCTGTATTTGTTCCAAGCGGCTGATATTTTTTTGTCGGGTAATCTTTCTCTGTAATTTTAGAATCTGGTTCATCCGGACCTGTTTAACCTCATCAGGTATCTGATCTGCTAAAAGAGCGGCAGCAGTATCTTCTTCCGGACTATAGGCAAAACAACCCAACCAGTCAAATCTAATCTCTGCCACAAAATCAAGCAAGGTTTTAAAATCCTCCTCGCTTTCAGCAGGAAATCCTGTCATTACCGTTGTTCTCAAGACCAAATCTTTGATATTGGCCTTTAATTTTTGCAGCAGATTATTTAAATAATCCATATCATGGCCACGATTCATCCGTTTAAGAATTGCAGTTGAAGCATGTTGAACCGGTATATCAAGATAAGGAATAATTTTATTCTGTTTTGCTATTACATCTATTATTTCCTCACTTATATGCGCAGGGTGCAGATACATTAAGCGAATCCATTCTATCCCCTCTACCTGGTTTAATTTATTTAACAGTGAGGTTAGATTGCTTTCTTGTTTAAGATCTCTCCCATACATAGCTGTATCCTGACCAATAATCACCAGTTCCCTGACGCCTTTTTTGGCTAAATTGACAACTTCTTTGACTATTTCATTTTCATTACCGGAACGTAACTGCCCGCGAATTGAGGGAATAGCACAATAGGAGCAATGATTATTGCATCCTTCAGTAATTTTGAGGTAAGCATAACCAGGTGGTGTTGAAAGGACTCTTTCACCTTTTTCAATAAAGGATTCAGGTGGAAGTTCCACTGAAACAGGTTTATCTCCATTGGCTATCTGGTTGATTATTTCTATTAAACCATGATAAGTTGATATGCCTATAATACCATCTAATTCGGGTAACTCCTGTATTAATTCACTGCCATATCTCTGGGCCAGACATCCGGCAGCAACGATATAACGCAGTTGACCTTTTTCTTTCAGGCGGCCAGTTTCAATAATATTATTTATTGCTTCTTCTTTAGCATCATTAATAAAACCGCAGGTATTTATGACAACTAAATCAGCTTTATCAATACTATTAACTAAACTATGTTCACTTTTTTTTACCAGCGCCATCATTATTTCAGTATCAACCCGATTCTTGGCACAACCGAGACTTAT
>CAZLVY010000004.1:0-6058 GCA_964563125.1 uncultured Syntrophomonas sp. | reverse complement strand
AGGGTTCTTCTTCACTAATTTCATTACTATAAGCTAATTCTTTAAATTGTTCAGTTACCTCTAGCGTATTCATGTGTAAAAATCTGGCATAGTTTTTTACAAAACCAACCGAATATATTTTCGGTGGTAAGATGGAAAAGTTTTCATTTTCCAATGCTTCTAAATATAATCTACGTATTTTTGTTTCATCTTCAACTTCTTGCAGGGAGTAACCTAATTCTTCACGCCGGTTTCTTAAATCTTCTCCCCATGACATACACATTCACCCCTTTTAAAGTTAATTGTTTAATACATTATGGTGTTTCGTTAGTAGAAGCGGTACCGATTGCTATTCTGACAGCTTGTCTGGTTGGATAATGTCTTGTGAGACCGTAAACCATTCCTGCCAGCAAAAAAGGTAAACGGGTTTTTACACAAAAACTTTGATTAGGAAGCAGTGGGAAATCAATTGTTGTATCGTTATCTATATATATTAGTCCGGTACGACCATCAGTAATAATACAACTAGACTTATTCATTTTAACAGAATTTAATACAAGTTTTGTATATTTTTCTAATTTTTCTGAATTTTCCAAACCAATTACCAATAATGAAATTTTAAAATTCAGCGAAGGAATATCCTCGGTGTCACTAATAAATTTACAGGTGCCAATGCAAGGCACTTTTTCATCGTTACGCTGCAATAACTTGTTTAATATATCTTTCTCCAACAAAGGATCTATCAATAACCAGTCAGAGTTAAGAAATATCCATTCCCAGGTATCTGCTGCTTTTTCATAATCTTCGCGGGCAATACTTTCCTGATATGCTAATAATCCATTAATATAAACCGTACGAGAACTTCTGCTTTTAGGATGACGATAAATATTAGTTACATCAATTTTATCTTCCTGCATTTTATTAAACAAGTATTCACCCAGTTGGTCTTTGCCTACTACAGTTACAACCTTAGCCTGAGCACTTAATTCACTTAGCGCTTCGGCAGCGTCAAAAGCAAAACCGCCCAAGTTTATATCAATTCTATTATCTGATTGTGGATTTATATCTATACGTACACAGCTTTCGCCAAAGATTACGATAGAAGCTTCTTGATTAAACACATAACCTTTTCCAAGAATAAAGCCTTTTTTCATCAAGTTTGATATATGGACTGCAACTGAAGATCTGGTAATTCGCAGTCGTTCTGCTAACTCGACCTGGGATATTAAAGGTTCCTGTTTTAAAAGTTCCAATATTTCAGTTTCACGTAAAGTTAAACTCATTTATGACTCTCCCCAAGATTAAATTAAATTCGATTAATATTAGCAGTTAGTTTGGCTAATTGGTTATTATCAATTAATATTTCTCTTTTATTACCATCCAATTCAGACACGATACCTTTGGCTTCCATAAGATCAACTAACCTTGCTGCCCGTGCATAGCCTATTCTCAATCTTCTTTGCAAAAGTGAAACCGACGCTTTTTGGTTATCAACAAATATGGCTACTGCCTCCCAAAACAGGTTATCATCATATTCAAATTCTGCCTGTTCAAAGAAAACGTCCAGTTCTTCAAGGTGCTGCAAGGATTCTTCCTGATTAACCTGGCTTTTAATAAATTCAACTGTTTTTTCTATGTCATTATCGGAAACAAAAGCGCCTTGCACCCTAAATGGTTTAACTGCACCAACCGGAAAAAACAACATGTCCCCTTTACCCAGCAGTTTTTCCGCACCACCTACATCAAGAATGGTTCTTGAATCTGCCTGGGAAGAAACCGCAAAAGCAATTCTTGATGGTATATTAGCTTTTATTATTCCGGTAACAACATCAACCGACGGTCTTTGTGTAGCAACGATTAAATGCATTCCTGCTGCTCTGGACATTTGCGCCAGTCTGCAAATAGAATCCTCCACTTCAACAGGTGCAACCATCATC
This sequence comes from uncultured Syntrophomonas sp., assembly GCA_964563125.1. Classification (GTDB taxonomy): domain Bacteria; phylum Bacillota; class Syntrophomonadia; order Syntrophomonadales; family Syntrophomonadaceae; genus UBA1368. Next base: position 4,142 of record CAZLVY010000004.1, on the reverse strand, counting down.
AGATCAGCTAACTCATCAATTACAATTACTATAAAAGGCATTTTTTCCTCTGCTATTTGATTATAGCGGTTAATATCTCTGACACCCTTATCGGCAAAGGTTTTGTAACGCTTTTCCATCTCATTTACCATCCATTTAAGGATAATGGAAGCTTTCTTAGGATCAGTTACTACCGGTGTTAAAAGATGCGGTATGCCATTGTATACTGCTAATTCAACCATTTTCGGGTCTATAAATACTAACTTTAATTCTTCCGGAGTAGTGTTATATAAAATACTAATAATGATACTGTTTAAGCAAACACTTTTGCCAGATCCGGTTGAACCGGCAATCAATAAATGAGGCATATCATTTAACTTGGCGACTACCGAATTACCCGAGATATCTTCACCTAAAGCATAGGCTAAGGGGCTAGATATTTTCTTGAAGGCCACTGATGATAAGAGATTACGCAGTCCCACACTTAGTATTTTACTGTTAGGCACTTCAATCCCAATAGCAGATTTACCTGGTATGGGAGCCTCTATCCTAATTCCTGGTGCAGCTAAATTAAGCTGTAAATCATCGGTTAGACTAATGATTTTGCTGATTTTTACACCCGGAGCAGGTGACAATTCATAACGGGTTACCGCTGGTCCGCAACTTACCTGCTTAACTTTGACACTAATGCCAAAGCTGGAAAAGGTATCTTCTAAAACACCTATACTCTCTTTAATATTCTTTTTATCAATAGTTCTTTCATCACTGGCTTCACTTAATAGTTCCAAGGGTGGTTTTTGGTAAACACTAGTTTGATTAACTGCTGGTAAAATAAATTTCATTTCACTTTTCTTTTTACTTTTCTTTTCAACCGCTTCTTCAAAACTAATAATTTCCAATTGTTCATCATCTATATTTTGCAGCGGTATTCTATTTGCGGGCATTTTCTCAATATTATCAATTATTACTGGAGAAGATTTATCTGGAATTTCTGCTGCTTTTTCTTCCTGATAAAATAATATATTTTCTAAAGACTTCCATAATTTATTGCCGGTTGAAACAATTAAACTACTTGTCTGTGCAAAAGATAGGTTAATTATCATAATAGCAGCTATTAAGGTACTCAAAATCAGCAATATCAAAAGACCGATTTTCCCCAGCAATTTAATTAATGAATATGTTATTCCTCCACCGAGAATTCCGCCGCCCATACCCTTCATTCCTGCTTCTAACTCCGTTAAACCTTTAGGAATGGAATAAATACTTATACTAATTAATAAAACCACAGCTATAATTAATAAACCCCACATCTGCCCTGACCAAATCTTTTTATTCAAACCAATGTGTATTGACCAGAAGAGCAGAAAAAAAGAGCTGATTATGGCGCCATCACCTAAAAGTAAATTTAAACCTTTAGCGATATAAGTGCCCAATATGCCAATAAACAAGCTATCTTCAGGCAAACCATAAAACTTTTGCACACATAAATAGATGAAAATGGCTATCATAAACAAAACAAGCGAAATTATTTCGTATCTTACACTGGAAGATTTTTCTTTAACTTCGCTTTTTTCTTTAGGCTTAAACTTGGCAGCCTTTTTTTTAGGACTCTTTGCTTTCATCTACACACTCCATTGTTCTTATCTTTCACTTATTTTTATCTGCCATTTTATTCCTTCTTAATGTATTGTAACAAGTACTATTATTTAAGTCTATTGAAAGTAAAAATGATATCCCAGGACTAATGCGGCCAGAAACCAAACATAATAGGAAAAAAAGGCCAACCTGCCGTTTTGAACTAACTTCATAACTACTTTGATAGCCAGCAAGCCAAAAACGGCAGCAGAGATAATTCCAATTATATTGGGCGCACTAAGACTCATTCCGCTTGAAAACAAGTCTTGCAGTTCAAAGATTCCTGCCCCCAGTATAACCGGTATAGAGAGTAAAAAAGAATACCTAGCCGCAAATTCCCGGTCCAGTCCTGCCAGGAGACCGGCAGCAATAGTAGAGCCTGACCTGGATATTCCCGGAATAATAGCCAATGCTTGCAAGAGTCCTATGAAAATTACATCCCAATAGGTAGTTTCCCGCACTTCCTTGGCTATTAAATTTCTTTTGGCCAGTCTTTCTGAAATCTGCAGAATAAACCCGGTAAAAATCAAACCTAGTCCAACTACCAGCAAAGATTCAAAGGCCTGTTCCACATACGGCGCTAAAAAAAAGCCCACTAGCCCGGCAGGAATACAACCTACAATTATAAGATATGTAAGTTTGGTAAACGGCTTACGTAAAAGCGCTGCTATATCCTTACGGAAAGCCACGAATACTGAAATGAGTGTTCCCATGTGCACTAAAACCGCAAAGGTTAATGGCTGTTCCTTAACTCCTAAAATATTTTGTAAAATGACTAAATGCCCCGAACTGCTTACCGGTAAAAACTCTGTTAAGCCTTGGATAGCTCCTATTAATAACGCTTGAATCGAAGTCAAATTATATCCCCCTCGTGAGTTATTTGATTTATAAATTATAGCATATAGACTTTAAAAAAGACTTAAAAAGCACGCTTAAAGCGCGCTATTTGGTTGTCCTGCAATTATTATCGATACTATAATCCCAATTTACAAAATTATATTCCCATGAAACTTAACATAAATATATTTTCATAATCATATTTTCAAATGAGGAGGTGTAATGATTATGCATAAAAGTATGTCTATCGAAATAAAAACTTTGAGTAGGACTTTATTGCTTTCAGTAGTTCTGGCTTTAGTTGCCGGAACCATTGTATATTATACATCATTACAAGAAACTTTGTTATCTTCTCTGGGAAAGATTATCCTTATCTTCACCATCTTCGTGGCCGGGTGTTCAGTTAGTAAATCCTATGGTAATAAAGGCCTGGTCAGAGGAATTGGTATGGGTATCGCCTATTTCATCCTCATTTCGGCAATCACGTTAATATTTATGCCTGCTTACTTTAAATTTTCAGCCGTTATTTCTACTTTGCTAATATCTATAACTGCAGGAGGTCTAGGTGGAATTTTGGGTATTGGCCTGGGTGATAATTAGGCTTATTACAAGTTAAATATCCATGACAAAACTAGAATTAACACACCCGAAATAAGCAGAATAGCTGCTAAAATCATTCTTATCCTGAACATACTTTGTTCCCTCCTGAGGCAACAAAAAAGAAAAGGAGTAGTAAAACTCTACTCCTTTTCTTAGCCCCATACTTTTATTAAAAGATTGCGAACAAAATTAGGTATTTTTATATAATAAACTTTCACTCTTTTTACCTCCCTAAGAAATCTATAAGTAATGTATCTTATGAAAAAGTGTTAAAAAGAGTGACTTTTATATCCATACTTCTATTTATTTTATATCCATTGCTTAATTAAATCTATCAGCTCAGCTTTTTCTGTGGCAACAATATTAGTAATTGGTATACTATTGCGAAAGATTTTCCCGTAAGCTTTTCTGACCAGACGATTATCCAAAACAACTACTGCACCCCGGTCAGTTTCACTGCGAATAAGTCTGCCCACCCCTTGTTTAAATCTAACTGTTGCATCTGGCAATAAAAAATTGCTGAAACTATTGCGGTTTTGCAAACGGAAATATTTATCTCCTGCACTGCTATAGGGTTCTGCTAAGGAGCGGAAAGGTAGTTTTACCACCACTAAAAGCGTCAGCAAATCTCCCTTGAGATCAACTCCTTCCCAGAAAGTATCCAGTCCCATCAAGACAGCATTTTTCTCCCGGGCATATTCTTCCATCAAAACCCCAAAGCCGCCGTCTTCATTTTGAACCAGTAACAAAATCCCGTTCTTCTCGCAAAATGGCCGGATAAATTGAGAGACTTCACTCATTCCTTTTTTGGCGGTAAATAATACCATAGCCCTTCCTTTTTTAACTGATAATAATTCCTTTAAAACCTGTGCGACTGCTTGCGAAAAATCTTGGTTTTGCGGGTCAGGCATATCATTAACGATGTACAGGCAGGCTTGTTTTTGGTAATCAAATGGTGATTTTTCCAACAAAAAATTAACCCGTTCCATTTGTTTGAAATTGTTAAGTCCGTTCTTTTCGATAAAGTAATCAAATTTGTCTTCTATTGATAAAGTTGCTGAGAGCATTATAAGACTTTGCAGTTTCGAGTA
>CAZLVY010000003.1:60764-87398 GCA_964563125.1 uncultured Syntrophomonas sp. | reverse complement strand
ATTCCTGGACAACAAACACCGTCTATCTCTGGACATTATGGAGTAGCTGTAACACAATACTCCTTTAAAGAAAGTGAATCAAGTATATAATGAACCAGAAAAAATAAACAAGAGAAACATGCCAGAAGAATACGACATAATTTCAACTTATATGATTAGAATTAACATTTTAGATTAATTTATAATTACGAATGCAAATATTTTAATCATAAAATAAAAATATTTGTTAAAATATAAATAATTAAATGATGGGAATATTTAAAAAATTAATTAGGAGGGGGGAATACATTTACATATATGCAAAAGCTTAAACAGGAGAATTAGTATTTATTTTAGGGGGGTATACAATATTGGAAACTAAAATGCTGGACAACTTTTTACAAGAAGTGAAAACTCTGCCCCATATGTTCTATAATACGGTAGAAAACTTTGGAGACAGGCCTGCACTAAGATACAAGGTGGACGGAACTTATGTAACTATGACCTACAAAGAATTTGCCGACACTGTTGAGATAATGGCCAATGGTTTGCTTAGCTTAGGCATAAAAAAGGGAGATCGGGTATGTCTTATGGCACACACCAGTGCCCAATGGGCATGGGCAGACTTTTCCATATTAAACAGTGGAGGAGTTACGGTTACCGCATATCCTTCTTTGCCGGCAGATGAAGTCGAATACCTGCTGGGTCATTCGGAATTCAGATTTATGTATGTAAGCAATGAGGAAATATTATTGCGTGTAAAAGCGGTGGTTGAGGGAAATTCAGCCGTGGAAAAAATCATTGTACTTGACGATGCTTTCAAAAATGAAACAGATAAAATTATTGGGATCAATACTCTAAAAACCCTGGGGAAAAAATTCGCCGGAGCTAATCCTGATTTCTATCTTCAGAACTGGCAATCACTACAGGGAAGTGACCCTTCGAGTATTATTTATACATCAGGAACTACCGGCAGTTTCTTAAAAGGAAGTCTTTTGACTCATGTAGATATGATTGGTTCGCTAACCCGCAGTCTGAAGCACATGATTATCGGGGGAACTAATTGTAACTATGAAGATACTGCTTTTTCATTATTACCCTTATCACACATCTGGGAAAGAAACAATTCCTACTTTGCCATGATTGCTGTGGGCGGATGTATAGGTTTTGCTGAGAAACCTACTACCTTGCTACAAGATATCGGTGAAATAAAGCCTACATGGGTCTTATTGGTGCCGCGTCTTTGGGATAGAATATTTAATGGTTTAAAGGGTGCCTTAACCAGTACACCCGAAGCGAAGGCCAATTTCGAATGGGCTATGGAGGTTGGGAAAAAAGTTTTAGCACATCGTACTGCTCCCAATGGTGCCGTCGATTTAACTGCCGATCCGACTGAAGGATTAGATGAAGCACTAAAAGCGGATTTCCTGAAAGCTAAAGCTTCAATATTTGATATATATTATAATGCCTTAGGCGGACGCTTAAAAGTTGCCTACTCGGGCGGCGGTATGCTTCCTCCTGATTTACACGAAGCTTTTTTAAGCATTAATTTTCCGCTCTTAAATGGCTGGGGTTTGACTGAAACGGCAGCAGGAATCAATCATGGTTGGCCTAATGCTACTAAAATAGGCTGGCTTTCCAAAATGGTTCCCGGAGTGGAAGCGAAACTGGACGAAGACGGTGAAATATTAGTTAAAGGGATAGGCGTTATCACCAAATACTATAAAAATCCTGAAGAGGATGCCATTTCCTTTACTGCGGATGGCTGGTTCAGAACTGGGGATATCGGCGAGTTCGATGACGAGGGATTCTTAAGAATAGTTGATCGCAAAAAATATATTATAGTTTTGGATACCGGGAAAAATGTGGCTCCAGCCAGAATAGAGTCAAGATTTGTTAATAATCCGGTAGTTGAGCAAATTATTGTTATAGGTAACGACCGCAAGTATTTAACCGCCACAGTAGTTCCCGGTTATGATTATATTCTTTATTTAATGCGGGAAAGAAGCATTACAATTGATGAAAGCCAGCTTGAATATGCGGATATAAATGGAATGAATACCTGTATCCATGTCGGTCCGGATGTAGCCAACCATCCAATAGTGCGTGAACTGGTTGACGCAGAGATTGAGAAGGTTAACAGTGAACTGGACGGACACGAAAGAATAAGAAAATATATAATCTTGCCGGGTAAATTCACCGAGCTCAACGGTATGCTAACGCCTACACTGAAAGTAAAGAATCGGGTAGTTTTTGAAAGATATGCCCAAGAAATTGAAGCTATGTATAAATAGGACTTGAAAAAACAGGAGGAAAGCAACTTGAATGCTGACCTCCTGTTTTTTCGCAATCAATTATCAGTTGTAAATAGTGCTGCAATTAATGTATACATAACACAAGCTATAATCAACACTCTCATTTATTGACAGTGATTTTTGCTTTTGCTAATATTAGTTTGCTGGCGAGACCAGCATTTACAGTGGTTTAGCTAAAAAAACCAGGGGGTGTATTGATGTCAGCAGTAGTACTGGTAGGAGCACAGTGGGGAGATGAAGGAAAGGGGAAGGTAACCGATTTTCTTGCCGAAAAGGCCGACTGTGTAGTCAGGTATCAGGGGGGGAGCAACGCTGGACATACTGTAGAGGCAGCAAATGAGAAATTCATGCTGCATCTCATTCCATCAGGTATTTTATATGCCAATACTCTATGCGTAGTCGGTAATGGAGTAGTTGTAGATATGGAAAAGATTATTGAGGAAATAGCGGGACTTCATAATAGAGGTATCAGTACTGATAATCTAAGGATTAGCTTAAGAGCCCCGGTAGTTATTCCTTATCATAAAAAGATAGATGAGTTAGAAGAACGCAGTAGTAAAATCGGTACTACAAAAAGGGGTATAGGTCCAACTTATGCCGATAAAATTAACCGCATAGGCTTTAGAATGAGCGATTTTGTCGAGACAACGGAAAATTTTAAAGCTAGGTTCAAGGCGCAGGTAGAATATAAAAATAGAATTATTGAAGAGATGTATGATGAAAAAGGTTTTGATTACCAGGAATTGTTAGAAAAGTTGACAAGCCAGGCCGGCCAGCTAAAAAAATACCTGACAGATACCTCATATATAGTGTATAACGCTATACAAGCAGGGAAAAAGGTGCTATTTGAAGGGGCGCAGGGAACTCTGTTAGATATTGATCATGGTACTTATCCCTATGTCACCTCCTCTCATCCTACCGCAGGAGGAGCCTGTACAGGTGCTGGTATTGGGCCGACTTGTATTAGCAGAGTTTTAGGAGTAGCTAAAGCTTATACAACCCGTGTTGGTGAAGGACCATTCCCTACGGAGCTGTTTGATGCGGATGGGGAAGTATTAAGTTTAAGAGGCGCAGAATTTGGCACTACTACTGGAAGGCCTCGGCGCTGCGGTTGGCTGGATGTAGTTATTTTGCGCTATGCGATCAGAATCAATGGCCTAACTGATTTTGCTTTTACTAAACTTGATGTACTGGATACTTTCGAAACAGTTAAGATTTGCACTGGATACAGATATAAAGGTACACTATTAACTGAGTTTCCTGAAAATGCTGACATTTTAGCAGTATGTAAACCCGAATACCTTGAGATGCCGGGTTGGCAACAAGATATAACTGATGCTACCACTTATGAAGAACTTCCTCGTCAGGCTAAAGATTACATAGAGAAAATTGAGGAACTTACCGGAGTTAAGCATGCTATTATAGCAGTTGGACCAAAAAGAGCCCAGACTATAATCAGCCAACAACTCTTTTAGAAAAATAGTTTAAATTAATAAGAATCTTTTTATTTTAATACTACTTGGTAGTTCTTGAACCATGAATTAAGCTGGATCAAATAGCCCATATACTGATCATCTCCCATTAATTGACCAAACCAGGGTACCGGGAAGATGGGGTTATTATTAGTTAAAAGCTTTCTAAGAGATTTAGTATTACACAGCCATTGCAATGGAGATTCCGAATCATTGAGTATATCCATCAGACGGCTCTTTACAGCCTCTCTGTAAAGAGGGTTATGGGTTTTAGGGTAGGGGCTCTTGCGTCGGGTAAGGACTTCAGGGGGAAGTAAATCACTAAAAGCCCGTCTCAGGATACCCTTTTCTATGCCGTCACAATTTTTCATGGCACTGGGGATATTCCAAACATACTCAAATAACCTGTGATCACTAAATGGAACTCTCACCTCCAGACCACAGGCCATGCTCATTCTATCTTTCCGATCTAAAAGAGTTGGCATAAAACGGGTTAAAGTCAAGTACGAAACTTCGCGAATACGTGCCTCCGCCGGATTTTCTCCATGTAAAAGCGGCACTTCTTCAAGAGCTTCCAAATACCTTTCCTGTAAATATTTTTCCGGGTTTACACTGGCTTTTATAGCTGGAGCCAGAAAAGCAGCTTTTTCACTTATTGAATTCATCCATGGAAAGTTGGGCTTGTGCAATAAGTTATTATTAAACCACAGGTAGCCATTGAATATTTCATCAGCACATTCTCCCGCAGAGGGCTATTCATGGAAAATCGAGCCATCCAAGATATTATTCTCTGAACTAGAAACTAAATTACATAAATATGTAGTAATAATATACACACGAATGTATAATTATTAATAAATTATTATGGATTACAAAGGTAAAAAGAGGTAAAGTTATGAATGGTACTTAACAAATAGGTATTGAGCGGAAAATGACTTAATCGTCATAAAACATAATCACAAATAATAAATGCAGCTTAAAAAGTTAGGAGAGAAACAAATGGAAAAAGTAGTACTTGCATACTCCGGAGGACTTGATACTTCAATAATTATTCCCTGGCTTAAAGAAAACTATGGTTACGAAGTAATTGCTTTTTGTGCTGACTTAGGACAAGGTGAGGAACTTGAACCAGTGCATGATAAGGCTCTGAAGTCAGGTGCATCAAAAGTATATATTGAAGACTTAACTGAAGAATTTGTAACCGATTATATTTTTCCCGTTCTAAGAGCCGGAGCCAAATACGAAAAAAAATACCTTCTGGGCACTTCTTTTGCCCGTCCCCTTATTGCCAAAAAAATGGTGGAAATAGCTGAAAAAGAGGGAGCCACTGCTATTTGCCATGGTGCAACCGGTAAAGGCAATGATCAGGTTCGTTTTGAATTAGGGGTTAAGGCATTAAATCCGAGCCTTAAAATAATAGCTCCCTGGCGGGAATGGAATATCAGATCACGCGAAGATGCTATAGATTATGCTAATAGCCATGATATTGAAATCCCGGTCACCAAGGAAAAGATATATAGCCGTGACCGTAATATATGGCATATTTCCCATGAAGGCGGGGACCTTGAAGACCCGGCTAATGAACCGCAGGATCACCTGTATGTTTTAACTGTCCCTCCGGAAAAGGCTCCCGATACACCGACTTATGTGGAGATAGGTTTTGAAAAAGGAGTGCCGATATCTATAGATGGCAGCAAATATGGAGCAGTTGAGCTGTTAACTGAGCTAAATCGCCTGGGCGGAGAAAACGGGGTTGGAATTACCAGCATTGTTGAAAATCGTTTGGTTGGCATGAAAGCCCGGGGGGTTTACGAAACTCCAGGCGGGACTATTCTGTATGCGGCTCATGAAGAATTAGAAAGATTGACTTTAGATCGCCGTACCCTAAAATTCAAAGAAGAAATGGCGATTTCTTATGCGGAATTAGTTTATGATGGTAACTGGTTTACTAAACTTAAAAAAGCCCTGGATGCTTTTGTCGATGTAACCCAGGAGACGGTAACTGGTACAGTAAAAGTTAAACTTTACAAAGGTTGTTGTGCAGCAGTAGCGTCCAAGTCGCCATATTCTCTTTATAATGATGAATTAGCCACTTTCGGAGCTGATGAAATATACAGCCATAAAGATGCCGAAGGCTTTATCAATTTATTTGGCTTGCCGCTAACTGTACAGGCTTTGCTAAATAAAAAACTGGGCAATAAATAAAATAGTATTGCAATCATCTGATGCTAGTGGATAATGCCCAGCAATTCTTTTATTAAAAAAATAATATGGCAGAGGTGCAGATATGAAACTATGGGGTGGCAGGTTTACCAAAGGAAGTGACAAGCTTACTGAAGACTTTAATGCTTCAATATCTTTTGATAGCCGTATGTATAAGCAAGATATAAGAGGAAGTATAGCTCATGCCCGTATGCTGGCTAAGCAAGCAATAATTTCTGATCACGAAAAAGATATGATTGTAGAAGGACTACAGCAAATACAAGCAGAGCTTGAAGCCGGACAAATTGAATTTACCGTGGAAGCTGAAGATGTCCATATGAATATAGAAACCTTCCTAACTCTTAAGATCGGGGAAGTAGGGAAAAAACTACATACTGCCCGAAGTAGAAATGATCAGGTAGCACTTGATATAAGAATGTATCTCAAAGACGAAATAATTGCCATCAGACCATTAATATTTGCACTGCAGGAGACCTTGCTGAAGTTGGCAGATAACCATTTGGATACAATTATGCCGGGTTATACCCACTTGCAAAAAGCGCAGCCAATTACCTTATCCCATCATCTTATGGCCTATTTCGAAATGTTAAAACGTGACTTGGGCCGCCTGGATGACTGTTATCAAAGGACTGATTTTATGCCTTTAGGTTCAGGCGCGTTAGCCGGGACAGGGTTTAACCTGGATCGCGATTTTGTAAAAGACGAGTTAGGCTTTAAAGCTATAACAGCAAATAGCCTTGATGGGGTAAGTGATCGTGATTTTGCCATAGAATTTGCCAGCTTTGCCAGTATCATAATGATGCATTTATCACGGCTGGCCGAGGAAATTATAATATGGTCCACAGCGGAGTTTTCCTTTATCGAACTTGATGATGCTTTTTCTACTGGCTCCAGCATCATGCCGCAAAAGAAAAATCCTGATTTAGCGGAGCTGATTCGTGGTAAGACCGGGCGGGTCTACGGGGACTTAATTAGGCTCCTCACCTTAATGAAATCTCTGCCTTTAGCTTACAACAAAGATATGCAGGAGGATAAAGAGGCTCTTTTTGATGCTATTGATACGGTAAAAAAATCTTTAATTGTTATGGCACCTATGCTGGATACCGCCAGATTTAAAGTGGATAGAATGGGGGAGGCAGCTAAAGGTGGATTTACTAATGCTACTGATTTGGCTGATTATCTGGCGGCCAAAGGTTTACCTTTTCGAGATGCGCATGAGGTAGTAGGCAGAACGGTTTTGTATTGTGCAGAGCACGGCAAGTCCCTGGAAGAAATTAATCTGAGTGAGTATCAGGGATTTACGCCATTAATTGAAGAAGATATTTATGAATTCATAAATGTAAAACAATGTGTAGCACGCCGCCAGGTGCAGGGAGGACCAGCTCCCGAGGTAGTTAAATCGGCAATTGAGGCAGGGCGGATATGGCTGATGAGTGTCGCCCGAATACCATAGAATATCATGTAATAACTAGCGGATTTAATAACAGTATATAATGCGGTATAAAAAAGAGGGGGCTGTACTGAAACTTTAGTTTCGGACACAGTCTCCTCTTTATTAATAATAGTAATCTTTAGATTTCCTGAATACAAACCGCCAGGAGTCCCGGTCCAGTATGTACACCAAGGGCAGGACTAATATCAGAAGTAACAAAATCTACTATATTAGGTAGATTTCTTAGTCTTTGTACTAATGCCTCAAACTCAGAACCAGAACCGCCATTTAAGACTGCCAGTCTAACTTTACTGTCTTTTACTTTTTCTTCTGCTATCTGCACCAGTTTTTCAATAGATTTGCGTCTTCCTTTAGCTTTGCAGAAGGTAAAATATTTGCCATCTTCATCTATTGAAATAATCGGTTTTAGGTGCAGGAATTGACCCAGCATACCGGCAACTGCACCAATACGACCGCCGCGCCGCAGATATTCCAAAGTCTCAATAACATAAAAACCATTACATTTAGGTCTAATCTTTTGCAGATTTTCTACCACTTTTTCCATAGTAATACCGCTGGCAATATTACGGGCAGCCTCCAAGACCATCCAACCAGAGGCCATGGACAAGGTCTTTGTATCGATTGTGTTGATAACTAAGTCTTCAAAATCCTTGGCTACCATTTTAACTGCATCATAAGTGCCCGATAAATTACTGGAAAGATGAACAGCTAAAACATGGGTGAAACCTTCCTGGCGAACCTTTTCAAATAGATCCCTAATCTCCTGTGGCGAGGGCATAGATGTTGTGGGTATTTTTTCGGGCATATCGTTATAAACTTCAGAGGGTTGGATATCAACCCGGTCTGAATATTGGCGCTCCGGGTAGATAACCTTTAAAGGCAAAACATTAATATTGAACTGATCAATCAATTCTTGCGGTATATCACAACCACTATCTGTAATCAAAGCAATTTTTTCATCCATTATTATCTACTCCTCCATAAGTTATATTAATTTAATTAATAGTAATTTTATCCTATTATATATAATAGTAATTTAAAATTATAATTAAAGCAAAAAAACCTTACTTGACAATATTGTGAGTAGGATAGTAGAATATCAGGAGTGTAAAGTGTTTTTCCTTGACAAGGAGCATAATACTATGTTGGAAAAAATAGAGCGCATGATTTTGTTGTTTGATTTTTATGGTCCGTTATTAACAGAAAAACAACAAAAGACAATGAGCCTGCATTATGAGAATGACCTGTCGTTAACAGAGATTGCTGAGCAATTAAATATTACCAGACAGGCTGTATATGATTTATTAAAAAGATCTGCAGCCTTGCTGGAAGACTACGAAAAGCGCCTCCAGCTGGCGCAGAAGTTTTCTCAAACCCAGCAAGAATTACAGTCTGTTTATAACTTATTAAACAGAACAAATGAAATAGACAGTCATGATTTAGCTAAAGCTCTAAACATAATTAGAAAAGCATTAGAGTCGATTTAAAAGGGAGAGTTATTATGGCATTTGAAGGTTTATCTGATCGACTGCAGGAAATATTTAAAAAGTTACGCGGCAAAGGAAAAATCAGTGAAGAAGATATCAAAGTTGCTATGCGTGAAGTGCGAATGGCACTTTTGGAAGCTGATGTTAATTTTAAAGTAGTTAAAGACTTCATAAACAAAGTCAGGGAGAGGGCTGTAGGGCAAGAAGTTTTACAAAGTCTTACTCCCGGACAGCAGATTATAAAAATAGTTCATGATGAAATGACTGAGTTGATGGGTGGCTCTGAAAGTAAACTGTTATTTTCCTCCCACACGCCAACTGTAATTATGACAGTTGGGTTACAGGGAGCAGGCAAGACCACCACTGTTGCAAAATTAGCACGTAATTTGCTTAAATCAGGACGACGCCCACTTTTAGCGGCTTGCGATATTTATCGTCCAGCGGCTATTAAACAACTGCAAGTCCTGGGAGAACAAGTCGGAGTACCAGTCTTCTCCATGGGGCAGGGCAATCCTGTAAATATTGCTAAAGGGGCATTGGAATACAGCAAGACTAATAATCGCGATGTTATAATTCTTGATACAGCTGGCAGATTGCATATTAATGAAGAGTTGATGGATGAATTGGTCCAGATCAAGGCTGCGGTGAGTCCCGAAGAAATACTGTTAGTAGTGGATGCTATGACAGGTCAGGATGCTGTTAATATTGCGGAAAGCTTTAATGAACAATTAGGGTTAACGGGTATTATCCTCACTAAATTAGATGGCGATACCCGAGGCGGCGCAGCATTATCAGTTAAAGCCGTTACCGGATGCCCGATTAAATTTGTCGGTGCCGGTGAGAAAATTGATGCTCTGGAGACTTTTTTCCCGGAGCGAATGGCTTCACGAATACTGGGTATGGGCGATATCTTAAGCCTGGTGGAAAAGGCGCAATCCACTTTTGACGCAAAACAAGCTAAAGAGATGGAACGGAAAATACGCAGTCAGGAATTTACTCTGGAAGATTTCATGGAGCAGATGCAACAAGTAAAGTCCATGGGGCCGCTAGAAGATTTAATAGGTATGATTCCTGGAATGGGCAAACAGCTTAAAGGCATGAAGGGTGAAGTCAATGAAAAGGAATTGCTGCATATAGAAGCCATAATAAAATCTATGACAAGCACAGAAAGAAGAGATCCTGCTATGCTAAATGGCAGCAGAAAAAAAAGAATCGCTCGTGGTAGTGGAACTAGGGTTCAGGATGTTAACCGCCTGTTAAAACAATTTGAGGAATCAAAAAAGCTTATGAAGCAATTTGCCGATATGAGCGGTAAAAAAGGTAAAAAGGGCTTGCCCGCCATGAAGTTTCCATTTTAAATATGACCATATAAATAAAATGTCATATAAGGGGCTTATGGATTTATATAAGCAAAGCAAACATTATTAAGGAGGTGACCTAATGGCAACAAAAATCAGACTAAAAAGAATGGGAGCCAAGAAAAGACCTTTCTACCGTGTAGTAATAGCTGACGCCAGAGCTCCCAGAGATGGAAAATTTATTGAAGAAATTGGCTACTATGACCCTGCCACAAATCCGGCTACTATTAAAATTGACGAAGAGAAAGCCCTTAAGTGGCTGGCAGATGGAGCTAAACCTTCTGATACAGCTAAATCTCTATTACAGAAGCAGGGCATTATGGCAAAGTTCGCGGCTAGCCGCAAATAGTCCGGCAGGGAGTGATTATTAATGAAAGATTTAGTTGAGTATATTGCCAAATCTTTGGTAGACAACCCTCAGGAAGTCGATGTAAGAGAGATCGAGGGAGATAATTCGGTTGTCATAGAATTGAGAGTTGCATCTGAGGATATGGGGAAGGTTATTGGTAAACAGGGCAAGATTGCCAAATCAATCCGTATTTTAAGCAAAGTAGCAGCGGCTAAAGAAGGCAAAAGAGTAGCTATAGAAATAATGAAATAGGGCGTTATGCCCTATTAGTTATTTGAGCAGGAGGTTTTATTTTGTCAGAGGAACTAATTACCATAGGGAAAATAGTTGGTCATTTTGGCTACAAAGGCGAAGTCAAAGTAACCCCTCTTACAGATTTTCCTGAAAGGTTTAATGGGCTCAAACAGATTAAAGTAAATAAAAGAGGGCAAATATCTATCAAGCAGGTTGAGTCGCTTAAAAGTAATGCTAATGGTTTTATTTTTAAGTTAAGCGGTATTGACAGCAAAGAAACAGCACAGGAATTTCGCGGCAGTTTACTGCAAATAGAAGAGACAGAAGTATATCCTTTACCCGAAGGGTACTATTATCATTTTCAATTGAAGGGTTTACAGGTACACGATAACCATAGAGGGCTGCTGGGTGAACTGACAGAAGTGCTGGAAACTGGCGCCAATGATGTATATGTAATTAAGTCGCCCCGTTTTGGAGAAATACTTATTCCGGCGATTAAAGAAGTTATTATTAAGGTAGACCTGGAAAATAAAATGATGCAGGTAGACTTACTGCCGGGAATAATTGATGATGAAGGTTAGCAGATGCAAATAGATATTTTAACGCTTTTTCCGTTCATGTTTGCGTCACCATTTTCGGAAAGTATCATTAAACGAGCGGTTGAAAAGTCTTTGGTTACAATTAATATAATAAATATTAGAGATTCTGCCACGGACAAACATCAGCAGGTTGATGATTATCCCTATGGTGGTGGTGCAGGAATGGTTTTAAAACCTGATGTAGTAATATCTGCCATTGAAAAGGTGAAAAGATCTGATTCCCAGGTAGTCTATCTTTCTCCCCAGGGGCCAAAGCTTAACCAGAGTATCGCAGAAGAACTTTCAAAGCATGAACATCTTATATTATTATGTGGCCACTATGAAGGTATTGATGAACGCATTATGAATTTTGTTGATGAAGAGTTATCAATCGGTGACTATGTATTAACCGGCGGTGAACTACCGGCTATGGTCTTAACTGATGCGGTAATCAGATTAATACCCGGGGTATTGGGTGATGATGAATCAGCCATGGATGAGTCTTTTGCTCAGCAATTACTCGAATATCCTCACTACACCCGCCCCAGGGTTTATAAACAACTGGAAGTTCCGGAGGTTCTCCTTTCCGGGCATCATGAGAATATCAGGAAATGGCGCCTGAAGCAAAGCTTGTTAAGAACTTTGCTCAAGCATCCCGAGTTACTTATAAAAAAGCAATTTACTGCAGAGGAAAAAGGATTATTAATAGAAATATTATTTAACAGGGAGCAAAATAGTGAGAAAAGCTAAAGTTTATATAGCCCTCCTGCATCATCCGATGTATAACAAGCGTATGGATGTAATAACAACTTCGGTTACTAACCTTGATTTGCATGATATAGCACGTGCTGCCCGTACTTATGAAGTGGAAAATTTTTTTGTGGTCCATCCTTCGCCTAATCAGCAAAAATTAATTAAAGATATAGTATCGTATTGGCAGGAAGGATATGGCGGCGATTATAATGCAGATCGCAAAGAGGCCTTTTCCATTTTGAAAGTCTGTTCAAATCTGGAGCAAGTTATTGAACATATAGTAGAGCAAGATGGAGAGAAGCCTCTAGTAGTAGCTACCGACGCCCGCGATTACGGAATATCTGTTACTTATAGCAGCCTAAAAGATGCAATACATGAAGAGGAAAGATCTTTTTTAATTTTATTCGGTACCGGGTGGGGAATAGATAAAGAGCTAATTATGAACTGTGACTATCTTTTAGAACCGGTTGAACCTGGCCGCTCATATAATCATCTGTCAGTTAGAAGTGCTGTAGCTATTATTTTAGATAGATTGCTGGGAGCATACTGGTTTAGCGAGGAAGTATAGTGTTTTAGGAAAAACAAGGCTTGAAGAGCATAAAGGATTATACATAAGTCAATTAAAATAGCGAGGCCTTAAACCCCGCTATTTTTTATTTTTAAAAATACGTGATACGCCTCGGTTTTTTACTGTCAGTGTTCATTATTATTTATTACTTTCCTTTAAATTGCGGTTTTCTTTTTTCTATAAAGGCTTGCATACCTTCTTTTTGATCATGAGTGGCAAAAAGGTCTCCCCAGGCAATAGCTTCTAGTTCAGTAGCAGACTTTAAATCAAGATTGAGACCGATGTTGACAGTTCGTTTGGCCATTTTAATAGCTACTGTTGATTTGCTGGCTATTCTAGACGCCATTTTGTTTGCTTCATCCAATAGTTCTTCGTCTGTAACCATTCGATTAACCAGACCTAATGATAGTGCAGCAGAGGCGTCAATATTATGACCTAAATAAATCAGCTCTTTAGCCTGCGCTGCACCTATCAAGCGAGGTAGTCTCTGACTTCCGCCTGCTCCCGGCATAATACCCAGATTGATTTCCGGTAATCCAAAGCGGGCACTGCTTCCGGCCAAGCGGATATCGGCTGCCAGGGCCAGTTCAAATCCAGCCCCCAGTGCATACCCTTTTACGGCAGCGATTACCGGCTGCGGCAGACTTTCTATTTTATTAAATGTGGGAGTAAAGGCAAAAGCACGTGCCTCCTCGGGGACGAAATCGACCATATTTGTTATGTCGGCTCCGGCAGCAAAATGCTCACCACTTCCTGTTATTATCAGGACATGGATATCCGCATCACCGGCTATTTTACCTGCGGCCTGATCTAATTCATCTACCATTTCACGGTTTAAAGCATTTAGAACCCGCGGTCGATTCAGGGTGAGTGTAGCAACGTGGTCTTTGACTTCAAGCAAAATGTGATTCCAAATCATATTTATAACCGCCTCTCATTATTTGTTATAGTGTACTAGCCTGTTGTTCCTTAGGCGCCAACTATGTAAAGTTATTAATACTATGTATCAACAAATATAACACCACTTTTATTAAATTACTATTTTCTAAAAATATAAAACACATCTCTCATAAATACTTTTGTGTGCTAAGCGAGAAAAGTTTCCGATTTTTGATTAGGTTTTTTATTAATAATAATGTAATATTATAATTCAAAGAATGGGTTTTTTCTTTGCTAAGCTGGGGATGACACTTTCCCTGATGAGTTATACCATGACATTATCACTGATTAACAACAATTAAGATTATTTGACTTGTAGTAGAAAGACTGTTTATGATATACTGTTTTTGTTCTGTTTGAATAGGGGTGGTCCGCTGCATTAACGAATGTACGAACACCTGATAAAAGGAGGCAGCAAAGTTGCAAGACATAATAAAATCTATCGAAGAAGAGTATTATAAGAAAGATTTACCCCTTTTTGGACCTGGCGATACAGTTAAAGTACATGTTAAGGTTGTTGAGGGAACGCGCGAAAGAATTCAGATTTATGAAGGTACTGTTTTAAAAATTAGAGGCGGGGGACTTTCACAGACATTTACCGTCAGAAGAATTACCTATGGAGTAGCAGTAGAAAGAACCTTCCCCATGCATTCCCCTAAAATTGCCAAAATTGAAGTTACCCGCAAAGGTAAAGTTCGGCGGGCAAGATTATTCTACCTGCGTGCACTTACCGGTAAGAAAGCCAGGGTTAAAGAAAAAGGCAGATATAAAAAATAGTAAAAAGCAAGAATACCTGCGGGTATTCTTTTTTTTCAAAAAATATTTCACAAATATAGATAGGGGCTTGAAGATGAACATTAACTGGTTTCCGGGACATATGGTTAAAGCACGCCGGGAAATAGAAGCAAATATTAAACTGGTTGACATTATTTTAATACTGCTTGATGCTCGTGCTCCTTTTTCTTGTCGCAATAAGGAATTGGAAAAGATAGCAAATAAGAAGAAGACAGTTATTGTATTAAATAAAACTGATTTAGCTATATCAGAACAGACTACTGGTTATCTGCAGGCTTTAAGGAAAGAGAACTACAAAGCAGTAGGGATAGACTCAATTAGCGGTAAAGGTGCTAAAGATGTTTTACAGGCAATTGGGGAAAGTTTTCAGGAACAGGCGCAAAAAATGTTGGATAAAGGACACCGGATACGCCCTGCCAGAGTTATGATAGCCGGAGTTCCCAATGTTGGGAAATCAACCTTTTTAAATTGTTTGGTGGGGCAAAAAGTAGCTAAAACCGGAAATAAACCTGGTGTTACCAGAGGCAAACAATGGATTAGAGTGCGCGAAGATATTGAATTTATGGATACTCCAGGTTTGATGTGGCCAAGAGTTGAGAACGAAGAACAAGGACTAAAACTAGCTTTGCTAAATATCGTAGGTGAAAATGCCTATAGTGAGTACGAAGTTGCGTTATACCTGCTGAAATTATTATTGCAAAAATGGCCGCAAATTTTGATGGATAAATTTAAATTGGACGGAACAGACAAACCAGAATCTGAAATTCTGATTGATATTGCTAAAAAACGGGGACATTTGCTAAAAGGAGGTCAATTTGATCTGGATAAAACCTGCACTATGCTTTTGCAAGACTTCCGCAAAGGAAAATTAGGAAGATTTAGTTTAGACTAGAATATTATTTATTTGAAACTGCTGCCGGTTTACCTGGGAGCAGTTTTTAATTTTTTATGGTTTTATTTTAAAATTAAAGGAATAATTTTTTTATTAACGAATATTACAGAATAAGCAATGCTTATTCATGATATAAGAATAAGTAATACAATTAACAGGAGGTTATAGTTGAAGATGGATAGTAGAAAATGGTTTATTGTATGTACTGGTTTAATTATTGGTGCAATTGCAGCAATCCTGGTCAAATTAGGAAATCCTATGAACATGGGATTTTGTATCGCTTGTTTCGAACGCGACATTGCGGGTGCACTAGGATTGCATCGAGCAGGAGTTGTTCAGTATATTCGCCCGGAGATTATAGGGATAGTATTAGGGGCACTTTTTACATCTATGTTCGCAGGTGAATTCAAGGCCCGGGGCGGATCTTCTACTTTGGTCCGATTTGCTATGGGAATGTTTATGATGATTGGAGCACTGGTGTTCTTAGGATGTCCGCTGCGCGATATTTTAAGAATGGCAGGTGGAGATTATAATGCAGTTGTTGGACTATTGGGCTTCATCGCTGGGGTTGGCGCAGGAGTGCTTTTCTTACGTAAAGGCTTCAATCTGGGTAAGGCTGAATACAGTCATTCCAATGCGGGAGGTTATATCATTCCGATAATAGTTGCTGTTTTACTTTATTTGCTGCTGAAAGCTACTGTTTTCAATGCAGATGCAGGAGGTCCAATATTCTTTAGCACCGAAGGGCCTGGCTCCATGGCAGCACCAATAGCAATTTCGTTAATTGCAGGGTTGATTGTTGGGTTTCTCGCACAGCGAACCAGACTTTGTTTAAGTGGTGGTATAAGAGATTTTATATTAATAAGAGAGAATTATTTATTATTAGGTTTCATAGGTATTTTTGTTGGAGCATTAGTTTTAAATCTCATATTTGGATTTTTTAAACCTGGTTTTGCTGAGCAACCAATTGCTCATACAATGCATATCTGGAATTTCCTTGGCCTGTTTCTGGTTGGACTAACAGCAACCTTATTAGGCGGTTGCCCGCTAAGACAATTAGTGCTTTCCAGTGAAGGTGACCTGGATGCCGGGGCAGTTGTTTTAGGTATGATTATCGGCGCTGCTGTTGCTCATAACTTTATGTTTGCCGCATCCGGTGCCGGTGTAGGAATATATGGCCAAATAGCCTGTGTCGCAGGCATATTATTTATGGGTTGGATTGGTTGGAGTTACAGGGAAGCATAGGAGGTTAAATGATGGAAAAAGTTGATGTAAGAGGGCTGAGCTGCCCAATGCCGGTTATTAAAGTGAAAAAAAGCATAGATAAAGGCAGTAATGAAATATCAGTTACAGGTACCAGTCAGGTCTCTAAAGAAAATGTCAGCAAGCTGGCTGTATCTCAAGGATATAGAATCAATATTACGGTCGACGGCAAAGATGAATGGGAAATGGAATTAACTAAATAACAAAGATTGCAATTTAAAATTACTAAAGACTATCAAATCATTAAAGGTTAAAATATAGGAAAGCTTTAACAGCTTTCCTATATTTTTTAAGGAGACTTTACTATTGAAGAAAGTGATTATCTCTGCATCTATTATATTAGCGATATTTTTGATAATTATTACTGCCTTTTATGAGCAATCAAGTGTAGAACCATTAAATTTACCAGTTAATACGGATGACACGTTGGAAGAGAGCGAAGAGAAAGAAGAAACCATAACTTTAACTGCCGCGGGAGATTGTCTGATGCATAATACCCAGATATGGTCCGGTGTGCAACAGGATGGTTCTTACAGTTTTCCCACCTTTTTTGCTGATATAGAGTATTTAATTAAACAGGGTGATTACAGTTCAACCAATTTCGAAGCACCTATGGCCGGTGCTGATGCCGGTTACAGTGGTTACCCAATCTTTAATAGTCCCGATGCTGCTGCTGAAGCTTTTGCTAATGCAGGGTTTGATTTAATAATAACGGCTAACAATCACATTTTGGACAAAGGCTTTGACGGAGCGTTAAGGACTATGCAGGTATTACATGATTCCGATCTTGATACGGTCGGGACTTACCTATCCGCTGAGGACAAACAGCAATTTTTGATTAAAGACATAAGAAATGTAAAAGTAGGATATCTGGCTTATAGTTACAGTACTAATGGCATGCCGGTTCCCCCGGAGCACCCCTATTTTTTTAATTTCCTGGACCCAGAACAGATTCTTGCCGATATAGAAGCATTAAGACCGCAGGTGGATGTATTAGTATTAGTTTTGCACTGGGGAGTTGAATATAGCCCCCAACCTACTAATGAACAAAAAGATTTAGCCCGTCAATTTTTGACTGCCGGCGCAGATATAATACTAGGCAGTCATCCACATGTTATTCAGAGCATGGAAGTTTTAAAAATTAATGATAAGGATAAGTTTGTAATTTATTCAATGGGTAATTTTATCAGCCATCAAAAAGGTCTGGAACGCAATAGCGGCATCGTTTTAAAACTAAAGCTCACCAAGGATTTTGATAGCGGTAAAACAATTTTATCTGAAGTATCATACACACCAACCTATTCTCACTTTTATGAGGCCAATGGCAAGTTGAATTTCAGGGTAGTGCCAGTAGAAAAAACCATAAAAAAAATCAAGGATGGGCAGGAACCATTTCTAACTTCTGAGCAGCTTGATGATTTGGAAGCGGTACTGCTGCAAACCCAAAGTCAGTTAGGACCAATGCAGCAGTTTTTTTAAATAAAATGTATTTGTGGGAAGGTTAAATGTTATGGAAAATTTTAAACATTTGTTTTCGCCAGCTAAAATCGGCAATCTTGTAATTAAAAACCGTATTGTAATGGCATCTATGGTGACAAGTTATGCTTCTTTAGATGGTGAAGTGACAGAACGTCATCTCAACTATTACCGTGCACGTGCCGCAGGCGGGGTAGGACTGATTATAGTTGAGGCATCCGTCATTGACGATCCTGTGGGCAGAGATGGTTATGGGCAAATTCGCATCGATCATTTTAAATATATATCGGGCTTACAACGTCTGACAGATATTATTAAATCCTATAATTGCAGAGCTTTTATTCAGCTGTTTCATGCCGGACGGCAGACTATTTCAATGCTGACTGAAGGTACAACTCCGGTAGCACCATCACCTTTACCCTGTAGAATAATGAAAGAAATCCCACGCGAGTTATCTCTGGCTGAGGTGAAAGAAATTGTAGATAAATTTGTCCGGGGAGCGGAGTTTGCCTATAGAGCTGGATTCGACGGAGTAGAACTTCACGCTGCCCATGGTTATTTGTTAAACCAGTTCCTGTCTGAGCAAAGCAATCGCAGAACTGATGAATACGGAGGTTCCCTGGAAAACCGTGCACGCATACTCATTGAAATAGTTAAAAAAATTAAAACCCGAGTGCCTGAGTTGGTTTTATCAGTCCGCTTAAATATAGATGATTTTACCCAGAGCGGTCTTAAAGTATCCGAGGCACAAGCTATTGCTGTTATGCTTGAGCAAAATGGAGTTGACATTATAAACTGCTCGGCAGGAATCTATGAATCAGGACTTAATAGTATTGAACCGGCTTCATATGAGGACGGTTGGCGGATATATCTGGCTGAAGCCATTAAAAAGAAGGTAGCAATTCCGGTTATAGCTGGAGGAATGGTCAGAAAACCAGCTATGGCTGAGCAGATTATAGCTGATAAGAAAGCAGACTTTGTCTTTGTCGGCAGAAGTTTGTTAGCTGACAGTCAATGGGCAAATAAAGCACGTAAGGGCAACATTCAGGCCATAAGACCTTGTATAATATGCAATAATTGTATCGGCAGTCATTTCAAAGGTTTCAGTGTCAGTTGTACGGTTAATCCTGCTACTGGACGAGAAGCTTATTTTGATGGGCAGCATTATGATAATTTGAGCCGTCATCACGTAATAGTTGTCGGCGGTGGACCAGCGGGGATGCAGTCCGCAATAGCCTTAAGACGCAATGGTATAGCTGTTACTATATATGAAAAGGCTGCAAAATTAGGTGGTATGCTTAATTGGGCTATGATTCCTCCCCATAAAGAGCGTATTCGCGAATTTAAAGAATACTTAATTAACCAGCTAAATGCAAGCGGTGCCAAAATAATTCTGGGAAAAAGCTTTAAAGCGGAAGATTTCTTCCAAAGCAGAACGAATTATCTGGTCATTGCTACTGGTTCCAAAGCCAGAAGACCAAACATCGAAGGCTGGGATGATGAATTTTGTTTTTTACCGGATGAAATATTTAAAAAGCCGGAAAGGATAAAAAATAGTCGCATTCTAATTATAGGTGGAGGGAATACCGGATGTGAACTGGCGGATTTTCTTAATCAGTATAATAACCAGGCTATTATTGTGGAAGAAAAAGAAACTATAGCTTTAAATTTGGAAAGGAAAAACCGGCGGGTACTTTTAGAACGTTTGCATAATGGACAGGTTATTCTAATAAAAAACAGCAAAGTAAAAAGAATTGAACATGGTCAGGCTGCAATCAGCACTAATGGAGAAGAAGAAAAACTCATTTCGGCCGATATAATTATTGCAGCAGTTGGTTATGAACCGGAGAATAACCTTCTGCAACAATTGCCGCCAGAAATAAATCCATTGGTGCTTACCATTG
Source organism: uncultured Syntrophomonas sp. (assembly GCA_964563125.1). Classification (GTDB taxonomy): domain Bacteria; phylum Bacillota; class Syntrophomonadia; order Syntrophomonadales; family Syntrophomonadaceae; genus UBA1368. Next base: position 67,360 of record CAZLVY010000003.1, on the reverse strand, counting down.
GTGATGCTTCCCGGCCGGCAGGAATCAAAGAAGCGATTTTGCAGGGTGAGATGCTTGCCGACAGCATAATCAGGCAAATTCAACAAAATAATTGAACAGAAAAGGAAAACGGTGAATGGTTAAAGCAGATTTAAATTCCAAGGCCGAAAGGGATAGAGTAGAAAAGCTGAAACAATTCGAATATGCAGCCTATAATAACGGTTATGAATTTTTAGCAGGAATTGATGAGGTAGGACGCGGACCTCTTGCAGGTCCGGTAGTTGCCGCGGCAGTAATATTACCCCGCGACTTTTATTTAGCCGGAGTTAATGACTCTAAAAAACTGACGGCCACTATGAGAAATAGATTAGTGGGGGAAATAAAGCAAAAAGCGCTATCCTGGGCACTCTGTTACATATCTCCTGCTTACCTGGATAGAATAAATATTTATAATGCTACCCGCGAAGCTATGAAAACGGCTGTACAAAATTTATCAATTAAGCCGGATTTTTTACTGGTAGATGCAATGAAACTTCCGGAGTTAAATATAGACAGTCAATCAATTATTAAAGGGGATAGTCTCAGTATTTCGATTGCATGTGCTTCCATTTTGGCCAAGGTAGAAAGAGACCTGAGCATGGAATCATATGATAAACTATATCCTCAGTATGGTTTTGCCAGACATAAAGGTTATGCTACCCGCGAACATCTGGAGATGATAAACCGTTACGGAGTATGCTCTATTCACCGTACCAGTTTTGAACCGATAAAAACGCTGGTAGGGAAGAACACCTTAAGCCAAAAAGGGCTATTCGATAAGCAGATACTTTAAATATATTAAACATTAAGTTTTTTAGTGGGGCAAAGCTTGAAAAAGAGTTTCTGGTGGGGATTGGGCTATACTATAAAAAAAGGGTAAAAGCAGGAGAAGGTCAATGAAAAAAAGATTAGGAATGCAGGGAGAGGAAAAAGCTGTTGGTTTCCTGACTGCAAAAGGTTATAAGGTGATTGGCAGGAATTTTTATACCCGATATGGAGAGATCGACATCATCTGCACTAAAGGTAATGATTTAATTTTTGTCGAAGTTAAAACCCGCACCAGTCTGAAATACGGCTATCCCGAGGAATCTATAACCCCTAAGAAAATTGAGCATCTAAAAAAAGCGGCTTTAATATTTATGAATAGCATGTATAATAATCACCACCGGATGCGTTTTGATGTCATTACTATTTTAATTCTGGATGGTAAGGAAACAATTAATCACATAAAAGATGCTTTCTAAGAGAAACGAGGGGATATATCATTAATAAAATAATGCCGGCTATAGGAGCCCATTTATCAGTAGGCAAAGGATTAAAGGCAACAGCAGATGAAGCTGTGGCAAGAGGCCTGGAAGCAGTTCAGATATTTCTTAGAAATCCGCGCGGCAGCGGGGCTAGAAAGTTAACTGTGGAAGAAACCGAGTATTTCATCAACATTTTTAAGGAAAACCAGATAGGACCGGTTGTAGTACATATACCCTATATATGTAATCCGGCTGCTGCCAAACCGGATGTGTATGAATTCGCTCTTAAGGTAGTAACTGAAGATTTAGAGCGCTGCAGTTTAATAGATGCTGATTACCTGGTATTACATCCAGGTTCTTATACTACAACTTCACCTGCGGCAGGGATAGATAAAGTAAGTGATTTATTAAATCAGGTGCTGGAAAAACATACCGGCAGAACGCGCATTTTGTTGGAAACTATGGCTGGACAAGGTACAGAATTAGGCAGTAATTTTGATGAATTAAAACAAATATTAGATAAGGTAGGGCAGAGTGACAAGGTAGGCATTTGTTATGATACCTGCCATACTTTTGCCGCCGGCTATGATTGCTCAAACCAAGCCGGCATTGATAACATTCTTTTGCAAATGCAGGCTTCCTTTGGACAAGACAAGATATATTTGGTGCATGCTAATGACAGCATGAAAGAATTAGGCGCTGCCAGAGACAGACACACCCATATCGGTCAGGGCTTTATAGGTACGCAGGGCTTTAAAGCCTTACTTTCCAGTTCATTTTTTTCTAAGTTTCCGTTTATTTTGGAAACACCGCTGGAAGGTGTAGACGAGGATATAAAAATATTAAAGCAATTACGGATGCAATAATAATTTTTGGAGGAGATAAAATTGCTTATTTACGGTCGCGAGATAAGGGACAAGATAAAAGCAGAAATCAGCCAGTTTGCAGCGTCTACAACAATGAGTATGGCGATTGTTGTAGTTGGCGATGACCAACCATCTCAGGTATATGTTAAAGGTATAGTTAAGTTTGCTGAAGAAACGGGAGTTAACATTGATGTTATACATTTATCAGCAGGAGCAAAGGAGAGCCATGTTTTTAGAACTATAAGCGATCTGAATGATGATCCTGAAATTGATGGTATTATGCTGCAAAAACCGCTGCCGGAAAACCTCAACTATAACAGCTTGGTCAATTCTATTGCCTACCATAAAGATGTGGAAGGTATACACAATTATAATCTGGGAAAACTTATTAGCCGTCAAGAAGGTGTTCAGCCATCAACTCCCAAAGCCATAATCCGTATTCTCAAGGAACATAATATCCCCATCGAAGGTAAAAAAGTAACTATAGTAGGACGCAGCACTATTGTTGGAAATCCTCTGGCAGTTATGATGACTTCAGAAAATGGTACTGTTACTTTATGTCATACCCGTACGACAGACCTTAAAAGGGAAATTCTAAATGCCGATATATTAGTTGCAGCACTGGGCAAAAAGAATTTTATTACCGCAGATATGGTTAAGGAAGGTGCAGTAATAATAGATGCCGGAATCAATTTTGATGAAACCGGCAAAATGTTTGGCGATGTTGATGAAGCGGCTAAGGAGAAAGCACAGGTTGCCAGTGCAGTTCCTGGCGGAGTTGGTGTTATTACAGTTGCTGAACTTTTCGATAACCTGAAACAGATATGTAGTATTAAACAAAAAAGCAAATAGGTCCGGAGCTCCGGACCTATTATGTAATAGCAAACAAAATAATGATCTCAGTAATAGGGAAGCTTCTATATGAACTCGAATACTGCTGGTATTGCAAAATTAGTAGAGGACAACATAAGTGTCAACCTGTCCTTGCCAGAAGCTATTGAATTTTCCATGAGTAATCCCTAATACAAAAATCATTAATTTAATAATGATTACGGCTCTGTCATAAGCATTATTAATACTACAGGAAGCAGGGGAACGTTCAATATTTCTGAAATGACCTCAAAAAGTTAGACAAATTTTTATTAAGCAACATTGAGAGAATGAGTTCTATATTTTACAGGACTCATTCCTTTTAATTTTAACTTAATTCTGAGGTTGTTGTAATAATCCAGATATTCATGTAATTCTTGAATAAATTCATCTATTGAGCCAAACCACTTCTCATAGATGCTGTCATAAGTGCAATTTTCATAAAGGGTCCCAGACCACGGTTAAGTTATCCAGTAATTGCTGTTCACCTTTTTGCATGGCGATACCAAACCTGCTGACTATCGAACAATTTTCCTGCCATCTGTAAATTGCTCTCACTATGCCCGGTTAGATAATATGCCGTTGGAGCATAGAAAACGATGTCAACTAAACACGAATGGCTTTAAATTGGCAAATTTGTTCGCCACTTCCTGTAAGAATACCAATATCCAACCGTAAGCAATATAAGATGTGTTTGTAGGGACAGACGACCCTGTCTGCCAGTTATGGTCTGAATAACAAAGGGTTGGTATTTAAATGGAAAAGTTACCGCAAAGAAAAAATGTTAGATTAAAGGAATATGATTATTCACAGGCTGGATACTACTTCATTACCATTTGTACACATAATAAAATGGGAATATTCGGGGAAATTGTAGGGGCAGACAACCATGTCTGCCAACAAGCAGTAATGAAAGCAAATAGAATTGGTAGAATAGTTTATGAATGTTGGAACAGAATGAATGATATCTATGATAATGTAAAAACAGATGCCTTTTGCTTAATGCCAAACCACATTCATGGAATTGTTGTGATTTCTGAGGGTGGACAGAGTCGTCCACCCCTACCTAAAATAATTCAGGGTTATAAATCTGTAACAACAAGAATGTGCTTTAAATATAACCTGAAAACAATATGGCAGCGCAATTATTATGAACATATAATTCGTAGTGAACTAGAATATCAGGAAATTTGTAAATACATAGAAAATAATCCGTTGAACTGGGCTGCAGACAAGTATTATATTTGATGCCAATCATAAGGATAATTCGGCATATATACAACCGGGTGGACAGGGTCGTCCACCCCTACGATAATATAAAATATTTCACGGTGTACGTCCCTGTTAAACTATATAAAATGTTTCACGTTGTGTAGGGGCAGACGACCCTGTCTGCCCGATTATTAACCATGCATCATTCTTTATTCACCTAATTAAGGAAGCAAGGGAGTGAGGGGTAAAGGAATAATGCATGATATTTATAAACGAATACAGAGAAAGGAACGATTGAAATAATGAAAAGATACTTTATGTCCGGTCTGGTGTTGATATTTATGTTTTTTGCTGTAAGTACCAGCGGTTTTTCCACCGCGGCCCCGGTTGATGATGCTGCTCCTCGTTTGCAGGTGCAAATAAACGGCTCCATAGTAAATGCTCCCCCTTATATGAGTGTGACCCATGGGCAGGTCATGGTACCCTTGCGCTGGTCAGCTGATTTACTGGGAGCTACTTCGGTAGAATGGGACGCCGCTGCCCGTACGGTAACTATTACGACCCCACAGGATTTCTATAGTTTAGAGAAATTCCGCGCCTATACTGGGGCACTGCAACCCCCTATTGATGAATATAACGATAAAATCTGGCCCTTGCCGGATAAGGCCAGAAACTTAGAGCTGCCTGATCTGGTGTCTGACCGGCAATGGGTATTGAACCTGGAACAATTTAAGCCGAAAAGAGTGGAACTGACACTGCCCGCTCCCCGCGATCATATAACCGTCAATATTACCAGCGATGATGGGATTTATGAACACAGTTCCGTGGTTAACAGCATTGAAAACCACCAGGGCCATTATTACCTGCCTATGGACTGGCTGGAATACCTGTTCAATGCCCGGGTTGGTTATAATGAGGCGACCAATATACTGTCGATTCAGACTCCTGATCTGGAGCAAATTAAATCCGAAATTGAACGGATAGAAAACGCCCTTATTCCCGACAGTGCCGATGAAGCGGTAAAATTATGGGGGAGGGGCGAACAAACCCGCAATGGAGCTTTGCAGTATGCAGCTTTGTCACCCCAACTGCGTCAGGAAGCGGATAAAAGCGCTTATGTCCGTCAATCTTACTGGGTTACCGGCTGTTCCAGCCCCCAGGTGGGACCTATCACTATAGAAAGCCGAAATGAACTCAACGATACCAAGATCGAGTATGCCCTCACTTTCCCGGAAATCTTTTCCGGCCAGACCCATGCTATAGCAACCGAAAAAATGGTGGTAGAGAAGTTGCCTGATGACGGCTCGGCAGGATGGTTTATTACCCAAATACTTAAGACCAGCGGCTTTGGGATTATTGAAGACGAGACGACCTCACCGAATTCTAACCAGGATTTTTATCAATCGGTAAAATATGATATTAGTCAGGAAAGTGGTAAAACCTATACCCACTCTCAATACTAGGCCCGTGCGTGCAGTTCTGTGAAAGGGATGATGCTGCAGCCAAGCTACTGCAGCATTACCCTACTCGATTAGTAAAGAGATAACCAACACACCTGCGGATTTTCTTTTCTCGCTTTGCTTCTGACCCTTCCTGCTTCAAATTCTTCCTCTTCCATAGTATTTTCAAGTTTAAGCCGCGGTATCTTCATAGGCGTCATATTTTCACCCAGAGCCACGAAAGTAAAATAAGCTGTAATACAGCACTGGCGTGTACCCTGCATTAAGTCTTCGGCATCAATATTTACCGCAATTTCCATTGATGAATTGGAGACATAGGTTAGATGAGCATTGCAGGTGGCCAAATTGCCCATAAAGACCGGGGCATGAAAATTTATACCATCAATTGCAGCAGTAACTACTATGGCGCGGGAATGCTTGGTAGCACATGCCCCCGCACAGTTATCCATCATTTTTAAAAGTTCCCCTCCATGAGCAGTACCGGCAGGATTAGTTTGGTTGGGCAGAATTATTTGGCTTAGAGAAGTAGCAGTTTCAGAAATAGTACGTTCTTCCATTTAATGAATACCCTCCTCAACATAAATTAGTTTTATCTTTAAACAATAATAACAAATATATATGACAGGTGATAGACGAAATAACATAATAAATCAATTGATGCTTCATACTAATATATTGAAAGGAAACTGCCGGATGTTATATTTTCTGGATAATAACTTATAATTGTAATATGATGGTAATGTGAGTTTGAAAATAGGGGGGTGGGGTAATGATAAATTCGCAAAATCATGGTGATGTCACTCAGTTTATAATGGGCAGACTGATTGATGGAAAGCCGATTTATACTATGGCCTGTTATTATCTGGATGGCCTGTTGATTGATACCGGACCATATCATGTTGCTGATGAAATAGAAGAGGCAT
>CAZLVY010000003.1:11375-60664 GCA_964563125.1 uncultured Syntrophomonas sp. | reverse complement strand
GGCCTGTTGATTGATACCGGACCATATCATGTTGCTGATGAAATAGAAGAGGCATTTGCAGATTATCCAGTTGATGTAATTGTTAATACTCATCATCATGAAGATCATATCGGCAATAATATTATTTTTCAGCAAAAATTTGCGGTTAATAATACTTTCGCCCACCACCTAGCCGTACCTCTTATTGAAAATCCCCATCTCTGGACTGACCGCTTGCGAGCCTATCAACATATTGCCTGGGGAGATCCACCGGCATCAAAAGCACATCCAATAGGTAAGACTATTAAAACCAATCAATTCGAATTCAATATAATTCATACTCCGGGACATAGTCCGGATCATATTTGTTTACTGGAACCAGAGCAGGGATGGTTGTTTGCGGGAGATATTTTTGTGCGCGAACAAGTCCCGACATTAAGAAGTGATGAGAATGTGGTAGAGACATTAGCATCACTTTCTAAACTATTGCAGTACGATTTTTCCATCCTGTTTTGCAGTTCGGGTTTAATAGTTACAGATGCCAAAGAAGCGATTAAGAGAAAAATAGCTTATTGGGAAGACTTATTTGCTAAGGTAAAAGAACTATATAAGGAAAATAACAATCCAGACGAGATCAGAGAAAGACTACTGGGAAGGGAAACCAGCTTATATGGACCTTCAGAAGGTGATTTTGGAAAAATTAACCTGATCAAGTCTTTTATCAGCGGTATAGAGGCAGATGAAGTAAATAGTAAAGATAATTGAAGGGGAGGATTTTGTAATGTCTGATTATATTCATCAAGTAGGGGAGTTCTCCAGCCCGGATGGAGTAAAATTGTTTAATCAAACCTGGAAAAGAGACCAGGCTAAAGGAGTACTAATTATTTGTCATGGCCTGGGAGATCACAGCAGTCGCTATGCTAATTTACTTAATGCCATTCAGAATTCTGATTTGTCGGTTTATGCTCTTGACCATCGCGGACACGGTCGCTCCGGCGGGAAAAAAGGCCACATAATGTCCTTTGATGAATATGTAGATGATTTTAATCTTTTAGTAAAGAAAGCCCGGGAGGAAAACCCCGATTTACCGCTGATAATTTTAGGACACAGTTTGGGTGGCGTAATAGCTTTTAAGTATATACTAAAGTATGGTCAGGATTTTCAAGGTTTGATTCTATCCTCTGCTGGCTTTAGAAATACCGTGGAGGTTGCTCCCCTCAAAGCCAAAGCGGCACTGTTTTTATCTAAGGCTTTACCGGCACTGACTTTGTCCAGTGGGCTGGACAGTAATATGTTGTCACACGATAAAAGTGTTGTGGAAGCATATATTAAAGACCCCCTGGTCCATGACCGGGTATCAAGCAGATGGTATACTGAATTTACTGCAGCAGGACAGGAATGCTTGGACCGGGCAGCAGAACTGGTACTGCCGCTTTTAATAATTCATGGCAAAGCAGATGGAATCGTGGATTACCGGGGCAGTGAGGAAGTTATGCAAAAAGCCAGTTCTAAGGATAAGGAGCTTTTCATATTTGAAAATCTCTACCATGAAACCATGAATGAGACTGCTAGCGAAAGAGAAAAAGTTCTGGCCATAATTAAAGATTGGATCGTTAAGCTTATCGCTTAAATATTTTATTCAAAAACAAAACGGTGCTGGTTGGAAATCTAACTAAAAGAATGTTAGTAATACTGAACAGCACCGTTTTTTATTATTTCCCGGACAAAGCGCAGTTAACAGCACATTTCCAGCCATGCAATATATCCAGACGTTCGTCAGGCTGCATAACCGGATAAAAGCTGCGATCCACTTTTCTAATACCGGTAATTTCCTGCTGATCTTTCCAATATCCCAGTGCAAGACCGGCCAGAAAACCGGCACCCAATGCGGTAGATTCAGTAATTAAAGGTCTTTCAACATCTACACCCAGGATATCAGCTTGAAATTGCATTAAAAAATTGTTGCTGGCAGCACCGCCGTCAACTTTTAAAGAATTTAAAGTTATTCCTGAATCTACTGTCATAGCATTTAATATATCAGAGGTTTGAAAGGCAATCGCTTCCAATGCAGCACGAGCCAAATGTTCTCTTTTGGTTCCACGGGTCAGTCCTGTAATAGTGCCGCGAGCATACATGTCCCAGTAGGGAGCGCCTAGTCCTACAAAAGCAGGTACCATATAGACGCCGCCGTTATCCGGCAAAGACTTTGCCATTGATTCTGATTCAGCGGCATTGCTTATAATCTTCAGCTCATCGCGCAGCCATTGAATAGCTGCTCCGGCAATAAAGACACTACCTTCTAAAGCGTATTCAACTTGATTGTTTAATCCCCAGGCAATAGTAGTCAAAAGGCCCTGCTCAGATTTAACTGGTGTAATACCAGTGTTCATAAGAAGAAAACAGCCTGTACCATAAGTATTCTTGGCAGTTCCCGCTTGAAAACAAGTCTGGCCAAATAAAGCTGCCTGCTGGTCACCGGCCACACCGGCAATGGGTATTTCGGTTCCCAGAATATCTGCTTCAGTAAGACCGTATACTTCACTGGAGGATGCCACCCGGGGCAGCATAGAAAATGGGATATGCAAAAATTCCAACAAATCTTTATCCCACTCCAGTTGATGAATATTATAAAGCATAGTGCGGGAGGCGTTGGAATAATCAGTTATGTGAACTTTACCGCCGGTAAGTTTCCATACTAACCATGAATCAATAGTCCCAAATAGCAGTTCCCCTGCTTCAGCCTTTTGCCGGGCGCCGGGAATATTTTCTAAAATCCAGGCTATTTTGGTAGCGGAAAAATAAGCATCAATAACTAAGCCGGTCTTATCTTTAACAGTCTTTTCCAACCCAGCGGCCTTTAATTCCTCACAGAGCGAAGCAGTGCGGCGGCATTGCCATACAATTGCATTACAAACTGGCTGCCCGGTCTTTTTATCCCAGACTACTGTAGTTTCACGTTGATTGGTAATACCGATACCGGCAATTTGGCTGCTATTAAGATTAGCCTGCAGAATTACCTGTTTAGCAACACTTAGAGTAACCGCCCATATTTCCTGAGGATCATGTTCTACCCAACCGGGCTTAGGATAAAACTGAGTGAACTCCCGATTTCCCCGACAAATAATATTTCCATCATGATCAATTAATAAACAAGTAGTACCGGTTGTTCCCTGGTCAATTGCCAGAATGAAATTGCCCGTCATAAGAATCCCTCCCCTTGCTAGTAATTAATTGCATATATATCTGAGTTATCTATAAAATTCTATTTAATACCATAGCATTATTTTCTTTTACATCCAGTATTTCTTATCCAAACTTCTATATTGCAGCGCTTCTGCTACATGTTGAATTTGTATGGCAGATTCGTTATTCAGATCAGCAATAGTTCTGGAGACTTTCAGGATGCGGTCATAACCTCTGGCACTTAAATTCAGTTTAATAAAGGCGGCTTTTAAAAGATGTTCCGATTCATCATTTAATACACAGTAGCGCTTAACATCACCAGGAGTCATTAAAGCGTTTACCTTTATGTGATGATGGGCAAATCTTTTTTCTTGTACAGCGCGGGCTAAAGAAACCCTTTCTTTAATTTGTTCAGAAGTTTCACCCTGACTGCGGTCTTTTAACTGGTCAAAATGGACGCGGGGCACTTCCACATGAAGATCCATACGGTCTAAAAGAGGACCGCTGATACGGCTTAAATATTTATGAATCTGTATGGGAGTACAGCGGCATTCGACCTGTGAGCCAAAATTACCGCAGGGGCAGGGGTTCATACTGCCTATCAGAACAAAATTGGCGGGAAAAGTGTAGGCGCCGTGAGCACGGGCTACAGTAATCACCTTATCTTCTAAAGGCTGACGCAGAGATTCTAAAACATCACGGTTAAACTCGGGTAGTTCATCTAAAAATAATACGCCATTTTGGGCTAAACTTATTTCACCTGGGCGGGGAATTTTCCCTCCACCAACAATGCTGGCAGATGAAGCATTTTTATGAGGAGAGCGAAACGGTCTGCTCTTAATTAGAGGTTGCTCACTATCAAGCAAATTGGCTACCGAATATATACGCGTGGATTCCAATACTTCCTGGCGGTTCATATCCGGAAAGATAGAGACCACACGACGGGCTAACATGGTTTTACCTCCACCCGGCGGGCCAATCAGCAATATATTATGCATACCGGCAGCAGTTATTTGTAAAGCTCGTTTAGCAGTATCCTGCCCTTTTACATCGGCAAAATCTGCTTGAGAAACATTTACATATGTCATCTGCATATCAGGTTCAACCGTATGTAAAGCAATCTCTCCCTCAACCCATTTAATTACTTGGGTAAGATGAGCAACAGGTAAGGAAGAAACTTCATTTACTAAAGAAGCTTCCGATCTGTTTTCCTCGGGAACCAAGAATTGTACCGGATGATTTAGATTGATCAGTTCCAAAGCCATAGGTAAAATACCGGGGACCTTGCGGATAGAACCATCGAGGGATAATTCACCGGCTAAATAGAATAACTGCGCGACATCTGATTTAACCTGTTCAGAAGCAATCAGTATTCCCAAAGCGATGGCTAAATCAAAATGGGTACCTTCTTTTTTTAAATCCGCCGGGGCCAGATTAACGATAATTTTTTGATTAGGAAATTTATAATCACAATTTTTAATAGCCGAGCGGACTCTTTCTCGAGCTTCTTTAATAGCTGTTGAGGCTAATCCTACTATTTGAAAATCAGGCAATCCGTTTTGAATATCAACCTCTACTGTAACCGGCTTGGCCTCAATGCCATTAATGAATAGAGTATTCAGGGTAGCTAACATCGCTTTCCCTCCGAAGACATGTTTAAATTAATTCTTCGCTCCTGAATTGTGAAATTCCTGCCTTTTTTGGAGGGTATTAAAATATGGATGATTGTAGAGATAAAAAGCAACAGGCATAACATCGCTCTTCAAGTATATATATGATACCAGAAGGGAAAAGAAGAGAGACAGGTGTTCTAAATCAAGGATAAAGATTAAACAAAAATAGTTTGTGCATCTATGCAACTAGTTTCCCCCTTTACCTGTGATCTTATTGTTTCCATCTCTTCAAGCGCCGACCAGTATTAGTGTTTCTACAAAAGAGGATGGGCATTAAAATGCATTGTCTTTTTATGGTAACAGTGTTACTATAACGTTGTTACCATAACTATTTATCGTTGTTTAAATGTAATAACACGTTTTTCAAAGATCTTGTATAGCCGAAGGAATACATAGTTTTAACAGATGATTATCAGGAAAGGGGGATCAGAAATGAAAAGTTGTATGGGGCACATTTTGGAAGTCAATCTTTCGGATAAAACGATAGTTAAGAAAAAAGTGCCCGACCAAGTGTATAATCAGGTTCTGTCAGGCAAGGGATTGGGTGCATGGTATCTGTACAAAAACATTCCGTCAGGTGCTGACCCGCTGGGAGCTGAAAACATTATTGGCTTTGTCAGCGGCGCGTTGACTGGTACGGGAGCTCTGATGTGCGGTCGATGGATGGTAGTGACAAAATCTCCGTTGACCGGGGGCTGGGGAGACGCAAATTGTGGCGGTAATTTTTCCCCTGCCATTAAGCAGTGCGGAGTGGACGCTATCTTTTTCAAGGGAATCAGCGAGAAACCGGTCTACCTTTATATGGACAATGAGGTATGCGAGTTAAGAGAAGCTACAGATTGTTGGGGGATGGATGCCGTTGAAGCTGAAAAGAAACTCCTGGCAATCAACAGCGGTAAAAAGAAAGCTGCAGCTGCAGTTATCGGTACGGCAGGAGAAAATATTTCTCTTATTTCCGGTATTTGCAACGAAGGCGGCAGAATCGCTGCCCGTTCCGGAGTCGGTGCGGTAATGGGCAGCAAGAAGCTTAAGGCGGTTGTTCTGGCTGGCAGCCAGAAAATTGACTGTGAAGATAAGGAAAAAGTAAAAGAAATAAGCAAAGAGCTGGCTGCGAAGGTCAAAAAGGCTTATCCTCCCGGTGCTATGAAAGGCAGTATCTACGGTATCCTGGGGAAAGTATTAGGTGCGCTGCCACTCAGCATACCCTTGGACGGTCCGGCCAATGTTGCCCCGCTGCGTAAATGGGGTACCTCGGTTAATACGGTAATGGCTGTAAATAGCGGCGACGGTCCGGTAAAAAACTGGGACGGTGCTCCTAAAGATATCAAAGGTCTGTCTAAAAACTTTAATCCGGACAACGTATTTGCCAGAGAAACAAAAAAATATCATTGCTATGCCTGCCCGCTAGGCTGTGGTGGTGTTATAGATATCAGCGATATCTATAACGGCGAATTCGAACATACCCACAAGCCAGAATATGAAACCATTGAGGCTTTCGGACCGTTGTTGCTTAACAATAAACTTGAGTCGATCTTTTATATTAATGAATTGTTAAACAGAGCTGGAATGGACAGCATTTCTGCCGGCAATACAGTCGCATATGCCATTGAATGCTTTGAGAAAGGTTTAATCAGTTCAGAAGAGACCGGCGGTCTGGAACTGAAATGGGGCAATCATCAGGACATCATCAAGCTCGTAAAACAGATGATTGCCAGAGAGGGCATTGGCGATAAGCTAGCTGACGGCGTTAAGAAAGCAGTTGAATATTTCGGTTTGGAAACTGCGCAATACGCTATGCATGTAGGTGGTCAGGAACCGGGGATGCATGATCCCAGATGTGACCCACAGCTTGCTGTTCACTTCATGACGGAACCGGCTCCTGGCAAGCATACCATTGGCTCCGGCAGCATGTATGGCAATATGGCCTTGTGGGATATTTGTTCCTGGGCTCCTCCCATAAAACCGCATGCTAAGAAAGCCGATCATATCCCTAACGAAGCTATAGGAATTGCCAGCTGTGCAACTGCCTGCTACTCAATGGTGGTTGACGGTGCAGGTGGATGCTATTATGGTCAGTTAATGGGTGTCCATATGTGGAAGCTGATCGAATATCTTAACGCTGCTGCAGGTTGGCAAATAACAGGTGATGAATATCTGGAAATGGGCAAAAGAATACAAACCCTGCGCCATATGTTCAACATCAAGCACGGCATAAATCCAGCTGACAGACATCTGCCCAAGAGAATGCAGGGCGATCCGCCGTTGAAATACGGTCCCTTGAAGAATGTCACTACTCTGGCCGATGCCCAGTCAAAATATCATTGGCAAGCTATGGGGTATGACCTTGAAACAGGCGTACCACTAGAGGCGACTATTGAGGCTTTAAATATCCCGTTATTGATTGAGCTTAACACAGAGGTAATGTAGCGTGATAAGGGTACGAGTAACCGCGCCGCCTGGCTGTAGCAGAAAAAGGCTGGACGAACGTGGCTGGATGGAATTGCCGGACGGGGCTAGATTATCAGATGTTCTAAGGGCAATCCGGATGCCAAAGATTTTGGCACGGATACTGATGGTCAGTATCAACGGAGCTGCAGCAACACCAGACACGGAACTGATTAACGGCGATTCCATCGCCTTCTTCTCCATAGTCTCCGGTGGATAATATTTAACTTAGAAAGGAAGAACATAATGCCACGTGCAGCAAGAAACAATGAAGAAATCGAAAAAACCAGAGACCATATCCTTGACAAAGCGCTGGATATTATCGGCAATGAAGGATATGAAAGTCTGACAATGCGTAAGCTGGGCGATTGCCTGGGCTGTGCCGCCAAGACAATTTACAACTATTATTCCTCCAAGGAAGAAATATATCTGCGAGTCTTGACGAAAGGTTTTGAAATGCTCAATTCCCAGGCAGCAACTGCTATGGAAGGTATTGACGATCCCATGGAGAGACTTCGCATTCTGAGTACTGTATATATCAGCTTTGGCATAGATAATGCCAACTATTATAACATTATGTTCAACTGGGACGTGCCTAAGTACACTGATTATATTGGCACCGTGCTGGAACCGGTAGCGCGGGAAGAAAAAGAAGTTGCCTTCTTCTTCGCCCAAAAAGCAGAGGAGGCGCTCGGAGAAATATTGATAAGCAGAAATAATTCGGAAGATGAGATCACTTTTCAGGTTATAAGATTATGGTCAGGATTTCACGGCATCGTTTCATTGTATAACAGCCATGGCGTTCACGAGTATTCTCCCGATCCCAAAAGATTCATCGACCGTATCGCAGAAAACCTACTCTCTGATTTAATAGGTAAATAATGCTAAGAGTATCGTGATGCGGACGGTCATTAAAAAATAAGGAGGTTACGGTAAATGGGTAACTTTAAAAATGATTTATCCATTACTTTATTTCAGCTATCGCTGAAGATTTTATCCTTTGCTTTTAAGGTAAGCAAAAAGCTGCGTAAAGAAATTAGTAACCCGGAAACAGGATTCGTTTTTAACGCACGCTATCTTATCCGTACCAAAGATGATTTGGTCAATGTCCACGTCATATTCAATAATGGCAGGATGAGCTCAGGAAAAGGAAAAATTGATGACGCTGATACTGTCATTGTTTACAAGGATAAACCTACTATTGCCAGAATGTGGAGCAAGAGCGGCGAGGAGACCCTTGATTTACTGCTGACCAATGAAATGAGCTATTCCGGCAATATGGCATATCTTTCCCGCTTCTCTTATTTAACCGGGTTACTTTTAAGCGGTAAAAGCACAGATTCCAATCAGGAAATCGAAGAAATAGATATTGAAAATTGCCGGGCAAAAACCGATCAGGTCCAGAAATTCCGCAGCCACCTAAATAAAAAGGTGGACTGTGTTGCTTATCTGTCTGATCCTTATTTGGCTGATTACAGTCTGAAGAACTTCCCGCGGCTCAAATATCTCCGCAACCGGCGGTTTGGTATTAAGCCGACCGTATGTATCGAAAGAGCTGATTTGCTTACTCAATATCACAGGGCAAACGGTTTTGAAGTCGACAAAGACGATAATCCTATCAATCCCGGTCTCCGTCAGGCGCAAGCACTGCGTTACATACTTGAGCACAAAAAGCCTATGGTATGGGATAATCATCTTATTGCCGGCGCGACTACCTCAAAAGAAGTCGGAATACCACTTTATCCGGAATTCATTGGTACCATGATTTGGACCGAATTGAAAACTATCTCCACCCGTACGCTGAACCCTAACAACCTTTCACCTGCGGATGCTGAGAAATTAGATATCGAGATATTCCCCTACTGGCAGGACAGAACCGTCAGAGAATACTGCAGAATGAAATTTGATTATCCTCTTTCACAGCAGCTCGATGAACGTTGGGTATTGTATTTCATGATGAAAAACAATGCTATTTCACATACCATCCCTGATTTCAAAACAGTTCTCCATGAAGGCCTCGAATCGGTTAGAAAACAGGCAGCCCAAAAGGAAAGCGAAGCCACTGACCAGGAAAAGAAAAATTTTTACCGGTCCATGCTAATCGCAGTGGATGGCGTTATCGCTTATGCTCAGAATCTGAGCAGAGAAACGCTCCGTCTGGCAGAAATGCTCGGACCTTCCAAACCCGAAGAGAAACAGCGCCGAGAAGAACTGCTGGAAATGAGCCGGATCTGTATGAAAGTGCCGGCTAAACCGGCTGAATCAGTATACGAAGCCGTTACCGCCATTTGGACCGTGTTTACCGCGCTTCAGCAGGAAAACGCCAATTCAGCGCTGTCGATCGGCAGACTGGACCAACTGCTGCAGCCTTTCTTCCTGAAGGACATGGAAAAGGCGAACACCTCTGAAGAAAAAGAAGCCGTTATTAAGAAGACCATGGAATATGTAGGCAGCCTCTTCCTGAAATTCAATGACCATGATCCATTGGTTCCGGGCGTTGGCAACAAGCTTTTTGGCGGTACCTCCTCTGATGATACCGTAACTGTCGGTGGTGTGGATAAAGACGGTAACAATGCTGTCAACGATATGACTTACATAATTCTGAAGGTAGCGGAGATGTTATGCTTCCAGGATCCCAACATGAATGCCAGATATTATGCGGGCGTTAACTCCGAGGAATATTTGCGCAGACTCTGTGAAGTCAATATCAATATGGCTGCTTCACCAATCATCCAAAACGATAAAGCTGTAATAGAGGCTCTGGTAAATGAAGGAATCCCGGCGGAAGACGCACGGGATTGGGGGGCATCCGGCTGCGTTGAACCGGATATCTGCGGCAAGCATTACGGTCATACTAATTGTATGCTGCTGAATACCGTGGCACCGCTGGAAATGGTACTTAATAACGGCTATCATCCCATTGTTGAAGAACAAATCGGACCCAAGACCGGCAACCCGACAGAAATTCATACCTTTGAAGAGTTCCTTGCAGCATACAAAGTTCAACTTAAATACCTGATGGAGATGTCGGTTGAAGCCAACAATTATCTGGGCGAAGCACATAAATATATGCACCCTACTCCGTTACTGTCAGCAGTTTTCCAGGGCCCCATGGAAAAGGGCGAAGACATTATCAATGGAGGCGCTAAATATAATACTTCCGGCGTAGCGCTGGTATCCATTTCTGATGTTATCGATAGTCTGTGCGTTATTAAGGAATTGATTTACGAGAAAAAGGAACTGGACTTCCCTACATTGATTGCGGCTCTGGCTGATAACTTTGACAAAGATGAATATCAGAAAATCCTTATGCGGATAAATCAGGTCAACAAATTTGGCTCAGACGCAGAAGACGGCGAACCAGTTCGCATCGCTCAAGATTTAATGGATTACTGCTACGATTATTACACCTCGCAGAAAAACTACCGCGGCGGCATCTACTGGCCGGGCTATTGGTCTATCAGTTATCATGTTGGTTTCGGAATACTGTCCGGCGCACTTCCTTCTGGCAGAAAACGCGGCAAGGCATTTACTCCAGGTCTGACACCTTCTCCGGGTGCCTCAGATCAGATTTTGGATAACATTCATGACGTAAGCAGGCTGAATAACCTGAAAATGCCCAACAACATTGCTTTTAATGTCAAGCTGGTTCCGCATCCGGGTGATCCGCAGGAGGAAGTGCTCAATCAGTTTGCCAGCTATGTCAGGAGTTATATGGAACTGGGCGGTATGCAGTGGCAGTGTAATGTTATTACTTCTGATACAATGCGTGAAGCCATGAAGAATCCTGATGATTACCGCTGGCTTATCGTAAGGATCTCCGGTTATAACGCATATTTCGTAAAGCTTAACTCCAATATGCAGGAAGAACTGATTGAAAGAGCGGAGTATAAGAGTCGATGACAGGAAACGATACATTCCCTCTGGTTGCGGACCTGAAAAGGAATTCTCTGGATGACGGCCCGGGCATAAGAACAGTGGTGTTTTTTAAAGGATGTCCACTTTCCTGTGTCTGGTGTCAGAATCCGGAAACCAAATCATCTTTGCAGCAGATAGTTTATGAAGCGGATAAGTGCATTGGCTGCGGTGAATGCATGACAGTATGCAGCAGAGAAGCTATTAGAATCAATCAGGATGGAAATTTCCCGATTGATAAAGATAAATGTCTTTTATGTGGTGAGTGTATCAGTGTATGTATTGGGCAAGCCTTGCACTTCGCAGGTACTGCTTATAGCGTGGATCAGCTTAGTAAAAAGCTTGTACGGGATGAAATATTTTATAAGAATTCCCATGGCGGTGTTACCCTTTCCGGGGGCGAACCTACATTGCACATGTCATACCTGGCAGAACTTGTGCAAAAACTAAAGGAAAGAAACATCCATATTTGTCTTGAAACCTGTGGTTTTTATAATCGAACACGGTTTGAAGAGGAACTGCTGCCTTTTATAGATCTGGTATATTTTGATATCAAAATATATGACAGAGAGCAGCACAAAAAATATTGCGGCGTTTATAATGATACCATACTACAAAACTTTGAGGACCTTTTCAGCAGCAAGGCAGTAGAAGTAATACCGCGGATACCATTAATACCTGGTATCACTATGGAGAAAGTGAACCTTTTGGCAATAAGGGACTTCTTTCTTGACTGTGGTGTAAATGAGATCGGACTGCTCCCATATAATCCCTTGTGGATTTCAAAACCTAAAACAATTGGTGTATCCGAGGAGTATGGATGGTCAGAATGGCTGGGAAAGCAAGACAAGGGTTGGATAAAGGAGATATTCAAGGACTTTTCCTTCAGAGATTTTTAAGTAGACTTTGGCAGGATGCACGGGAGATATGATGTTCGCCTCTTACTCACCGATTAGTAAATGAAGAAGAGCTAGCATAGGGCTTCCCTTTTAATAATTGGGTTGATAAAAATTTAATATAATTAAAGGTTTTTATTGAGCTTGTTAAGGTGTTTTAAATTATTGGGCGCCGAACAAGCTCTCTTTATTTAATTTTTCGATACAAAATTTTATTAAGGCATTATTCCAGTGCACTAGTATAATTGGGAAAATTAATAAATATAAATTAATCTAAAAACCTTTTAGGCATTATTATTTATTACATATTTTTTTAATTTTTAGGCAGTATAACTAATATAGAACTTAAAAAAGCTATCTAAATTATATTTATGATGGAAGGGAGGTCTGCAAATGCTTGGAATGATAGTGAGATTTATAGTTTCAGCGCTAGTATTGCTGGTAATAGGTTATTTAATCCCAGGAGTAAGTGTAGCAGGATTTTGGGGAGCCTTAATAACCGCAATAGTAATAGCCGTTTTGGGATATATAGTAGAAGCTATACTGGGTGATAAGATATCCCCAAGATCCCGTGGAATAGTCGGCTTTTTAACTGCTGCTGTAGTAATTTATGTTGCCCAATTTATTGTCCCGAATTATTTTTCAGTTAGTTTAATAGGGGCATTAATTGCAGCATTTATTATCGGTCTAATCGATGCATTTGTGCCTACTGAGTTGAGATAACAATATTAGCAGTTTGCTTTCTGACATAGGCTGGTTTTGTTTAACTAGCCTATTTTTCATTTGAAAATAAAATAGGTTGCTAATATAGTTAAAGACAAGTAGAATGTGATATTATAGACGACAAAAGGCTTATAAAATCAGGAGGCAACCATGCAATTTGCACTTATTGGTAATATTGGTACATGGGAAATAATTTTAATTTTATTTGTAGCCTTAATAGTATTTGGACCGGGAAAACTTCCTGAGGTAGCTAAAACAATAGGGAAAACTCTGGGTGAAATAAAAAAGGTTACTTCCGGAGTTCAAAAAGAATTTCAGGATGCTATAAATTTGGAGACTGATAGCAGTGATAAAAAAACAACACCCGCCAAAACAGATGCTAAGGCGCATGATACTAGTCATGATGCCCCACCAGAGAAAAGTGCAGCAGCGGACATCACTGGAGAAGAAGTTGGCCCAAATACAGTAACTGATATATCCGCTGCAGAAGCTGGTGAGAATAAAAGTGAACAGGAAGAGCCGGAATGGGTTAAATACTCGCGAGTAAATGCTGAAGGAACAGAAGGAGAAGAAGAATTAGAAAAACCTTAATAAATATTTACTAAAAAAAATATACTCTTATCCAGAGAGGTGGAGGGACGGGCCCGATGAAACCCGGCAACCAACTGTAAAGTATGGTGCCAAATCCTGCAGGTAAAAACCTGAAAGATAAGAGAGGTTATAACATTAACTCTCTTATGGCAAGAGAGTTTTTTAATTTTATTCATTACCGACCAGATTTATAAGGGGAGGGATAGTTTGTGTCAATTGACATTAGTTTAAGACTAAAAGAAAAAATATTAATACTTGACGGAGCAATGGGAACCATGCTGCAAAATAACGGCATGAAGTCAGGCGAATGTCCGGAGCTTTACGGGGTCAATAATCCTGCAGTTCTGGAAAATATTCATTACCAATATATTGAAGCAGGTTCGGATATTATTCAGACTAATACTTTTGGCGGTAATCGCCTTAAACTGGCAGAATATGGCCTGGAAAATCAAGTTAACGAGATAAACCAGGAAGCTGTCAAAATAGCTAAGAGAGGTGCGCGGGGAAAAGCTCTGGTTGCTGCTTCCATAGGACCTACCGGTAAACTATTAAGTCCGATAGGAGAGGCTGATTTTGATCTGCTCTATGAAACTTATAAAGAGCAAGCCATAGCCTGTGAAAAGGCAGGGGCAGATCTTTTATCAATTGAAACCATGACCGATATTGGTGAAATGCGTATCGCCCTTATCGCTGCCCGGCATAATACCCGATTGCCAATATTAGCCCATATAACCTTTGAAGACGATGGGCGCACTATGATGGGAACTGACCCTCTGACTGCCTTGATTATCATGGAAGCATTTAAACCTTTGGCAATTGGTGCAAACTGCTCGGGCGGAGCTAAAGAATTGCTGCCCATAATTGAATTTATGAGCAGATATACAAATTGTTATTTGTCAGTTGAACCAAATGCGGGATTACCAACTTTAATTGATAATCAAACTATATTTCCGGACAGTCCTGAAGAAATGGCAGAATATGCTATAAGGCTGCGCGATGCCGGCGCTAATATTATCGGTGGATGCTGTGGAACAACACCTGCGCATATTCAGGCTATTGCCAGAGTATTAAAAACCTTAAACCCGGTTCCCCGCAGTAATAAAAAAATACTGGCTTTTGCATCCCGAACTAAAAATGTAATTTTGGGAGAAGGGCATCCCTTAGCTTTTATTGGTGAAAGAATTAATCCGACTGCCCGCAAAAAATTGGCAGAGGATATTAAAGCGGGGCAGATGCAGGTTGTGGTTGAAGAGGCCCGACAGCAGATAGAAGCAGGTGCACCTATTCTGGATGTAAACATGGGTGTTCCGGGAATAGATGAATCTTTAGCTATGGAAAAAGCGATTAAGGATATACAGGCAGCAGTAGATATCCCCATAGTAATAGACTCTACTGATATAAATGCTATAGAAAAAGGATTAAAGAGCTTTGTAGGTCGCCCGCTGATTAATTCTACCACCGGGGAAGAGAAGAAAATGCGCGAAATATTCCCTTTGGCCAAAAAATATGGTGCTGCAGTACTAGGACTCTGCCTTGATGAGGATGGTATTCCGGACAAAGCCCAGGACAGAATTAAAATTGCCCATAAAATATATCAAAGAGCTAAAGAATATGGATTACGTGATGAAGACATTTTCATTGATACTTTAGTTAAAACTGCCAGTGCTGAGCAATCTCAGGTTATGGAAACTTTAAAGGCACTGCAGACCATAAAGGCTGAATTACAAGTCGGAACAGTACTGGGAGTAAGTAATGTATCCCACGGATTGCCAGGCCGCGATATTATTAATTCTACTTATCTGGCCATGGCATGGGCTGCAGGATTAGATTTGCCGATAATTAATCCTTTTGATCAAAAAATGATGGATGTAACCAGAGCGGCAGCCGTTTTGCTGAATCGCGACACAAACAGCAGTGCTTTTATTAATAAATATAAAGATTATAAAACTGGTAATTATAATCCACAGACAGCACGCAGCCCTATATGTAATAATTGTAATATACCTGAGCTGATAAGTGCGAAAAACTCATTGCCTGTTGAGAAAGTTGCTGAACCTGCTATTGAAGATAACAATATAAAGGAAGAATTGAAAAAAGCGATTTTGCAAGGCAATAAAGATATAATAGCTGCTTTACTGGAAAAAGCTCTGCACGAAGAAAAGATAGCACCACTGGATATAGTCAATTTCGGTTTAATACCCGGAATCGAAATGGCCGGTGATTTATATGACCGCAAAGAGTATTTTCTGCCCCAATTACTGATGGCGGCAGAGACTATGAAAAAGGCTTTTGCAATTATTAAACCTTATTTAGCAGAAGATGCACAACAATCAATGGGGGTAATTGTATTGGCCACAGTCGAAGGCGATATCCATGATATTGGCAAGAACATAGTGGGAGTTATGTTGGAGAACTACGGCTTCAAGGTTGTTGACCTGGGTAAGGATATCAAAGCAGCAGATATTGTTGATGCCGCTGAACAGGAGCGGGCTGATATCATAGGATTGAGTGCCTTAATGACAACTACCATGCCTAATATGAAAGAGGTAATCCAGGCAGTAAAAGCACGAGGATTGAAATGCAGGGTGATGGTTGGTGGAGCGGTATTAACAGAAGATTATGCCAATAGTATTGGTGCGGACGGATATTCTAAAGACGCCAGGGCAGCAGTTATTACGGCTAAAAAACTCTTAAGTGAGGAGGAGAATTAATGGCACAGCAAAAAACTTATGAAGAAATTAACGAGAAAATCAGAAGCGGTGAGGCAGTCGTGGTAACTGCTGAAGAAGTAATTCAGATTGTTGAAGAAAAAGGCATCAAAGCTGCGGCACGGGAAATAGATGTAGTAACTACAGGAACTTTTGGACCTATGTGTTCATCTGGAGCATTCATCAATTTTGGACATTCCAAACCCCGTATCAAAATGAAAAAGGTATGGTTAAATGGAGTGGAGGCATATACAGGAATTGCGGCAGTTGATGCTTATTTAGGAGCAGGGCAGTTGCCTGAAACAGATCCGGAAAATAAAGTGTTCCCGGGGCGTTTTAATTATGGCGGTGCCCATGTTATTCATGATTTATTGGCTGGAAAAGAAATCCGCTTAGAAGCGGAAGCTTATGGGACTGATTGTTATCCCAATAAAAAAGTTGATACTATAATAACTCTTGATGATGTTAATGATGCTTTTATGTTTAATCCGCGTAATGCCTATCAAAACTATAATTGTGCCGTGAACCTCGGTGATAAGACACTTTATACCTATATGGGCATCTTAAAACCTAATATGGGTAATGCCAGTTATTCGACTGCCGGGCAGCTTAGTCCTTTACTTAATGATCCATATTATAAAACAATTGGTATCGGCACCCGTATCTTTCTTGGCGGTGGTATAGGTTATGTTGCCTGGAGCGGTACCCAGCATCACCCTAATATTTTAAGAGGTGAAAATGGTGTACCTAAAGTTCCGGCTGGTACTCTGGCAGTTATTGGGGATTTAAAGCAAATGGACGCCAACTGGATAGTCGGTCTTAGCTATATAGGTTACGGTGCAACAATGGCGGTGGGTATCGGTATTCCAATTCCGATATTGGATGAAGAAATTTTAATGTACACTGCGGTTAAGGATAAAGATATTTATTGCCCGGTAGTAGATTTTAAAGAAGGGTATCCTTATTCAAAACCTATAGATTTGGGATTTGTTAATGTAGCTGACCTTAAGAAGGGAAAAGTTGTAATTCAGGGCAAGGAAATTATAACTACACCACAATCGAGTTACCCCCGTGCCAGAATAATCGCTGCAACTTTAAAAGATTGGATTAAACAGGGTAAATTCGAAGTGACTAAACCAGTGTCACCACTGCCGGGAGCAGATGCAGATATACAATTCAAGTCTATTCCCGAACGAAGCCCCGGGGGAATTTCTTTAAATGGTAACAGGAGGAATTAGTAATGAAGAATAAAATAGTATGTTACTTTTCTGCAGCTCAGTCAGAACAGCCTATTATTTACCGGTTAGTAAAAAATTATGATTTAATAGTTAATATTTTAAAAGCAGATATTAATCCTTTAAAACAAGGCTATCTGGTTATGGAACTGGAAGGCAGCAAGGATAAATACCAGGAGGGACTGGCTTTTCTGAAAAATTTAGGGGTAATATTAGAACCTTTAAGCGAAAAAGTAGTATGGCATGACGACTTGTGTATTCAATGTGGTGCTTGTGCCTCTTTCTGCCCTACGGAAGCGTTGGAGATTAACCGGGATACTATGATTATTTCCTTTGATGATGCCAAATGTGTCTTGTGTGGAATGTGTCTGGAATGCTGCCCAACCCGAGCAATCATTCTTCATTTCGATGTTAAGGAGGCTGTCTGAAGATTCTATGGTAAAGGGAAAAAGCGGATTTGGTAACCGGGATTATCGTTTGCTGCAGCTTGCCCAGGACCTCAAATACTTTAATATTAAAGTAAAGGAAACTGATTTGGCTATCGGAGTAGATGTTAAGGCTTATTCCGATAGCCTTATGTCTTTATGTCAAAGCGAGACTGTTAAAATTCGTCAGCAACTGGAAAGATATATTCTTATTCATCCTCAGTTTCAATCATCCCTAATACCTTTAAAAACTTTTGGCAGTGCACCTGATATTGCTGTAAAGATGGCTGAGGCGGCAGCTGTGGCAGGAGTGGGACCGATGGCAGCAGTAGCGGGAGCAGTATCTGATTATATTGGCAAAATATTAGACAGCTATTCCAAGCAGGTAATTGTTGAAAATGGCGGGGATATTTATCTTAAAGCTACTCAGGAACGTAATATTGCCATATACGCAGGAACTTCACCATTTAGTTATAAAATAGGAATTAGAGTAAAAGCCAATGAAACTCCGACCGGAATTTGCACTTCATCTGGAACAGTTGGTCACAGCATGAGTTTTGGCGTAGCTGATGCTGTAGTAATAAAGGGTAAATCTGCAATTTTAGCTGATGCAGCAGCTACACAAGCCGGGAATTTAATTGCATGTAAACTTGATTTGGAAAAGGCAATTGACTATGTTAGAAAATTAAATGAAAATTTGAGCATCGTAGCTATTAAAGATGACAGAATGATGATCTGGGGTGATATTGAAATAATTCCTCTTAATTAAATGATATATATTTAAATAAACAACCAACAAGTTGTTAAGCCATAGGTGCAGGATTTATTTTAGCAGTGTTGAATAATAAATTATTCGGGGATTTTTTATTATTATATAAATTGGGAATCATTAGAATGCCTAATAAGTTATTTATTTTTGTTGTCTTTAATTTAAGGGGGATTGGGATGTGAAACATGAAACTGTAGTACAATATCTTATAGAATGGTTACAGGAAAAGGTTTCTGCAGCCGGGGCTCAAGGCGTAGTACTAGGCCTTAGCGGAGGCATAGACTCAGCGGTAGCAGCGGTTATAGCCAAGAAGGCTTTTCCGGAGGATTGCATGGCAATTATGATGCCGTGTCAGAGTCCGGTAACTGATATATTGCACAGTCAAATGTTAGTAGAACAATTTGATATTCCTTATCGTATGGTTGAAATAGAAAATGCTTACAATGTACTTCTGCCTCAATTTGAATCTTTCATAAAAAAAGACGGAGCAGATGGAAAACTTTTACGAGCGAATATCAAACCCCGACTTAGAATGATAACCTTATATTATTCAGCCCAAGCCAGGAACTATTTAGTGCTGGGTACCAGTAATAAGAGTGAAATAAGTATTGGTTATGCGACTAAACATGGAGATGGTGCCGCAGACCTGCAAATATTAGGTGATTTATTAAAAAAGGAAGTATATCAAATAGCCAAATATCTGGAAATTCCGGATGTCATTATTCAAAAACCCCCTTCGGCAGGATTGTGGCCTGATCAAACTGATGAAGCTGAGATGGGAATAACCTATGAGGATTTGGACCGATACTTGGAAACTGGTATAGGTGAACCAGCAGTAATCAACAGGATTCAAAAAATGGTAAGTGCTTCTGAGCATAAGCGGAGATTACCCCCCGTACCGATGATACCAAGATAATTTAACTAGGAGGATTTATATGTCAGGACATTCAAAATGGTCTACTATAAAACATAAAAAAGCGCGTTCCGATGAAAAAAAAGGTAAGGAATTTACTAAAATCGCCAAAGATATAACTATAGCTGTAAGAACAGGCAATTCAGGTGACCCTGAATCTAATGCCAAGCTAAAACTGGCTATCCAAAAAGGGAAAGCCATCAATATGCCTAATGAAAATATAACACGAGCTATTAAAAAGGGAACCGGAGACATGGAAGGCGATGCTTATGAAGAGATAATCTATGAAGGCTATGCACCAGGAGGCGTGGCAGTCTTATTAGAAATTGCTACTGACAACCGTAACCGTACAGCTTCAGAGATAAGGCATTTATTCGCCAAAAATAATGGTAACCTGGGTGAAACTGGCTGCGTAGGATGGATGTTTAAACGGGTGGGCTTAATAGTGGTTAATAAAGAAAAAATCAGTCTTGATGAAGATGATTTTATGTTAGCAGCTTTGGAAGCAGGTGCAGATGATGTTAAATCAGAAGAAGATGTCTATGAAATAATAACTGCGCCGGAATTATTGATGGAAGTAAAAGAAGCTTTAGAGGCGGAAAAAGTAGAGGTTGAAATGGCGGATTTAATAATGATGTCTGATACCACCACTGATATTAATGATGAAGCAATGGCGGTTAAGGTGTTAAAACTAATTGATCTGCTGGAAGACCATGATGATGTCCAAAATGTATACTCTAATGCCAATATCCCTGATGAATTACTCGACAGGTTAGAGCAATAAAAAATAAGAAGCGGGGGTTCATTCAAATGACCCCCGCTTTTTAGGTGCGCCAATAATATAAATTGCTTACAAAGCTTTATCTTTGCTCAGTTCTTCCTTATGCTCTTTGGGGAACTCTAATTTAAATTCACCATTTACAAAACTGGCTTTAACTTCCTGCGAATTTACTCTGACAGGTAGGATGGATAAAACACTCTTCAAATTCAATTGACTGGGATAAATATTTTCAAAACTGTTGGCCTTAATCCAGGGGAAATTAGCTTTTACTATTAATTCATCATCAAGAGTGTAAATGCTTACCGGTACATCCATTTGGAAGTCGCCTTCAAAAACATTATGACCCATATCAAAATCGCCGTATGTGGATAAAATATCAACCGGTGTTCCAGCCCAGCTGTCGAATTCTGCCAAGACTGTTTCCAGAGACTTAGTGTTTGTTATGTTGTTTTGAATAACTGCTGCTGATATATCATATTGTGGCTGGGCTAAAATAGGCTCATCAAGCTTATCCCAAAAAGATACTTTGCCGCTTTTGATATCATCACTAAGATTCGACCAGTTCTGCTGTATTTTCGCTTCGCTTCTAAAGTAAGCAGTACTGATATCAGTTGAAATACTTACACAATCAAATGAATCAATATCAGTAACGTCTACACTGGGAGAATAAAATAAATTTTCCACCGGGTGCTCTTCCAACCCTAAATTAGCATCGAAGATGTTGTAATCCGCTGCATTTAGCGCACCTAAAACGTCATTTAATACGTCGCTTAGGTTTTTTTCCATTATAATTACCTCCTTTTACAATTTAGTAATATATTCCGCCGACATTGCAACCAGAGCAAACTATCTTAGAATTGTTTAATTTATTGAAAATTCAAAATAATTTGACCTATCTTTGACTATCTATACCATATTAATAACATAATAGAACCCTAAATTCAACACAGATTAACCGGAAAATAATACTAAGCATAGCTTAAAAACCACCTTTGAAGTAATAAAAAGAAAATTAAGCCAAAAATAGTAATAAATCGTATAGATTAATCGCTTCAGGCAAAGAATAATGCTAGAGGTGATTTGAGTGAAACAGCGTTTAGTACCTGGTATTCTACTTATTCTTTTGATGCTGAGTTTAGCTTTAGGTTCCTTTTTAGCTAATATTTATAGTAATCTCGATATGAAAATGGCGGATAGCCAAGAAAAGCCAGTTGTTAGACAGAATACGGAAACTGATTTAATTAAGTTTGATGATGCCATAATTATTGAGCAAGAGTTCAGTAAATGTGGACATGTGATAATTGCGCCATTCAAAGATAGAAAGGATTTAATCGGTAAAAAACTGAGTGATATAAAAAAACAGTACACCATACAAAATGGCTATCTTATTTCTTATAATCAGAATACTTTAGTAATTCATCAAACAGTAGATGATTGGTGTTCTGTGGATAAAGAAAAATGCCGCTTAAAAGAATACAAAGGCAGAGTAGGTATTTATAAAGGACCAAATACTGAGCAGGATGCTTTAATGAGGGTTACGGAGATTAAGATTGAATCGTTGCCTGATCATATCAGGGAAGCAATAGATAAGGGCGAGTATGAATTTGAAAACATGGAACGATTAAATGATGCTCTGGAAAACCTGGATGAATATCTATAATTAATTATGAACAGAAAAAACTTTTATGAAAGGGAATAACCTTTCTCTGTCCGGACCGATGATAAAAGCATAGCTTTATCTGTGAAAAACCCGCTTAACAACGTACTTAAGTACGCAATAATTGCGGGCTTTTCTAATGCCTTGATCTTTGCTACTGACATCGGTCTTCATTTTGCCAACTTTGTTTTCATGGCGATTTTGCCCATTTTAAAGTAATATTAAATTATTACTTGAAATGAAAGCAGGTTTTGTGGTTGTTGGTATTAGGAATTGACCCAGGAACAGCGACAACCGGATTTGGTCTGGTTGAAGTAGTTAATAACAAAAATAAACTTATCCATTATGGAACTATAAACACAGCTGCAAGCACGGATATGCCGGTTCGGCTATGTGAAATAAGTAAAAAGTTAAATGAAATAATAACAACTTATAATCCTGATGCAGTTGCTATTGAAGAGCTTTACTATTTTAAAAATGCTAAAACCGTTATTACTGTTGCGCAAAGTCGTGGTGTTATAATGATGACTGCTGCAATGGCAGGGCTGGAAATAGCTGAATATACTCCGTTACAGGTTAAACAGTCGGTTGTAGGTTATGGTAAGGCGGAAAAGAAGCAAGTGCAGATAATGGTTCAGGCTATTTTAAATATGGAGACCTTGCCTAAACCGGATGACGCTGCTGATGCACTGGCAATAGCAATATGTCATATTCACTCACATCGAATGGGAAAAATTTATAAAGGTGGATTGAAATGATTGGTTTTATTAAAGGCAGCTTATTTGAAGCAGGGGAAGATTATGTTCTGGTTGATTGCAATGGTATCGGTTATATAGTTAATATTCATCCTTCCCTTTTAAATGAATTGCCGGATATCGGTAAATCGGTTTTTTTCTATACGCATTTGCAGGTCCTGGATAATGATTACAGGTTATATGGGTTTTTACGCCGGTTGGATATTAACTTATTTAAAACTTTGCTGGGTGTATCAGGAATAGGAGCTCGCAATGCTTTGAACATTTTAGGCGCCATTAAGCCGGAAGCATTTTTACAGGCAGTGATAAATCAGGATGAAAAGACTTTAACTGCTATTCCTGGTATCGGCAAAAAGACTGCTCAGAGATTAATATTTGAACTTAAGGATAAACTGGGAGATACAGTTCCCATGCTGGAATCAGGGGCACCTCAGTTAGGAGATGTAATTGAAGCACTAGAAGTTATGGGCTTCAAAAACAATGAAATATTACCGGTCATTTCTGATTTACACAAAAACGGCTTACTGAAAACCACGACTGAAGAGAATATCAAATTGGTCTTACAAATTTTGAACAGGAGGTAGATGATTTGCAGGATAATCGTATTATATCCGGGCAAGTTTTATCCGAGGAAGATAACCTTGACATGACGATAAGACCAGTTAATCTGAATGATTACATAGGCCAGGATAAAGTGAAAGAAAACATAACCATATTCATAGCAGCTGCCAAGGAACGGGGTGAAAGTCTGGACCATGTGTTATTAAGCGGACCTCCTGGTTTAGGAAAAACTACCCTGGCAAACATTGTAGCCAATGAAATAGGTAAACCAATCAGAAAAACATCAGGCCCGGCAATTGAAAGACCGGGAGACTTAGCGGCTATAATAACCAATTTAGAACCGGGTGAAATATTATTTATAGATGAAATACATCGCTTAAACAGAAGTGTAGAAGAAATAATGTACCCCGCTATGGAGGATTTCGTCATCGATATTATTATCGGCAAAGGGCCGGCAGCCAGAACTCTGCGCCTTGATTTGCCGCCTTTTACGCTAATTGGAGCCACTACTCGTCCGGGGCTTTTAAGCTCACCTTTAAGAGACCGCTTCGGTATAAACTGCCGACTTGATTTCTATGGTATTGAGGAATTATCAACTATAATTAATCGTGCCGCCCGCATTTTAAAAATTGAAGTTGATATCAAAGGGGCTCACGAAATTGCCCGGCGCAGTCGAGGTACCCCCAGAGTAGCAAATCGATTGCTGCGAAGAGTTGCCGATTATGCCCTGGTTAAAGGCCAGGGGAAAATAAATGAGGAACTGGCCTTGCTGGCTTTGGAAATGATGGAAATTGACAACTTAGGCCTGGACAACCTGGATATACTTATACTTGAGTCAATTATTAAAAAATTCGCCGGGGGACCGGTAGGACTTGAAACCCTGGCAGCATCAGTATCGGAAGAGACAGATACAATCAGCGATGTCTACGAACCTTATTTGCTAAAGCTGGGCATGATTCAAAAAACTCCCCGAGGCAGAATAGCGACAGAGGGAGCTTATAAACATCTTGGTTATCCTGTTAGCAGAGCAGCGCAGGAAAATTTAAATTTTGATCAGGAATAGCTTGATACTTCACTTTAATATGGGCATCTTATAAATAATGCAGTCAAGTCCTGATATTCGAGAGTGGTGAATAATTTGAGCAAAGTATTGTTACATGTTTGTTGTGGTCCCTGTGCCACTTATCCGGTTCCATTTCTGCGTGAAAAAGGTTATCAGGTAACCGGTTTTTTTTGTAATCCTAATATTCATCCATATAGTGAATATACTAACAGAAAAGAAGGCTTGCAGAAGTTTGCAGAAATAACAGACCTGGCGGTGATATATGAACCAGATTACGATCCGGCCAGATATTTTCAAAATGTTTCTTTTCGGGAAAGTAACCGTTGCTTTTATTGTTATACCATGAGGCTGGAGCAGACTGCCCGCTATGCTAAAAAAGGTAAATTTGATTATTTTACTTCTACTCTTTTAGTTAGCAAATATCAAAAGCATGATATGATAATCCAGGTTGCTGAAACAATGGCCGCCAAATACGAAGTTCCTTTTCTTTACTTTGATTTCAGAGAAGGCTTTCGGGAAACAGGGATCAGAGCCAGAGAAATGGAACTATACCGGCAGCAATACTGTGGCTGTTTATACAGTGAATATGAACGCTATAAGCCTAATGAAAAAAAGAAAAAAGGATGATAGGAGACTTGCCTTGCAATATAGTGGACTTGCCAAAATAATAATTGCTTTGGGTCTGCTTCTATTAATAGCAGGTGCTATAATGTTGCTCTTATCCAAATTTGGTTTCAATGGGTTTAGATTACCGGGAGACATTTTTATTCAAAAAGGAAATTACACCTTTTATTTTCCGATAATGACCGGTATTATTATCAGTATTATTTTAACTGTAGTTTTGAATTTAATTAGTAGGAGATAAATATGTCTGACGATTATCAGGAGATTTTTGATTTAAACAGCTATTCATTTGACCTGCCTGCCGAATTAATTGCCCAGTACCCAACATACCCGCGTGATTCCTCAAAATTGTTAGTTTTAGAGCGCTCAAATGGTGATATAAAGGATGAGATATTCCAAAATATTGTAGATTATTTTGAAAAAGGCGATACGCTGGTTTTAAACAAAACCAGGGTTATACCGGCGAGGCTATATGGATATAAAGATTCGGGAGCCAAGGTGGAAATTTTGCTGCTGCGGAAAAAAGGCCTGAATTGGGAAGCTTTAGTAAAACCGGCTCGCAAACTTCCACCAGGCAGTATAGTAAAATTCACTTCGGCCAAGGAAAACATTGAGATTTTAGAAGAATTGAACATGGACGGCGGAAGAATCATTGTTATCAATAATTGCCAGGATGAAATTGAATTTTTAAATAGAGTCGGACATATCCCTTTACCACCTTATATTGACAGAAAAGATGAACCAATGGATAGGGAAAGATATCAAACTGTATATGCCCGGGAAAATGGTTCAGTAGCGGCACCTACCGCCGGTTTGCATTTTACTGGTGAACTTATGGGTAAACTGGAGACAAAAGGTATTAATATTATTACCCTGGTTTTGCATGTTGGAATAGGCACCTTCAGACCGGTCAAATCACTTGATATAAGGGAGCATGAGATGCATTTTGAGTATTATCAAATAGATGATCATGCAGCACAAGTATTAAATCAGACTAAACAAAGCGGGAAGAAAATTGTGGCAGTTGGAACAACGGTGGTAAGAACGCTTGAAACAGTATATAATGATGACTATGGTTTTTCTGCCGCCAGTGGTGAAACTAATAAATATATTTATCCTGGATATGAATTTCGGGCCATTAACGGAATAATTACTAACTTTCATCTGCCTAGATCATCACTTATTATGCTGGTTTCAGCCTTTGCCGGGCTGAAAGAAACTATGTCGGCTTATCAACATGCTATAGATAAGAGCTATCGCTTTTTTAGCTATGGGGATGCGATGTTTATTAAATGAACTATTAGCACGTAAATCAGGAGGAATCTTTTACAGTATGCTGCAGTTTAATGTGTTGAAAAATGATAATGACAGTGCTGCCAGACTAGGTCGGCTTACCTTAGCGCATGGAGATATTGACACACCGGTTTTCATGCCGGTTGGCACCCAGGCAACTGTTAAGACTCTTACCCCGGATGATTTATATGAAATGGGAATCAGTATAATCCTTTCTAATACTTATCATCTATATCTTAGACCGGGAGAGGACCTGATTAGTAAGGCCGGTGGTCTGCATAGCTTTATGAACTGGAAGCATAATATTTTAACTGACAGCGGCGGCTTTCAGGTATTTAGCCTCAGTAAACTTAGGAAGATAACTGATGAAGGAGTTTTTTTTAATTCACATATTGACGGATCAAAACATTTCTTAACTCCGGAAAAAGTTATGGACATAGAGCAGAAGCTTGGTGCTGATATTGCCATGTGTTTCGATGAATGTGCTCCTTACCCCTGCACCTATGAAGAAGCGCTGAACGCAGTTAAGAGAACCAGTCAATGGGCGCAGAGATGTAAGGATAATCACAACCGGGAGGATCAGGCGTTATTTGGCATAATTCAAGGTAATGTTTTTCCGGACCTACGGCGCCAGAGTGCGCTTGATTTAATAGATTTAGATTTTCCCGGTTATGCAGTTGGCGGTTTAAGTGTAGGGGAACCGAAGGAAGATATGTATAAGATACTGGATTTGACCCATTCGCTTTTACCGCTTAATAAACCGCGATATTTAATGGGTGTTGGAGCACCGGAGGATTTGCTGGAAGGAGTAAAAAGAGGTGTCGATATGTTTGACTGCGTCTTGCCCACCAGACTTGCCAGACATGGAACTGCCTATACAAGAACCGGTAAAATAACGGTCAGAAATGCTGCTTTTGCCGATGACTTTACTCCTATTGATATGGATTGCAATTGTTATGTTTGCAAAAATTACAGCCGTGCTTATATCAGACATTTAATCAAAGCAGATGAAATATTAGCACTTAGATTATTAAGCTATCATAATGTATATTTTTTGACCAATTTGATGGAAAATATAAGAAAGGCAATAAAAGAGGAAGAATTCTTAAGTTTTTACCATACTTTTATGCAGGATTACAAGTTTTAACAAGAGGATTTTGCTGCTCAGTAGCGAAACAATATAAAGTTATACTAAAATAAGGAGTTGTTATTAATGGGAAATGAATGGGTAACACTGGCAATCTATTTTGGCGTATTTATCGCAATTTTCTATGTCTTCATTATTATGCCCCGTAAGAAACAGGAGAAAAAGCATGGTGACTTTCTGACCGAACTTAAAAGAGGTACTAAAGTTGTTACAATCGGTGGACTACATGGTGAAGTAGTTCGTATCAAAGAGGATACTGTTGTTTTAAAAATCAGTGAAAATACTGAAGTAGAGTTTTTGAAAAAGGCCATCGCTTACGAGGCTAACGAAAAATAATGGTAACCCTTGAGGCTATAAGAGCCAATAATATAGTTACGAGTTTAATTACAAAGGGCAACCAGCATTTAGGAATGATTGGATATACTGATCACGGCAGTATTCATCTGGCTTTGGTGAGCAAGTTATCCAGAGAAATCCTATTTAAATTGGGTTATGAAGAACATTTGTGCGACCTGGCTGAAATTGCCGGTTATTTGCATGATATTGGAAATGTTATAAATCGTAACGGACATAGTCAAAGCGGTGCTCTTATCGCTATGGAGATATTGCATAGAATAGGTATGCCTGCTGCTGAAACAGCCGTTATTACTGCTGCCATCGGTAATCATGACGAAGGCAGCGGTCATCCGATCAGTGAGGTGGCGGCAGCACTAATTTTAGCTGATAAATCCCATGTACACCGTAATAGGGTAAGAAATACTGATGTAGCAACTTTCGATATACATGATAGGGTAAATTATGCTGTGGAATCTTCTATTCTCAATATTGATGATGAAAATAGAGCAATAACCATGGAATTAGCTATTGATACTGACATTTGTCCGGTTATGGATTATTTTGAAATATTTTTACATCGTATGTTATTATGCCGTAGAGCAGCCAATTTTTTGGGCTGCGAGTTCGAACTTATGATTAATGGAGCTAAACTTTTATAAAAGCTAAAGTCGTTGGAAGGAGGATAAATTTAGTGCAAAGAAAACCAAGTATTCTGGTAGTAACTGCAATTGCATTAGCTATTTTTCTGCTGGGCTACTTCGCAACTGGACCAATTGCCCAAAGCATTAATCTTGGTCTTGATTTAAGAGGAGGTCTGCGGGTAGTTCTTGAAGCCCAGGAAAAAGATGGCGAAGCAATTACTGAAGATACGATTAATAAAGCACTGGGCATTTTGCGGAATCGTGTCGACAGTCTGGGAGTAAAGGAAACAACTCTTTATCCCCAGGGAGAAAAAAGGGTAGTAATTGAAATAGCCGGGGAAGATGATCCCGAAAAAGCTGTTGATATTTTAAAAAATGTTGCGCAATTAGAATTTCGGGATGAACAGGGCAAAGTTCTGTTAACCGGGGAAAACCTGGAAAACGCTGAAGCGCGTATGACCCAAACCGGAACAGGAACTGCAGAAGTTTTACTGGAATTTGATAAGGTAGGGGCTAAACTTTTTGGCGAGGCTACTGCCGCCAATGTAGGTAAACCATTGTTGATTGTTATTGATGAGAAAGTCATAAGTGCTCCTAATGTTAATGAAGCGATTAATGATGGTAATGCCGTCATTTCTGGTTCATTTACAGCAGAAGAAGCGCAGGAACTTGCAGTATTGCTCCGTTCCGGTGCATTGCCGGTAACCTTCGAAGTTATGGAAAAAAGGTCCATCGGTCCCACCCTGGGTGCTGATTCGCTGGATAAAAGTTTAAAGGCTGGAGTTATTGGTCTTATAGCTGTTTTAATATTTATGATAGGTTATTACCGTTTACCGGGTTTGATAGCCGATTTATCGCTGGTGATTTATGCTTTATTAGTTTTGGGGATTATGTCTCTCCTGGGGGCGGTTCTGACCTTGCCGGGCATTGCCGGATTTGCTCTTTCAATTGGTATGGCAGTTGATGCTAATGTAATTATTTATGAAAGAATAAAGGAAGAGCTGCGCTTTGGCAAAACATTGGGAGCGGCAATTGATGCCGGCTTTAAGCGTGCCTTCTGGGCTATTTTTGATGCTAATTTGACGACACTTTTGACTGCTGGGGTATTGATGTATTTTGGCACCGGTCCCATCAAAGGTTTTGCGGTTACGCTTTCTATCGGTATTGTTGCCAGTGTATTTTTAGTACTGACTTTCACCCGTTATATGCTGGTCCTGTTCTCTAACATAACCAAGGACCACAAGCTATATGGCGTGAAGGAGGTGTAGCAGATGAAAATTATTGAAAAACGTAAAATATTTTATATAATATCATTGATTATAATTATCCCGGGATTGATTTCCCTGTTTGTTCAGGGCCTAAACCTGGGGATTGACTTTAAGGGCGGCTCTATTATCAATGTCAGGATTGAGGCCAAGGCCCAGGAGCAGATTAGTGCTGCTGATGTTAGAGCTGTACTGGCGGAAGTTGATCAGAGCAAGGCAGAGGTCCAAAAAAGTAATGATGATTTTTACATTCGGACTAATGAGCTTAATCAGGAGCAGACTAATGAACTAATGGCAGCATTAGAAGCTAAATTTACAAATGTTGAATTCCTCAGCGCGGAAAGTGTTGGTGCAACTATAGGCGGTGAACTAACCCGCAATGCCCTTTTATCATTGCTTATTGCTGCGGTATTGATGCTGGCCTATATAACCTACAGGTTCGAGTGGACCTTTGGAGTTGCTGCTATTACAGCTATTATTCATAATTTAATGGTAGTAATAGGAATATTCTCGATATTTCAGTGGGAGATAGGCAGTGCTTTTATTGCCGCTACTTTAACTATAGTAGGTTACACTATAAACGATACCATTGTTATTTTTGACCGGATTAGAGAGAACTTGAGGATGAAAAGGAAAGAACCGTTTGAGCTGTTACTAAATAAAAGTATTATGCAGACCTTAAACCGGTCTATAAATACGGTGCTTACTACTATTTTACCTTTGATAGCTTTGCTGCTTTTTGGCGGAGCTACGATTAAATTCTTCATGTTAGCCATGCTGATAGGTTTTGTAGTGGGAGCATATACCTCAATCTTTATATCCAGTCCGGTCCTCTATGAAATTAAAAATAAGGCAGCTTAAAACTGAATTAACAAATTTTAATTCTATCCAGAGCGAGCAAAAAAGGTCAAGAGCAAGGCAATCGGAAGAGCCGTGATTGAGGCGTACATTAGGTACGTCGATTGAACGGCACTTCCGAATTAACGCAGCTATTGGCCTTTTTTGACGGTCTGAGCCATTCGGGTATAAACCGGATGGATTAAATTTATAATCATAGCTTCTGTTAATAATAAGTTTTTGAGCAATATAATAAAGTTAATGCTCCCAACTAATTTTATTGTATAGTGTATATCTGAGCTTGATTGATTGACGACAATAATTTTATGATGTTAAAATAACGAGAATTTATCTGACTCAAAGGAGTGCATTGTTTTGTATTTGACCGGCACTATGAAGATTAATGATGATGGCCACCTGGAGATAGGTGGCATTGATACTATTGATATAGTCAAACAGTTTAGTACACCTTTATGGGTTATAGATGAGCAAGGATTCAGGGATAATTGCCGTAGTTTTCGCGATGCCTTTTTAAACTACGGTGATACTATGGTTCTCTATGCCAGTAAATCCTTGAGCTGTTTATCCGTCTGCCGGATTATTGATGAAGAAGGACTGGGACTCGATGTGGTCTCGGGCGGCGAATTATTTACTGCTTTGCAGGCTGGATATCCGGCGGAGAAAATATTTTTTCATGGCAACAATAAAAGCCGGGAAGAACTGCTAATGGCATTAGAATCTGGTATAGGCAGAATTGTGGTAGACAATTTTTGTGAACTGGAAATTCTAAATGATCTGGCTCGGGAAAAGGGATTAGTGCAGGATATACTACTCCGCATTACTCCTGGTGTAGAAGCACATACCCATGAGTATATAAAAACTGGGCAGATTGATTCCAAATTTGGCTTTACACTTACTGATGGGCAGGCATGGGATAGTGTTATAAAAGCTCTTGCTAGTCCCAATCTATTTTTACAAGGATTACACTGCCACATTGGCTCACAGATTTTTGAAGTAGAATCATTTGAGCACACTATTGATCTGATGACCGAATTTATGGCTAAAATAAAGGCTGATACCGGACATGAACTGGCAGAATTAAATCTGGGCGGAGGATTCGGTATTTATTATTCCCCGGGTGATCTGCCGCCTTCTCCTCAACAATGGGCTAAAGTAATAATGACCCATGTAAAGAGCCAAGTTGATAAATGGGGACTTAAGATGCCCAAGATTATTATTGAACCGGGACGGGCTTTAATTAGTTCTGCCGGAATGACCTTGTATACGGTTGGTTCTTCTAAAGAAGTTACGGGAATAAGAAAATATATAGCTGTAGATGGCGGCATGAATGACAACCCTCGACCGGCACTCTACGAAGCTAAATATATTGCTGTAATTGCCAATAAAGCTAATGAGGAAGCGGAGCAAACTTATTCAATCGCAGGCAAATGCTGTGAGTCCGGCGATATGCTGATCTGGGATGCCAACCTACCTCTTGCTGAAGCGGGAGATATCCTGGCAGTTTTTGCAACTGGTGCCTACAATTACTCTATGTCCAGCAATTACAACCGACTGCCCAGACCAGCAATGGTATTAGTTAATGAGGGTAAGGCAGATATAATTGTTGAGCGGGAAACTTATAGTGATTTAATACGTAATGATAAACTACCGGAAAGATTAAGAAAGTCCTGATAAATTAATAAAAATGCTGGGAAGAAACCGGATGAAGTGCCATCCAATTTAATTCATACTTTAAGCAGTTCTTAAGGACTGAATCCTGTATTGCAGGAGTTCAGTCCTTTTAAGTTGCACATAAGACGCCTGTTCTTATTAACTGCTTAACAGGTATGATATAATGCAAGTATCATAAATTAGGAGATAAACTCATTGGAAATCATTACTTCGCACAATTCAATTGATTTTGATGGTTTGGCTGGAATGGTTGCAGCGGAAAAGCTCTATCCGCATGCCATCAAAGTTTTTTCAGGTACTCTATCGCGAAATGTTAAGAATTTTATGGCCCTATACAAAGACCATTTAATTGTTAAACAACCACGGGATATTAATTTTGCAGAAGTTAACAGACTGATCATAATAGATACGGCTAACGCTAATCGTCTGGGCTATTTAAAAGATTTAGCCTTGCGGGAAGATATGGATTTTCATATTTATGACCATCATCCCCGAGTCCCGGGAGACTTGCAGGGTAGTATTATGCATATTGACCAGGTTGGGGCGGCAACAACTATTTTGGTGGAACTAATTATAGAACAAAATATCAATATTAGTACATTTGAAGCTACTATACTGGCTTTAGGCATATATGAGGATACCGGCAGTCTGATATTTACGACTACCACTGCCCGAGATGTAGCGGCAGTAGCTTATTTATTGGAAAAGGGAGCTAATTTATCAGTAGTAGCTAATTTTATGGAGCGGCCTTTTTCCAGCGAACAACGTAATTTAATACAGAGCCTGCTGCAGAATACTCACAATTATACAATTGAGAATACCACGGTAGCAATCGCTTATGCAGAATGCTTGGAATTTGTACCGGGTCTTGATATAGTAACTCATCGTTTACTGGAAATAGAGAATTGTGATGCAGTTTTTGCAATTGCTGCCATGCAAGGCAAGATTCACGTAGTAGCCAGAAGTAAAATAGATAATATAAGGGTCAATCAGATATTAAAACCGTTAGGTGGCAGAGGCCATGAAAAAGCGGCTTCAGCAATGTTAAAGGAAGTTAAATTTGCAGATATAATAAAAATCATTTTGGATGAAATAGGTCGTGAAGCTACACCAGCATTACTAGCCGGAGATATTATGTCATCACCGGTTAAGACGCTTTCCATGGATATTAGCATGGACGAAGCGGGGAGATTAATGCTAAGGTATGGTCATACTGGTATGCCGATTGTAGAGGGAGACCAGATTGTCGGAATAATATCCCGCCGTGATGTTGATAAAGCCCTGACTCATGAACTGGGGCATGCACCAGTAAAAGGATTTATGTCTACCGATGTTTTATCAGTTAAACCGGATACATCCTTGACTGAGGTGCAAAAGATAATGGTGGAAAAAGATATCGGCAGACTTCCGGTTATTGATAACGGTAAACTGGTTGGTATTATATCGCGAACTGATATTCTAAGATTCCTGCACGGCGAAGACTACCCAGAAGATCATGAACTGCTCTATTCTATTAATGATAATTGGGAAGGCAGTTTTGCGGAGTTAATTAGTCAAACCCTTCCAGCTGCGTTAGAAAATGTCTTAATAACTGCCGGTCAAGTAGCAGAGCAACTGGATATGACAGTTTACTGTGTGGGAGGATTTGTAAGGGATTTATTTTTACAGGTAAGCAATTACGACATAGACCTGGTAGTTGAAGGGGATGGAAAAGTACTGGCTAAAATGCTGGCCGGGCGTCTGGGCGGCAGGGAAAGAATCCACGAAAGATTTGGCACCGCCATCATAGTTTTGCCGGACGGTAATAAAGTTGATGTAGCTACAGCCCGGACCGAGTATTATGAGTATCCTGCTGCACTGCCCCATGTGGAAAAATCATCAATTCGCGCAGACCTTTATCGGCGCGATTTTACCGTTAATACTCTGGCCTTATGCTTGAACCCCGATCGGTATGGGCTATTAATTGATTATTTTGGTGGCCGCCAGGATATTGAAAAAGGATATATTCGCATTCTTTACAATCTGTCTTTTGTTGAGGACCCAACGCGTATACTTAGGGCGATACGTTTTGAACAGCGTTACCAATTTAAAATTGAACCTGATACGCTTCGTTTTGCTCAGGATGCCATTGCCCGAAGGCTGCTGGGAAAACTATCGTATAAGAGAATTCTTCAGGAACTGATACTGATTTTAAGTGAGAGAAGTCCTTTTCCGGCATTAAGAAGAATGGAAGAGATTGGAGTTTGGCAGCATATATTACCGGAAGCCGATTTGACTAAAATTAATTATGTGCGATTGAAAAGAGTGCCGGTAATAATGGGATGGTCCGAGGAACATCTTCAGAGCCGCATCATTAAAGCATGGCTGATATATTTTCTGCTTCTTCTGGAAGGTTTGTCAGATGAAGTGATCAAAAATATAAGCTGTAGATTTAAATTTGATAATTATACGCAGCGAGTAATAGAAGAATCCAGAACTGCCAATCAGCTGGCAGTAAGAATAGATAGCAGTGAGAACCTGGCTTTTAGTGATATCGATGCCATAGCAGGTAATTTTACCAGTGAAGCTCTGGTTTATTTGATGCTTTGCTTAACAACTGAAAGAGGTTGGGAATATACAAATAAATACCTGCGCGCCAAAGAAACAGTGCAAGTAAAAATAAACGGGCACGATTTAAAAAAGCTGGGCATAAAGCAGGGCCCGATTTACCAACAAATAATTAATGAGTTATATAAATTAAATCTAAATGGTGAAATTGCAGCAAAAGACGCAGAAATTGAGTTAGTGCTCAAATGGTTAAAGGAGGATAAGTTTTAAAGTGCAAAGTGTGATAGAGATTTTAATCTGGCTGCCGGCTATATTGATCGGGCTTACCTTTCATGAATATGCCCATGGCCGGGTGGCTTATATGTTGGGTGATGATACCGCTTATCATCAAGGACGTCTTACCTTAAATCCGCTTCCCCATATTGATTGGATGGGTTTTTTTATGTTAGTTATATTTAAATTTGGCTGGGCTAAACCGGTGCAGGTAAATCCTTTGAATTTTAAAAATATCAGTATGAAACAGGGAATGATGTTGGTATCCCTGGCTGGTCCGGTAATGAATATTTTAATCGCTTTTATGGGACTTATTGCTTTAAGATATTTAGTATCTGTGCAAAATCAGGAATGGGTCAGTTATGTTGTTACCCTGCTAATACCTCTGATTCAAATTAATCTTATTCTGGCAGCCTTTAATTTAATTCCGCTTCCGCCTTTGGACGGATCAAAAATATTGGCTGGTCTACTGCCGGATGCTGGTGCCAGGGTAATGTATTCATTGGAGCAATATGGGCCTATTATATTGCTACTTTTAATTGTTACCGGTTTAACCAGCAAAATAATCTGGCCGCTGGTAAATGGTATGTATGCCCTATTATATAATATTGTATTTTAAGGAGCGAAAACCGTAATGGATTATGTGGTGAATTTAGACTCTTTCCATGGACCGCTTGACCTCCTGCTCTATCTTATTGATGAAAACCAAATAGATATATATGATATTCCTATAGCTAAAATCACTGATCAATACATGGAATATTTAAACATAACCGGTGATTTTAATTTAGAAAAATTAGGCGATTTTCTAATTATGGCTTCCTATTTGCTTACCTTAAAATCGCAAATGATGCTGCCCACGCAAATTTATAATGAAGAAGAGGATTCTGATGATATCGATCCACGCGCCGAACTGGTGCAGAGATTGTTATACTACAAGAAATATAAAATGGCGGCCGAAAAACTGGACGCATTAAAAAACGGTGAGATTAAGAGAACTTTTTATCGTGAAAATCCTACCACCATCTCTGTGCCCCAGGAATTAGCTGCAAATGTTAATACTCTGGCAGAATTATTATTTAATCTATGTCAGAAAAATCAAGTGAATAAAAATTTTTTTCAAATACCCAAAGATGACATAGATGTAGGCGAAAAAATGGCAGAGATTCTTGGTGTTTTGCATAAAAAACGCGGAGGAGCATTATTTCAGGAACTTTTTAATGATATTATCAGTAGAAGAGAATTATCTGCCTTATTTTTAGCCTTGCTGGAATTAATGCGCTTACAGAAGGTAAAGGCAGTGCAGGAAAATGACTTTGGCAGTATAAAATTATTTTTAGGTGGGCGAAGTAAATGTTAATGAGGGATGAGATAAAAGCGGCAATTGAGGCCATTTTATTTGTTCGTGCCGGCCGGGTTGGGATAGACGAGATAATTGATATTTTGGAAGTGCCGCTTTTTGATGTAATTGAAATAATGCAGGAAATGATTGCTGAGTATAAAGAAGCTGGCAAAGGATTATTAATTAATGAGGTTAGTGCTGGCTACGTTATGTGTACTAACCCTGATTTTTCTGATTATCTGGTTAAAATGACTGAACCGCAAAAACGGCGGCTAACTCCAGTAGCCATGGAAACCTTAGCTATTATTGCTTATTCCCAGCCGATTACGCGTGCAGAAATTGAGAAAGTGCGCGGAGTCAAATCTGAACGTATCATAGCAAATTTGTTGGAGAAGAATCTGATTGCAGAAGCAGGAGTCAAAGCTGCTATTGGACGGCCAATACTCTACGCAACAACCGAAGAGTTTCTGAAAGTGTTTGGTCTCGTCAGTTTACAAGATTTGCCGCCATTGGAGGAGGGGTTTGATGTCAGCTAAATCTATTGAAGAAGAAATAAAAATCAAAGCAGGCAAAGCTAAAAAGCTGGCCAGATATATGAGCAGTACTGAGGATTTAGTCGAGCAACAGATTATAAAGGCTCAGCAACGTGGGGAATTCGATAACTTAAGTGGAGCGGGTAAAAAGTTGAATCTTTATGAAAATCCTTACCAACCTCCAGAGATGCGAATGCCGATGAAAATTTTAAAAGATAATGGTTTTGCTCCCTTTTGGATTGAATTGGGCAAAGAAATTGATAGGGACTTTGTGAACTTTGCTAAAGAGATAGAGTTTTTTAAAAAATATAGCACTATTTTTT
Source organism: uncultured Syntrophomonas sp. (assembly GCA_964563125.1). GTDB lineage: Bacteria > Bacillota > Syntrophomonadia > Syntrophomonadales > Syntrophomonadaceae > UBA1368. The sequence goes on along the minus strand of CAZLVY010000003.1, from coordinate 23,539 downwards.
ATAGTGATAAAAAACATAGTGCCACAGCTTTAAAAAGATACGAAAGTAAGAAAGAGCATTTTTATTTTGAAAGACGCTTGGATTTAGAAAAAATTACTAAGAAAATAATTGATTATAATTTGGCCTGTCCCACCTTCCGCTTAGGAAGAGCTAATATAATAGTCGAAGACGAGATAGCCAAAGTTAAATCAGCAATGGAGAGTCTGATTGAAGATTTAAAGACTAAATAAGCAAAGCATTATGAATAAGCCTTATTAAGCCGGGAACAATATGGTAAAACAGGAGAAATAACCATGATTTTTCTCTTCGGCATAACAGGGCTTATTTTTTTGCTCTGCTGCTTTATTTTTATTCGCATAAGAATGAATGTAATAATTGATAAACAGGAAAAAGGACTTGTATGTATTGCGCAAGCCTTTCTTTATTTTATTCCTGACCACAAGCTATTGGAATACCGCTATGAAAGCCTTGATTTTAAATTACTTATGGCATTTGATAAAGCCAAAACAACTACCAGCAGACTGGAAAAAAGATCTAAAAGTCATGATTTTAAAGCTTATCTTATTAGGTTCGGCTTTCATGATTATAAATATTTGTTGAAAACAATTATGAACTATACAATCGTGGAAGAAATCGATTGGAAGACTAATATAGGCTTACAGGATGCTATGTATACTGGAATAGGTACAGGTAATCTTTGGGCATTCAAAGGTATTTTAGTCAGCCTTCTAAGTTTAAACAGCAGATTGGAAAAATTGCACCTTAAGATTAATCCTGAATTCAATGAGCAAATCTTTAGAAGTAATTTGAGTTGCATAATTAAAATGCGAATAGTACATATTATTTTTATAGCAGTCTATCTACTTTTTTTGATAGTCAGGGGGTATTTTAATGGATACAGACCAGGAAAAGCACAGCCATCCCATCGAAGGGCTTATGAAAACGGCTATGCAAAGTATTAAAGAAATGGTTGATGTTACTACTGTAGTAGGTGACGCGGTTGAAACTAATGATGGCAGTGTTATTATTCCGATTTCTCAAGTAGCTTTCGGCTTTGGCGCCGGAGGTGGAGAGTATGAGATATCCAAGACGAGTAATAAAATTGAAAACGGTAAAAATGAAAGTATGCCTTTTGCCGGTGGTAGTGGAGCTGGTGTTTCCGTTAAACCAGTTGGATTTCTGGTAGTGAGAATGAACGATGTGCGGCTCATATCAGTTAGCGGTAATCCTCTGGCCGAAAGAGTTGTGGATATAGCTCCGCAGATAATAGATAAAATAGAAAACATTATGCAAAAAAATAAACAACATAGCAGTAAACACGAAGAATTCAACTGAGGCTAATGCATGTAGCCTAATCTAATAAGCAGGTTGTTCTAATTTTTATGGGCATATCATACCCTCTTAAAAAAGCTGAACTTGGGGGAGAATGATATGCTTAATCTTATTTGGTTATTATTATTAGGTTCAGGTATAATCATTGCAGCCATAAATGGAAATATCGAGGTTGTTACCGAAGCCGCTCTGGGTGCCGCCCAGGGTGCAGTAGAAATATGTTTCGATTTAATTGGGGTAATGGCTTTATGGCTGGGAATTATGAAAATTGCTGAACAGGGCGGTTTAATAATAAGCCTGGCTAAATTAGTACGACCCATTATGGTTCGGCTTTTTCCCAGTGTACCTAACGAACATCCGGCCATGGGAGCTATAATTCTTAATATTAGTGCCAATATGTTGGGCTTAGGTAATGCCGCTACTCCAATGGGGATGAAGGCAATGCAGGAATTACAGAGTTTAAACAAAGGTTCTGAAGAAGCTTCAGAAGCTATGTGCACTTTTCTGGCCTTAAACACTTCATGTATCACTTTAATACCTGCTACTATAATTGGCGTCAGATTATCATTCGGCACTGCAAATCCTACCGAAATAGTAGGCCCCTGCATTTTTGCTACCAGTACAGCTATGATTATTGCCATGTCACTTGATTACTGGTTCAGGAAAAAAAGCCGCTGGGGAGTGAAAAAATAAATGCTTTTAAGTGCGCTGACTATAATTTCTAAATGGGCAATACCGCTTTTATTATTGCTGATACCGTTATATGGATATTATAAAAAAGTACCTGTATATGAATCATTTGTTGCCGGTGCAGAAGAGGGGTTTACTACCGCGGTCAAAATTATCCCTTTTCTGGTCGGTATGATGATAGCTATTTCAGTTTTCCGAGCTTCAGGGGCGATGGATTATGTAGCCTTACTTTTGGATCCTTTGACAGCTAGAATCGGTGCACCCTCGGAGATATTACCGCTAGCTTTGATGAGACCATTATCAGGGAGCGGTGTTTTGGGAATGGCTTCTGAACTGATGAGAATCTATGGACCAGATTCTTTTATCGGCAGATTAGCCTCCGTAATGCAAGGAACTACTGATACTACTTTTTTTATTTTGACAGTTTATTTTGGCTCAGTAGGTATAAAAAAATACCGCTATGCGATTGTAACCGGTTTAACTGCTGATGTTATCGGGTTTTTAGCTTCTTTATATATATGCAATCTTTTATTCCGCTAAATCATTCCTCCTCTGCCAATAAATCTAGTATTTAAATTTGATTCCTTTCCAACTAATGATATAATTCTGTAGAAAGAATTATTTTGTTTTGTCTTGATCGTGCTGAAATTTGAGCACGATTATTTTTAATAATTATTAATGGGGGGCAGTATATGCTGGCTGAAAAGAAACTATCAAATTTTTTAGATGATTTAGCATCAGATTTGCCGGCGCCTGGCGGCGGAGGTGCAGCAGCAGTTTCCGGAGCGATGGGTGCATGTCTGATTTCAATGGTTGCCCGTCTGACTTTTGGTAAAAAAGGATATGAAGATTTTTGGGCAGAAATGGAACAAGTAATTAGCCAAAGTGACCAGCTTTATAAAAAACTGTCCGTGCAAATTGATGAGGATGCGGCAGCATTTAATGATGTAATTGCTGCCCTGAAAATGCCTAAAGAAGATGAAAATCAAATCAGGATAAGGACAGAAGTTTTGCAACAAACATTTAAACGAGCCGTCGAGGTCCCATATGCTATTGCTCAAAACTGTATGGAAGTGCTGAATTTGGCCGAATTGTTAGTTGAAAAATCCAACACCAATGTTATCAGTGATATAGGTGTAGCAGCGGAGGTTGCTTTGGCAGGGCTGGAAAGCACGCTGCTAAATGTAAGAATTAATCTGCCCTACATTAAAGACGAACAATTTGTTATCACGAAAAGAAAGCAAATGGAGTCTTTGGCGGACTCAGCCAAATCAATCAAGGCAAGAGTTTTAGACATAGTTAAAAAGAAAATAGATTAACAAAAAATTTACAATAGCTAAGGAGGGTAAAGGCAATATATTTTTTTTTAGCGGTAATAATTTTCAATTAGGAGGAACAGAATGAAAAGCGATATTGAAATTGCCCAGGGCACAGTGATGAAACCTATAGTGGAAATTGCAGATAGTATTGGTCTGTCCCAAGATGATATTGAGCTTTACGGCAAGTATAAAGCTAAAATATCTTTAGAGGTATGGGAGCGGCTAAAAGATAAACCATCTGGTAAATTAGTACTGGTAACCGCAATCAATCCTACTCCCGCCGGAGAAGGCAAAACAACTAATACAGTAGGGTTGGGGCAGGCATTAAACATTTTAGGAAAAAAGGCTATTATCGCCTTAAGGGAACCTTCTCTGGGACCAAGTTTCGGTATAAAAGGCGGTGCTGCCGGCGGCGGATATTCCCAGGTAGTTCCTATGGAAGATATTAATCTGCATTTTACCGGAGATTTTCATGCGGTAACTACTGCGCATAATCTTTTGGCGGCTATGTTGGACAACCATATCCATCAGGGAAATGAACTGAACATAGACCCCAGAAGAATAGTGCTGCGCCGCGTTATGGATCTAAATGAAAGAGCCCTGCGCAATATAGTTTTAGGACTGGGCGGTAAAATAAATGGGGTACCGCGCGAATCCGGATTTGATATTACAGTTGCCTCGGAAGTTATGGCATGTTTATGTCTGGCCACTGATTTAATGGACTTAAAAGAAAGATTTAAGCGCATTGTAGTTGCTTATACGTATGATAATAAACCAGTTACAGCTGAAGATCTCAAAGCAGCAGGCTCTATGACTTTGTTAATGAAAGATGCTATTAAACCAAATCTGGTGCAAACTCTGGAGAACACACCGGCTTTTGTTCATGGTGGACCTTTTGCCAATATTGCTCATGGTGCCAATAGCATTGTCGCCACTAAAATTGGTCTGAAACTGGCTGACTACCTGATTACTGAAGCTGGATTCGGAGCTGACCTGGGAGCTGAAAAATTCTTTAATATTGTTTGCCGTTTTGGTAATTTGAAACCGGATGCAGTTGTTCTGGTGGCAACAGTAAGGGCTTTAAAAAACCACGGAGGAGTTGCTAAAGACCTGTTAGAAGAATTAAATATGCCGGCCTTGGAAAGAGGGGTTGAGAACCTGGAAAAACAACTGGAAAACATTAATAAATTTGGAGTGCCTGTAGTAGTAGCACTTAACGAATTTCCTACTGATACAGCTGAAGAAATCGATTTGATCGTGCAGAAATGTGCAGCATTAGGTGCCAGAGTTGCAATCTCACAGGTTTGGGCCAAAGGTGGTGCCGGCGGAACAGAACTGGCGCAACAGGTAATCGCTGCTGCTGAAACACCGAGCAGCTTTAAGCCTCTCTATGAGCTGGAGCAACCGCTAAAACAGAAGATCGAAACAGTTTGCAGAGAAATATATGGTGCGGATGGCGTCAATTATTCTGACTCAGCTAATAAAATATTAGCTGAATACGAAGAGTTAGGTTATGGGAACCTGCCGGTCTGTTTAGCCAAAACGCAATATTCACTATCAGATAATCCTGATCTAAAAGGCAGACCCCGTGGGTTTAAGGTGGAAATAGGAGAGGTCAGACTGTCTGCAGGTGCCGGGTTTATTGTACCTTTGACCGGTTCAATAATGACCATGCCAGGTTTAGGCAAAACCCCGGCTGCGGCAAAAATAGATATCAAAGCAGACGGGGAAATCATCGGACTATTCTAATAAAGATATATAATCAAAATAATCCAGCCCCAAGGCTGGATTATTCAGGGTGTCGATAAAGTCGACATCCTGACAGAGCGAGCAAAAAAGGTTAAGAGCAAGGCAATCGGAAGGACCGTGATTGAGGCGTACATGAGGTACGTCGATTGAACGGGACTTCCGAATTAACGTAGCTATTAGCCTTTTTTGACGGTCTGGAATAATCCAGCCCCAAGGCTGGATTATTTTATTTATGACCAATTAAAGAATAGAATTCAGCTCTGGTAGAGGCCTTGGTCTCAAATATACCACGCACAGCTGATGTTACCGTTACAGAACCCGGTTTGCGAATTCCCCGCATAGTCATACACATATGTTCAGCTGATATTACAACTCCAACTCCCCATGGCTCCAGAGTTTCATTGATGCAATCAGCGATTTGGGAAGTCAGTCTTTCCTGAAGCTGGGGTCTCTTGGCATAAACTTCGGCAACTCGAGCGAGCTTGCTGATGCCAACGACTTTACCGCCCTTAGGGATATAGGCTATATGGGCAGTCCCATAAAAGGGCAGAAGATGATGCTCACACATAGAATAAATGGGGATATCCTTTACCAGAACCAATTCGTCATGGTATTCGTTAAAGGATACCTTCAGCAGTTCGCGAGGGTCCTCCTTCAAACCGGAAAAAATTTCCGTATACATATTAGCAACCCGCTTTGGAGTATTAAACAAACCTTCGCGCTCAGGGTTTTCCCCGATAGCCTCCAGAATCATTTTGACTGCCTGTTGTATTTTGGGCTTATCTATATTATTCTGCATTATGTTCCTCCAACTCTAATTATTATAATATCCTTGCTGTTTAACTCAGCTTTAATAAATGCGAAACTAAAACTTTCTTATTGCTATATTAACAGGATATTGGGAAAGGATAAAGTTAATTAATAGAGAAATAAAGGCGTATAAAGCATTAGATTTAAAACAAGGAAGGTAAAAAAGGTGAGACTTGCTAAATATCTGGCTGATAAAGGAGTAGCATCACGGCGCAAAAGCGAGACATTAATAGCCCAGGGCCGCGTAACTGTAAACGGTATTATAATAAATGAACAGGGCGTTAAAATAGATCCACTCAAAGACGAGGTAAAAGTCGATGGTCTGTCGCTGGAGTCCGCTGCCAAAGTATATATATTATTAAATAAACCTGCCGGTTATATAAGCAGTGTCAGTGACCCATGGGGAAGACCGGTAGTTACAGATCTGATACAAGAAACTGATTTGAGAATATATCCGGTAGGCCGACTGGACTTTGATACAGAAGGACTGCTGCTGTTAAGTAATGACGGAAATTTCGCCAACCATATCATCCATCCCCGCTACAAAGTTGACAAAAAATATGTAGCATTAGTCAAGGGTAAGGTAAATCCTGATACTGTAAAACTGCTGCAAAGGGGAGTCTTATTAGATGATGGATTGACAGCACCAGCAACTGTTATCAGAATAAAAGTTGACTCCTTGCAAACCTTATTAGAAATAATTATTCACGAAGGCAGAAAGAGACAAGTGAAAAGAATGCTGGCAGCAGTTGGTCATCCGGTTATTAAGCTGCAAAGAACTGAAGTAGCTTTTTTAACCCTTAAGGGATTAAAACCGGGGCAGTATCGTTATCTCAACTCTGAAGAAGTGGAAAGGCTAATGAAAACAGCTCAAAATAAATAAAAATATGTTGGTGTAATCTATTACAGATTGTAGGGTATGATTGTTTTCGGCTATAATTAATTAATGGATTATTATGGATTTACAATATGGTTTGATTTGATTTATAAAAACTTAAGAATGGAGAGATCAAAATGGATAAACTCAGGATGCGCGTTCGCTTTGATTTTGTAGGCAGAGAACGGGGCGGAAGATTATTCTTTGGTTCTAAAAATGGAGAACAGGCTGCTGAAGAAGTAAGGCAGCACAAAGCTTCCCTAATTAGAAATATACCGATTCAGGGAATTTTAATTGAAGAAATCGATATGGCCCAAGAAGTATATTCGGTTTATGATGATATTACTGGTAAAGCTATAACTTATGCACCGATAATAATTATCTTTGCCGCTGATTCAATTGAGGACGCCATAAAGTTTACCATGAAAGAGGAATTTCGTACTATTGAGATTATCGAACCAGAAGTGTTGGAACTTGGTAAAATGGAAATAGAAAGAATTATGCTCAAGGTAAATGAAGAGCTTACGAATTTTAAAGTATATGTTCAAAGAAGATTGGATAATTGGAAATAATTATTTACTGTACTTATTTAAAAATAATTAAATAAAATCTTTGAATAACTGGTAAAAAAGTTTAGTTTACCAGTTATTCTTGTTTAAGATTATGTGATTTTCGGTAAAACATACACGGATAATATCGGTTACTTGGGCATAAGATAGAGGAGAAATATGCCCAAGGGAGTTGGAAAGATTGAGAAGACTGGTTGAGAAAATCGAAAAGATTCTTATGAGAATTATAGTTTTAGGGATAGTTTTATTAGTGCTGGTACAAGGAGTGATGACTAGTGATCCTATCCGCCTTTACCTGAGTTGGGCTGAGAGAATGGAAGGCCAGATACTGGAATTTCCCGTTGCCAGTCGCCAGCAGCAAGCTCCTGAGAGCCAACCTATAGCAATTGGTTCCCCACAAGCTGTAGTAACCTTATCAGTCAGTCAATTTTCATCATTGCCCAAGGCTAAAATATTGATTAATGATCAAGAGAGGGCTGCTTTTGACAATCGAGAAATGGAAATCCCTTTAATGGCAGGAGATATAATAGAAGTTGATTGCACTCAATATGACTTCCCGATAGAATTTACGATTAAGGGAACCTCAGAAAATCTCGCCTACCCTGAACAAGGAAAATCATATACGGCTAATCAGAGCATAGTAATGATTGGCAAGGTTATAGTAAAATAAGAATATATTTTAGATTTAAGGGTGGTATAAGTTGTGGAAATTGGGAGTAAGGTAGTTGCTACTGCGGCAATTAAAATGGCTATCACTGCATCCAGGCAAGAAGAGAGCAACCTGAAAAAAGAACTTTTAGAGCAGTCAGTGCGAGCAGTAGCAGTAGATTATGGGGGAGAATTTATCAGTTCAGTAGGCAAAATAGTAGAAAGAGCAGTTGTTGCGGCTAAAAGAGAAGGAGTAATTAAAGATACACATGCAGATGAAGGCGCGGTAGCAGGGGCTGCCCGTGAAGCTCTTACCCAGATTATGCCAAAAGCTCTGGGGCTTAATGTTGGAGGCAAAATTGGCATTGCCCGCCATAAAGATCATATTAGTGTAGCAATATTTATGGGTATTGGTTTGCTGCACTTGGATGAAGTGGCAATAGGTCTAGGGCATAGGGCAGTACCTTGAATATAAACATAAAAGGAGAACGGTTATGCTAGTGAGGGGTATTAGAGGGGCTATAACAGTAACTGCTGATCAAAGACAAGCAGTTATAGAAGCTACATATGAATTATTGCTGAAAATACAAAGCGAAAATAATTTTAACACGGAAGATATTGTCAGTGTGCTTTTTACTGTAACACCTGATATAAAATCGGTATTTCCTGCCGAGGCAAGACGCTTATTAGGTTGGGATTCAGTCCCTTTAATGTGCTTTCAGGAGATAGAAGTTGAGAATGCCTTACCGCTTTGTATTAGGGTTTTGGTACATATTAATTGTAATAAAAAGCAGACTGAAATAAAACATATCTATTTAGAAAATGCGGTTACATTAAGAAAAGATTTGGCAGATAATTAATCAATTGTATGTTTTTTAATTTCTCTTAAGGAGTTTTGTATTTTAATTCATATAAATCAGTACGGCGATGTTTTAGCAAGGGCATTTCATCTCTTACCCGTGCTATTTCTGAAATATCGAGTGTTTGAAGCAGCATAGCTTCTTTTTCATCAGCTTCCACTAAAATTTTCCCCCAGGGATTAACCACTAATGAATGTCCCCAGGATTGATAACTGGGCTTCTCATTCCTGGCGGCAGAAACAGCAACCATATAAACTTGATTATCGACCGCTCTGGCTCTCAATATCAATTCCCAAAACATAGGCCCGGAAGTAAGATTAAAATTACCCGGCATAATTATCACCTGGGCTCCTTCCAAAGCAAGTATTCGGGCAAGTTCGGGGAACCTGCAATCATAACATACCATTAGACCAAATTTTATGTTTTTATATTCAAAAAGGGTGATTCCATTTCCAGCCGTTAAAGTAGAAGATTCTTTAAAAGAAATCTGACCGGGCATATCTACATCAAACAAATGAGTTTTGCGATGTCTGGCCAGGAGTTGCCCCTGGCAATCAAAAAAGTAACTGCTATTGTACAGAAAGTCTTCATCTTTTTCAATAATTGAACCGGCTGCTACTGCTATTTTGTATTGTTTTGCCGCTCTGGCCAATATATCAGTTGATGGACCAGGATATGGTTCAGCATATTGGTAGAATATATCTGGCTGGTAAGGTGCGTTGAAGATTTCCGGCAAAACAGCAATATCTGCATTGGCCTCAGCGGCTTCAGCTATAAAGTTCAGAGCTTTTTCTAAATTCATTTCTTTATCAGGGGTAACTTTGATTTGACATAAGGCTATAGATATCGTTTGCTTCATCTCTTATGTCCTCCTTTATATTACTAAAAATACCTGTTATGCCAATATTAAATCTATTGTATGTATCAAAATAAAATATACAATATGAATGAATGATGAAATGTTATATATTCTAGAGCCTGGCACCAAACTTTCTTTGTCAATTATAGCTTTTTTTGTTCCCAGGTCAATAATGAACTAATAACTATTTATAAAATAGATTATTGCAGTACTACAATAAAATTTGTAATACTGCTTAGCAGACAAAATATGATAAAATGTAATTTGATAAGCATGTCAAAAGGACATGCCATAAAAAAAAGGGGAGGCGGGACGTTTGATAGGTATTAAGAGAAGATACGTTACTATGGTGGCCCTGATCGTTGCCCTATCTATGTTTGCAGTTGGTTGCGGCGGGGGAGCCGGCGATGGAGCAGATGCCGACAAGGATAAGGCTGCAGCAGATGTAATCAAGATCGGTGTCTATGAACCCTTAACTGGAACTAACGCTGCAGGTGGACAGATGACAGTTGAAGGTATTGAACTGGCAAATGAACTTTACCCCGAAGTACTAGGCAAAAAAATAGAATTATTTGTAGTTGACAACAAATCAGAAAAGCAGGAAGCAGCTAATGCTGTGGAAAGACTTATCAGTAAAGAAAAAGTAAACGTAATTATCGGCAGCTATGGCAGTTCTTTATCAATGGCTGGCGGACCTGTAGCGCTTGATGCTAAAGTTCCGGTAATCGGGTGTTCGCCAACTAATCCGGCTGTAACAGTTGATAATGATTACTATTTCCGGGTATGTTTTATTGATCCTTTCCAGGGAACCGTAATGTCCAATTACGCTACCGGCGAATTAGGTGCTAAAACTGCCGCTATTATTCAGGATGTACAGCAAGACTATTCAGTTGGGCTAAGCAGTTACTTCGAAAAAGCTTTTAAAGCAACTAATGGAGACACTTCTATCTTGGCCAAAGTCAATTATAATACCGGCGACAAGGATTTTTCAGCTCAGTTAACCGAGATCAAGTCCAAAAATCCGGATGTCATTTTTGCACCGGGTAACTTCCTGGAATGCGGAATCTTAGTTGCTAAAGCCAGAGAATTAGGCATAGAAGTTCCTATTTTAGGTGGAGATACATGGGAAGCAGAAGAATTCCTGAATCAAGTCAGCCAATATAAGGACATTTATTTTAGCACTCATTTTACCGCTGAAGAACCGGTAACTGAAGTTTCAACCGCTTTTCTTGATGCATTTAAAACCAAATATCCCGACAAAGAAGTTAATGCTTTTGCTGCATTGGGATTTGATACTTACATTTTAGCGCTTGATGCTATGGAAAGAGCTGGTTCAGCAGACAGTCAGGCTATCACAGATGCTCTGGCAGATACCAATGGTTTTAAAGGTGCCACAGGCATTATTACCCTCGATGTAAACGGAGATGCCACTAAGACTGCAGTTATCAAGAAAGTTATGGATGGCAAATTTGTTTACGAGACCAAGGTTGATCCAAAATAATAACTAATAACATCCGATACTCCCCTCCCTGCAGAGGAGGGGAGTGTTTATTTAAGTAGTAATTTATGTAAAGGAAGTGGTAGCAGTTGTCCATGGATACTTTTCTCCAAAACGTGGCCAACAGCATTACCTTGGGCAGTCTATATGCATTAATTGCAATAGGTTATACTATGGTATACGGAATAATAAGGCTTATTAATTTTGCCCATGCAGATCTACTGATGGTTGCTTCATACATTGCTTTTTATGGTATTCTGGTGTTTGCATTACCTTGGTATTGGGCTTTTATTATTGCTATTATCTTAACTACCATTCTGGGTGTAAGCATAGAAAAAGTTGCATACCGGCCTTTAAGAAATGCCCCGCGAATATCAGTGCTGATATCAGCAATTGGAGTATCTTTTCTCCTGCAAAATATAGCCATTGTTGTTATCGGAGCCCGTCCTAAACCATTTCCCCGTCCCGAGCAATTAGTGTGGAATATCAATATGGGAGAAATTTCTTTTCTGTCGCTAACTGTTCTTATTCCGGTAGTGACTTTTGTTTTACTTCTACTGGTTATGTTCATTGTCAAAAAAACTAAAATGGGTATCGCCATGCGGGCGGTTTCTCGAGATTTTGAAACTGCCAGTCTTATGTCAGTTGATGTAAATAAAATTATAAGTACCACCTTCATGATCGGTTCAGCCCTGGCAGGAGTAGGAGGCATATTGTGGAGTATGCAGTATCCGCAGGTTGACCCGCTGATGGGAGTATTTCCAGGTATTAAATGTTTTATTGCAGCCGTAATGGGTGGAATTGGCAGTATTCCAGGTGCAATGATAGGCGGCTTTGTTTTAGGTATTTGTGAAATAATGATTGTGGCATTCTTACCTGCCTTGTCAGGTTACAGAGATGCGTTTGCTTTTGTCATTCTCATTTTAATTTTACTGTTCAGACCTGGTGGTATT
>CAZLVY010000003.1:0-11275 GCA_964563125.1 uncultured Syntrophomonas sp. | reverse complement strand
AAAGAGATTATATACTTTATGGAACCAATTGTTCCCATCCTGGCGCAAATTCAGTGGCCTATATTACCGGCTATTATTATGGCCGGAGTGGTTGCGGCAGTCTTTGGTTTATTAATCGGAATTCCTGCCTTAAGATTGCGGGATGATTATCTGGCTATTGCTACACTTGGTTTTGCGGAAATTATTCGCATTGTTGTTACTAATACCATAACTATAACCAATGGCGCTTTAGGATTAAAAAACATCCCTTCAGTAAAAAGCATGTGGATATACTGGGGCATTGCAATTATAACGATTATTATTCTTAAAAAAATCGTTAACAGTAGTTGGGGATATGCTTTTAAAGCTATTCGTGACAATGAAATAGCAGCTGAAGCTATGGGTATAAATATTTTCAACCATAAATTATTGTCATTTTCCATAGGAGCTTTTTTTGCCGGAATTGCCGGGGCATTAATGGCCTTTTTGATTACTTCGGTTGACCCCACTATGTTTAGATTCCTTTTTACCTTTCAGATACTGCTGATTGTTGTATTGGGAGGCATGGGAAGTCTTACTGGCTCAGTTATATCGGCAGTAGCAATTACAATCTTAATGGAAGTGCTCAGAGTAGTTGAAGAACCGATTAATTTCTTTGGTCTTGTCCAAATACCCGGACTACCAGGTATGAGAATGGTTATTTTTGCGCTTGGTCTTCTCCTGGTTATTTTGTATTATCGACAGGGACTTATGGGGACCAGGGAATTTAATTGGGATTATATTTTAGATAAAATTGATTCTTTCAAGAAACGGGGGGCTTCAAAATGAAGGAAGTTCTAACGACTGATCATATTAGTATGGAGTTTGGTGGTTTAAGAGCTGTATCTGATTTGCATATGCAAATCTACCCCCATGAAATTATCGGTTTAATTGGTCCGAATGGTGCCGGAAAAACAACCGTATTTAATATGATAACGGGTGTTTATAGACCTGTTGAAGGACAAATTTATTTTGACAGTCAAAATATTACCGGACTAAATACGGCCAAGATTACTAAAATGGGGATTGCCAGAACTTTTCAAAATATACGTCTTTTTAATTCAATGACGGTTTTAGAAAATGTTATGATTTCTAAACACTTGCGTCGTAAATCAAATCTGTTTGAGGCTCTCTTTAGCCTACCCAGATATAATAAGGAAAGAGACAAGCATTATACCGAATGTATGGAACTGTTAAAAAAGGTGCAACTGGATGATGTGGCACATGAAATGGCAACCTCTCTGCCTTATGGCAAACAAAGACGTTTGGAAATTGTCAGAGCTCTGGCAACTGAACCTACATTATTGCTGCTTGATGAACCAGCGGCCGGAATGAATCCCAATGAATCACATGACTTAATGGACTTTATTGGCAAAATAAGGGACGAATTTGATTTGACAGTCTTAATGATTGAACATCACATGGAAGTAGTTATGGGAATCTGCCAGCGCATCTATGTACTGGATTATGGCGTGAATTTGGCCGAGGGCAATCCTTCGGAAATTCAAAATAATGAAAAGGTCATTGAGGCCTATTTGGGAGCGGTGGATACTGATGCTTAAGATTGAAAATCTACAAGTATATTATGGTGGAATCCATGCACTGAAGGGAATAAGTCTCGAGGTGCCGGAAAATAAGATTGTCACTCTGGTTGGCGCCAATGGTGCCGGTAAAAGTACCACTCTGAGAGCAATTTGCAATCTGGTGCCGTCAACTTCCGGTAAAGTGTTATTGGATGGAGAAGATATTACTGGTCAATCTACCGTAGATATAACTAAAAAAGGGATTACCCTGGTTCCCGAAGGACGCCGCATATTCGCTAACTTATCAGTTTATGAAAATTTGCAGATGGGTGCCTATGCGCGTAAAGATAAACCGGGTATTCAAAAAGATATGCAAAATATATTTGAGCGATTCCCGCGTTTAAAAGAAAGAGAGAAACAGATAGCAGGCACACTGTCTGGTGGTGAGCAGCAGATGCTGGCCATTGGCAGAGCCTTAATGTCGCGTCCCCGACTGATGATGATGGACGAACCTTCTCTGGGTTTGGCACCTTTGCTGGTCAAAGAAGTATTTAGAATTATAAGGGATATAAATGATCAGGGTATGACTATTTTACTGATAGAGCAAAATGCCACAGCGGCATTAAAAATAGCTGATTACGGTTATGTATTGGAAACCGGCAACATTGTCATTGAAGGACCCGGGCGGGAATTGGCCAACAAAGAGGAAGTTAAAATGGCATATTTGGGCAAAATTTAAGTTGAGTAAGACGTAAAAAAAGAACGAATCGAATTCTAATTCGGCTCGTTCTTTAATCACTATGCCAAGTACTTATTTACATATATAGTCATGATTTATGCCGGCAATTTTATCAATTGATAAAACGAAAGCAATACCTTTTCCTGGTTTATTCAAATCGGTGTCTTTAAGAATAGCTTCCAGCACAGATTCGGTGATATCGCTGGGTGTCAGCGTTAAGACTATTTCCTTTTCAGGTTCAATTGGTATTCCAAAGAGCTTAGCTTTTTCATGTATTCCTGTACCACGGCCTAATATAATAGTACCGCCTTCAGCACCAGCCCTTTTTGAGGATTCTACCACTTTTTCCGCTTTACCTTTATTAACAATGGTAACTATCAAATCGTATGATATGCCTTCCATTGAGTTTGTCCTCCCTTATCTCTTAATAATTATAAAGGATATTAGAATTCTATTCATCATTGATATCTTTGTACAGTCTATCATAGATAAAACCTAATGTTAATACTGTTAGAATTGGTGCCAGTGCAACTATAGAAATCATACCAAAGCCTTCCAGTACAGGATCTCTTCCTTCCAGTACAGTTGCTACCCCGATGGCCATAGCAAGTATAAAAGAAACAGTCATTGGCCCTGTGGCAACCCCTCCAGAATCAAATGCTACTGAGATAAAAGTTTCATTAGTATAACGCATCATGAAAAAGGCCAGCAGATAACCTGGAACCAGTATATAGGGCAGTGGAATTCCATAGAGGATTCTGGCCATAGCCAGAGCTACTGAAATGGCAACTCCTAAAGATACGCTATAAAGCATAACCTTCTGTGGAATATAGCCTCCTGAAACCTTTTCAACCTGCTCGTTCATGACATGCACGGCAGGTTCAGCCAGAATAGCTACAAAACCCAGAACAAAACCGATGGGGATAAGAATCCAGTTATAAGATAACGCCCCTAATGTTTCACCCATTTTTTGCCCTATGGGCATGAATCCGGCATATACGCCTTGTAAAAACAGAGCTATACCCAGAAAAGCAAGCAAAAACCCTTTTATGATGGTAAAGAAATTATCTCGCTCCATACGAAAAACGAACCATTGAAAAAAGCATACAATAATAAAAATAGGCGCTAAAGCCAGAGCGACCTCTTTTAAGATATGACTAAAACCGCTGAAGAAACTTATGAATATCATCGGAAAATCACCCCCAACAGCAAAACGGCCAGAATAGGACCTACGGAAGCCAGCCCGACAAAACCAAAACTTTCTCTCTTACCGCCAAAAGCAGCAGCAACTCCTACTCCCAGCGCTACTATAAAAGGAACTGTAATAGGTCCGGTAGTAACTCCACCAGAATCGAGCGCAATCGGCAGAAAATCAGGCGGCGTGATTAGTGCCAGTAAAAAAACCAGTACATAACTGGATATTAAAAAATATTTAATGTGAATTCCTTTGATAAGCTTATAAAGAGCTAATGCTACAAAGATGGCAACTCCTATGGCAACTGCAAAAAGCAAGATGATTTTTGTAACTGCACCGCCTGTTACCAGGTCAACCTGGGTTGCAAGAATTTGCACATCCGGCTCAGCAACGGTTATCGCAAAGCCTAGAAAACATCCTATAATTAAAATCAAGCTAATTTTACCTGTTTGTGGCAGGTAATCTCCGATCATCTGCCCGATAGGGACAATACCTATTTTGGTTCCCAGGAAGAATAATACTAATCCTAAACATACTAAAAAAGCACCAAATAAAAAGCGGATGAAATCTTCTAATGGTAATTTAAGTATTACTTGAATGATAAGTATAACTAATGTAATAGGAATAACAGAATAAATTACTTCGACAATTGTTTCTTTGATGCTATTCATTAAAACCTCCTTGATTGTTGACCATATAAATTCCGTAAGATAAATAGCTATCCGAATGCTGATTTATATACAGATTAAACATGGTAACAAACCAGCATAATTAAATAATTTTTATGTTAAATAGTTTACAATATAATGCAATAATTCACAAACGGGATCAGGAGGCATTCAGAGCTCAATTGAATAGCCAGGAGGGTAGATTGTTAAGGTTTTTAAACAGATAAGGAGGAGATAGTTAAATGAGTGTTAACTTACCTCGAGTTTATGGGACAGTAAAATAAAAACAGGCTTCGGCAGAGCGAAGCCTCAGACCGTCAAAAAAGGCTAATAGCTGCGTTAATTCGTAAGTCCCGTTCAATCAACGTACCACATGTACGCCTCAATCACGGTCCTTCCGATCGCCTTGCTCTTAACCTTTTTTGCTCGCTCTGTCAGTATTTCGACTTTATCGACATCCTGAGGCTTCGGGCCAGAGCGAAGCCTGTAAGCAAACTATTTTTTATAATGCCAGTTTGTTATCATTTAGCTGGTATTCATTATTACGTATAACGAAAACGAAAATAGGAGCCAGGAAGCCACAGGTTACGACACTTAAAACTGTGTAGAGAACAGGTGTGTTTTCAGTTGTATAACGTTTAAATAAATAATACAAAGCACCAATGCTTACTATTGTAATAGCCAGGGAAAACAAAAAGCCAATTTTGGGAATCTGAGCCAGTACCCATAATCCAAGTATACCAACCAGCAGGTAAAGACCAGGTTTGGATACATCGAAATCGCCAAGTTTTACAGGGCCAATTACTTCTCCCAGAATATAAAGCTGAGCAACAGGAATCCAGGCAAGCCATGCATTTTCTATATTACGACGTTTGGCCATTGTAAAAAGACCTAAAGCAGATAGTACGTAAAGAGCGATACCTATAAGAACAAACAGACCCATTAAAGCACCCAGGGCAGCAAATACCCCCAATGATTCAGTCATTATTAAACGCTCCTTTCAAATTAACATAAGATTTCTTTCTATTATTATGCTGGTTTATCCTGCTAATAGAAGCAGATTAATTCATGCCTGTAATAATTCTTAGAATTATAAAAAGATGAGATAAAAATACTAAGCGCGCTTGCATCTGCTAGAGGGTAAATGATATTCTTTTATAGTAGGATGGTAGAAAATAGTAGGTTTACAATTAGTAGTACAGTAGGATGGTGGGAAAAATTGACCATGAGACCATGGATGATATTACTCCGTGGCTTTTTTGCTTTTCTCATCTTCCCAAAAGAAAGGGAGTTGTTTTAGATGATTATTGTAATGGAGTCTCAAGCGACTGTTGCTCAAATTGAACAGGTCAGCAGTAAACTGGAGGAGAAGGGTTTTCAAGTTCATCTGTCCCAAGGGATAGAACGGACCATTATAGGAGCAATAGGTGAGCGCACTCAAGCTAACCGGGATTTATTCGAAACACTGCCAGGTGTCGAAAAGGTAGTACCAATTGCGCAGCCTTTTAAAATGGCCTCCCGTGAATTCAAACAGGAGCGCACCAACATTCAGGTCGGCAACCAAACAATTGGCAACAATGAGTTGCAGATTATTGCCGGACCCTGTGCTGTAGAGGGACGTTCAAAATATATGGAAGTTGCCCAAGCAGTAAAAGAGGCCGGGGCAACCATGCTGCGTGGGGGAGCATATAAACCCCGCACTTCCCCATACTCATTTCAGGGCCTGGAACGGGAAGGTCTGGAAATACTTGCTGAAGCCCGTCAGTCTACAGGCCTGCCAGTAATCACTGAGATAATGGACCCTCGTCAAATTGATGAAGTTGCTTCATTTGTAGATATTTTGCAGGTCGGAGCCCGTAATATGCAAAATTTTTTCTTGCTGCGTGAGCTGGGCAGATTAGAACAGCCTATTCTTCTTAAAAGAGGACCCTCAGCAACTATTGAAGAATGGATAATGGCTGCTGAGTACATTATATCCAGCGGAAATCCCAATGTTATTATGTGTGAACGTGGAATACGTTCGTTTGAAAGCTATACTCGCAATACTCTGGATTTAAGTGCAGTCCCGCTTATTAAACAGTTGACCCATCTTCCTATTTTAGTAGATCCCAGTCATGGAACTGGTAAATGGAAGTTGGTTGAACCTATGTCCCTGGCAGCAGTTGGAGCAGGTGCAGACGGCATAATGGTAGAAGTACATCAAAATCCCAGTGAAGCTTTATCAGATGGTCCGCAATCATTAACTCCAGAAAATTTTGCTAAAATGGTAGTGAAAATCAAAAATATGCATAAGCTGCTGCAAAATAACGGAGAGCAATAAAATGTTACCCAATATCCTAATTGTAGGAGTAGGATTAATTGGTGGTTCACTAGGATTGGCTTTAAAAGGTTCACCTCTGATTAACAAATTAATCGGTGTTGACAGTGACCTTATAGCGCTGCAAAAGGCTCAGGAGTTAGGGGCAATAGATTATTACACTTCCCTTAGCGAAGGGGCAAGACAAGCCGATATCGTTATACTATGTACGCCGATTAATACTTTCCCAGATATAATAGAAGAAATAAAAGACCTGCTTAAACCCGGGACTATATTAACAGATACTGCCAGCACCAAACAAAAAGTTATGGGTAACTTTTCCCGACTGCCAGAGCATATTTTTACTATAGGCGGACATCCGATGGCAGGTGGGGAAGCAGTTGGCATATTAAATGCTGATAAATATCTTTTCGAAAATGCGGTTTATGTTCTTACACCGGCAGAAAATACCCCACCGGATGTAACAGCTTCATTTCAGGAAATATTAGACATAATCGGAGCCAGAATAATGATCATGGAAGCCGGACACCATGACGAAATTGTTGCTGTTATAAGTCATATTCCTCATATTGTTGCATCGGCATTGGTTAATCTTACCCATGGTGACAGCGATAAATTGGCCATGGCAGCGGGAGGATTCCGGGATACAACCCGCATAGCATCATCCAATCCCGAATTATGGCAGCAAATTCTTTTTTCCAATCGTGAATCTGTTATTAATGGTCTTATTGAATTAATTACCAGCCTGAACAGCTATAAAGATATGCTTGAAGATAATAATTACGGGCAATTATATAAAGAACTAAAGCTAGCACAGGAAACAAGAAAAAATATACCACAGATCCGCAAAGGTTTAATGCCAGGTTTTAGTGATGTAATCTGTATAGTACCAGATCAACCCGGTATAATAGGTGATCTTGGTTATATTTTGGGAGAAAAACAGATAAACATTGTAGATTTGGAAATTCTGCATGTTCGTGATGGAGATGGAGGTACTATCAGGATCGGGGTACCTTCATTTGAAAAAGCCTGTCAGGCAGTAGAGGCATTAAAGGGAAAATCTATAAAAGCCTGGCTAAGATGAGGAGATCTGCATGGATACTATATTAAATAAAGCCCAAGCGGTAAAAGGAGAAATAACAGTAAGTGCTGACAAATCGATTTCTCATCGGACTTTGATCCTGGCTGCTTTAGCTCAAGGGGAAAGTCAGATAAGAAATTTGCTTAAGGCCGAGGATACCAATTCTACCGCTAGTTGTTTAGGCCAATTAGGTATTTCCATAAAACATAAAGAAGATTTTCTTATAGTGGAGGGAAAAGGATTACGGGGAATGGAAGAACCGGAATCAGTCCTGGATTGTGGCAATTCTGGGACAACTATGCGTCTCTTAAGCGGTTTACTATCAGGGCAAAATTTCTTCTCCATTCTAATTGGTGATGAATCTCTTTCCCGCAGACCAATGAGCAGGGTCATTGAACCACTGCGTTTAATGGGCGCTGAAATTACAGGCCGCAAAAATAGTAAATATGCACCTTTGGCCATTAAGGGAACCAGACTGCAAGGAATAATAAATAAACCGGCAGTAGCCAGTGCTCAGGTTAAATCAGCGCTTCTACTGGCAGGCTTGACTGCAGAAGGCGATACAACAATAATCGAGAAAATACCCACCAGAGATCATAGTGAAAGAATGCTGGCGGCCATGGGCGCTAACTTGTCAGCGGATAACGGGGAAATAAAACTGTGTCCCGGCACAGAATTGACACCTCAGGAATTTATGGTGCCGGGAGATATTTCATCGGCAGCTTTCTTTTTGGTATTGGCTACAATTGTTCCCGGTTCCCAACTACTAATTCAGGACGTAGGGATTAATCCTACCCGTGATGGAATTCTTGAAGCACTTGGGATGATGGGCGCCAATATAAAGATAGAAAATAAGCGGGTTTTTGGCGGTGAAGTAGTTGCAGATATAATGGTATCTAGCACCGAATTAAAAGGCATCACAATTGAAGGCAATATGATACCCCGCCTTATAGACGAACTGCCGGTTCTGGCTGTAGCTATGGCCGCTGCCCAGGGCAATTCAATAGTAAAGAATGCCGAAGAATTAAGAGTTAAAGAGACGGATCGAATTAGTGCCATAGCAAATGAACTGGGCAAAATGGGAGTTAATATTGTAGAACAAGCAGATGGTTTCATAATAACGGGTAATCGGGATAATTTGCGGGGAGCAGCAGTAAACAGCCGGGGTGATCATCGCATCGCTATGAGTTTGGCTGTTGCTGCGCAAATATGTGATGGTGAGACCAGGATTAATGACTCGCAGGTAGTAAACATTTCTTTCCCTGAATTCTGGAATCTACTTGCTAGGGTAACTGGAACAAATAAGGGAATATGCAGTTTATAATTAAATGATAAATATGAAGTTAAACTTAAAGATCAATCAATTTGCCCGGAGTAGTATTATAACTATTCATTGTGCTAAAATTATATAGAATATTTTTAGGTGGTACATTGATGAAAATAGCAATAGACGGACCAGCGGGTGCGGGTAAAAGCACATTAGCCAAAGAACTAGCCAAAAAACTTGGCTTTATATATATTGATACCGGAGCCATGTACAGAGCTCTTACATGGAAAGTCATAAAGGAAAAAATTGATATCAATAATGAAATAGCCATATGCGAACTTGCCCAAAAAACCAAAATACACTTCCAACTAAATTCCCACATGCAGAAAATAATATGTGATAATGAAGATATTACCAAGCAAATTCGCTCACCGGAAATTAGCGCTTTTGTATCCCGGATTGCTGCTTTTCCATCTGTCAGGCAAATAATGGTTCATCAACAACAGGAACTGGGTAAAGCTGGTAATGTTGTAATGGATGGCCGGGATATTGGGGAGATAGTCTTACCAGATGCCGATTTCAAGTTTTTTATTAATGCCGATATTGATGAACGTATTCGCCGCAGAGTAGAAGAATTCAAAAATGAAGGTTTCGATGTTTCACTGGAATCAATAAAAAATGACTTAGAGAACAGAGACTTAACCGATTCACAAAGAACGATCGGAGCATTGAAAATACTTGATGAATCGATAGTTATTGACACAACTAGCTTAACCATAAAAGCAGTTCTAGACAAGATATTAGCTATTATCCAGGAGGAATAATATGATCTATAATTTTGTTAGGGCTATAGCCAGGGTGCTTTTCTATTTTTTAGGCTTGAAGCATGAAGGATTACATAATATACCCAAAGAAGGTGCACTAATAATAGCATCAAATCATTTGAGCTATTACGACCCGTTTGTTATTGCGCTTCTTTTAGACCGACCGGTACACTTTATGGCTAAAAGTGAGTTTTTTGAAAATAAGCTATTGGGTCAATTTTTAACAGCACTAAATGCTTTTCCGGTAAAGAGAGGTTCTGCAGATAAAAGGGCCATTAAAGAAGCTTTGAAAATTTTAAAACAGGGAAATATTTTAGGTATATTCCCGGAAGGAACCAGAAAGAATCTGGGGACCGAAGTTAATGCACTGACCGGAACTGCACTGTTGTCAATGAAAACTGATACTCCTGTAGTACCTGTAGCATGTATTGGGACCAAGCGTCATTTACCAAATGGAGGGGTAATCCCTCTAATGGTTATATTTGGAGAACCGATAAAATATGATAAAGACAAGGATAAAATTAACAGCAAAATATTGGAAGCATTCAGCCAGGAAATTGCAAATGAAATTAATCTTATTTTGATAAATAAAGAAGGATTTAAGGCACAGAATACGAATTGTTATGATAGGTAGGTGTCATATTGCGAGTTTTTATTGCCAAAAATGCTGGTTTTTGCGCTGGAGTAAAAAGGGCGGTGAATATGGCCGAAAGTACTGCTGATGAATCTGGTAAATGGTATTGCTTGGGGCCACTAGTTCATAATGATGCGGTTATAGATTATTTTGCGGCTCGGGGAATAAAAACAATTGATAGCCTGGAGCAATTAAATGAAGATAATAATGGTATTATTATAAGGTCACATGGCATAAGTCCAGATATAATAAAACAAGCAGAAGAAAAAGGTATAAGAATTAAAGATGCTACCTGCCCACTTGTTAGCAAAGTTCATAAAATAGTAGAATTACTAATGCAGGAAGAATATGAAATTTACATATTTGGAGATAGCCAACATCCTGAAACACTTGGAATATTAGGATGGTGTAATAATAATGCAACAGTAATATCTAATGTTGAACAAGCACACAATATTCTTAGTAAAGGGAAAATTGGATTAGTATCTCAAACCACCAAGGATGAAAATATGTTTTTGGCAGTAGCCAACGCATTACTACCTAAGGCCAAAGAAATCAGAGTGTTTAATACTATTTGTTCAGCAACTAGAAACAGAATAGAGCAAGCTTTAGAAATTGGCTGCCAGGTAGACTTAATGTTAGTTATTGGTGATAAAAAAAGTTCGAATACTACCACTCTTACAAAAGAGTGTTTAAGTACCGGGGTAGTAACTATTCAGATTGAAAGGGCCGATGAGATTCAGCCTGAATGGCTGCAGGGAGTATCAAATATAGGTATAACTGCAGGTGCTTCCACACCGGACTGGATTATTAAGGAGGTATTGGAAAAGATGACGGCGTACGAGGAAAAGGATAACCAGGAACAGATCCAGGAAATGGATAACCAGGATATCCAGCAAAATCAGGAGACGGAAAACCAGGATGTCCTGCCAACCGAGTCAGTAGAAAGTCAGGATGTTCAAAATCATGAAGAATCATTCGCCACAATGGAGGCTGAAATGGCAGATAT
>CAZLVY010000002.1:33398-89285 GCA_964563125.1 uncultured Syntrophomonas sp. | reverse complement strand
CTATTTTTTTAAAACTTTTTTCCAATTGATTCTTGACATTTAACCGCTGGACTTATGATTTTTGGTTGATATTTGTTTCACTGCTCGGTAATATTTTTTATACATGTTGTTTTACATGTCTATTTCAGAGAGATATCTTTCAAAGAGAATTGACTATGAAATGAAGCTAGCATACATCAACTTTTGTGTCAATAGCACAAACTGGACAATTATTTTCATGTGTGCTATTTTTATATACATCGTTTTTACTAAAGTGAGGTAGCAATCATGTCATATAGAGACGAAATGGCACAAAAGACAAAAGAAAAAATAATGATGATTGCGGCAGATTTGTTTGAACAAAACGGCTACGATAACGTATCTGTCAGTGAAATTATTCGTGCTGCGAAAATTTCAAATGGTTGCTTTTATGGTCATTTCAAAAACAAGGAGGCGCTGCTCAACTCCACTGTGATTTATGTGGACCAATATTACCTTGAATATTACAATAATGTGCTGTGCGGTGAAGAAAATGCAGACAAAAATGCCCTCATAAAGTTGAAGATGTTTATGAAAACAACCTCTCAGGTAATAACACAAAAAGGTCCTGCGGATTTTCGCCTATACATGGCACATGCTATCCGTAATCCGGAGCTTTTATCACAGAACGATCGTAATTACACAAAAATTTTGCAGGAATTGATTTTGGAATGCAGAAAAAATCACCTTATCAACGATATGTATAATAACCTGCAGCTTACCCAAATGCTTCTGTTCATCAATCGCGGCATCGCCATAGAATGGTCGCTGCAAAACGGATCTTATCCCATCACAGATACCGATGAACTTATTGATATTTTTTTGGAGCAAATCAAAGCATAAGGCAATAAGAAAACGCACTCGCTAATAAGAGTGCGTTTCATCTAACCAGTCCTTTACAAACGAGATAAATCGCCTGCATGCCGGTGACAATGCAGTGCAACTGTGAACGCCGATACCGATTGTTCGGTAACAAGGGGGTGATAACGGTTTTATTCCAACCTTTGCATGTTGGTTATTCAGAATTAGTTCAGGTAATATCGTCACGCCAAGACCTTTTTCTGCAAGTGCAATTGCCGCGTAGTCGTCATTGAGTGCATATTGCACATTTAGGCTGATATCCGCCTCTCCCAGTATACTGCCGATTGAATAGTTGCTGCCCTCAGAAGGGATAATAAAGCTTTCGTTGGCCAGTTGCTTTAGCGGGAAGTTTCGCTTACGGGCAAAGGGGTGATCTTTTGGAAGAACCATCAAAAGCCGGTCTTTGGTCAGCGGAATGAAATCAAATGCAGACTGATTTGACTGAGTAATAAAACCGCAGTCAACGGTTTGCTCGCAAATCCATTTTTCAATAGGCTCGTAGGTGTTAACCCAAAAGTCCAATTTTATGTTTGGGTAAAGGGCGTTGAATTCGCTTATGATGTCCGGCAGCCACATTTCCGCAACACTCTGAAAAACACCGATGCGGACAGTGCCACTTCTTAAACCGTTTACTTCGGCAATGCTTTCATGCAGAGCTTCATCAGCCGCCAGAACCGCCTGAATACGCGGCATAATCCGTTCTCCATCAGGCGTAAGACTTACCCCCGATTTAGCGCGAATAAGAAGCTTGAATCCAAATTCGCTTTCCATGGCCTGCATCATCTGGCTGACGGCGCTTTGTGTATAACCGAGCTTTTTACCGGCGGCTGTTAAGCTTCCCTCACGGATAACCGTTGCGAAACACTTATACTTCAATGTGTCCATAATACAAATCCTCTCCTACCATTTGCATGCCTAAGCATATAATAGTTCACTGGCATTTTACGACATATTCCAAAACATGATGCGTGTCAAGGCAGAGATAATGTGAATTCGGCTGAAGTTATCCATCAGTATCTCTTATGGAATGTATTAAATACATTATATATACTTCTGCTTGCTTATGCAGTAAATTGAATTCATCATATTTGGAAGGTGCCGTTGCAGTATCGAACGGAATGGGGATTATTATGATAAAAACAAAAAAGATATTCTTTAATGAGAACAACAACGCACCAGTTGATCATCTGTATAAGATGGTCCTGAAAAAAATGGAACCTATGATTTTTTTACTTGTTTTTAGTGGACTGCTGGCACTTTTTATTGTACCGATGGGACTTCCAAACATGCTGAATACCATGATGAACACGGCTTACAGGCTGCTGATTGACACGGCGTTTTACATTCTGGCGATAGCTGTACTGATGAGTGCACTGAGCGCACTTCTTAACGAATTTGGCATTGTACGCGTATTGGACAAGGTGCTCTCTCTGCTTATGAAACCGTTATATGGCTTGCCCGGAGCGGCATCGCTCGGTATTTTGACAACCTATTTATCGGATAACCCCGCAATTTTGTCCCTGGCTTATGAATCCAACTTTCAAAAATACTTTAAAAAATATCAGTTTCCAGCCTTGACCAATCTGGGCACATCATTTGGCATGGGACTTATCGTAACCAGCTTTATGATTGGATTGGGCGGCATTTCTGGGACCAATCTTGCCCCCGCGGCTTTGATTGGAAACGTCGGAGCGATTATCGGAAGTATTGTCAGTACACGTCTTATGCTGCATTTTACAGCAAAAAAATTTGGCCGCGAGCTTCCGTATTTGGATCAGATTCCTTACGTTAATAGTGATGCAGCTGCGACGATTGAGAGCCATGAGACTCGCCTCGGTGAAAGAATAATGAACGCCATTCTTGATGGCGGCAAAAACGGAGTAATACTGGGTATGGGCATTATACCCGGGGTTTTGATAATATGTACACTTGTCATGATGCTTTCAAATGGAGCCGGAGACGATGGTGCTTTTACAGGCGCTGCTTATGAGGGGATTGGACTCCTGCCGTATCTGGCCGGAAAAATCAGTTTTATTCTTGAACCATTGTTTGGGTTTTCAAGTGCAGAAGCAATTGCTATTCCAATTACAGCTTTGGGAGCCGCGGGAGCTGCCATCGGTTTAGTTCCGAGTTTACTTCGCGACGGACTTGCAAACGCTCATGATATAGCAGTTTTCACAGCAATGTGCATGTGCTGGAGCGGTTTCCTGTCAACCCATGTTTCCATGATGGACAGTCTGAATCACAAAGACCTCACAGGCAAAGCAATATTGTCCCACACAATCGGCGGCCTGACAGCCGGAATCGCTGCAAACTTGATTTACCTGGCAATTATATGAGTCAAAAGCCTTGCAAAGAAGTTTAAGTTTATTTGCAAAAATGTTACCTTCTACATACCTGAATTAATCACAAGCTGACTATGAATGGGTGTATGAAAAAATCTATGACGCTGACTTTTCCATACCAAATAAGGCAATAAAGGAGGGTGCTTTTTCACCCTCTTTCCTACTATTTTCTGTTAATCTTTTTATATAACAATTCGATATTTTTTGGGCTGAAAAAGTCGAGCATGGTTAAAATAGCTTAGGTATTATGTAGATATGAAAGGAGGGAGACAATGTTAAAAGAATTAAATCATGTGATTGACTATATTGAAGATCATTTAACCGATGATCTGTCTCTTGAAATAATATCTGAATATGCTGGTGTCTCTGACTATAACTTCAGAAAGATATTTTATTATCTTTCAGGATTGACGCTTAGTGAATATATCAAAAACAGAAGACTGTCGGAAGCAAATAAGGATTTATTACAGGGAGAAAAAGTAACGGATGTTGCTTTTAAATATGGTTATCAGTCAATGGACGGCTTTAGCAGGGCATTTAAAAAATGGAGCGGGTTTTTACCCTCAGATGTAATAAAAAAAGGCATAAGTAAATCGTTTCCCAAACTTTCATTCATAATAACCGTCAAGGGAGGAATCACTATGGAATTTAGAATTGAAAACAAACCAGCATTTAATTTAGTCGGGGTAAGTAAACGTGTTCCCATGCAATTTGAAGGTGTGAATAACGAGATTGTTAAGCTGGCACTAAGCATAACGGAGGAACAAAAAGAAGAAATGCATGCTCTGCAAAATATTGAGCCTTATGAAGTTGTCAATGCTTCTTTTGATGCGGACGCTAATTTCTTAAAAGAAGAAGGAGATTTAACGCACCTGATCGGTGTTTTGACAACAGAAGATCAAGTAAGTGACCGATTGGATAAAGTGCCGGTTCAAGCCGGTACCTGGGCGGTATTTCCCAATGAAGGACCATTTCCTTCTACATTACAAAACACAATGGCAAGTGTTTATGCAGAATGGCTTCCTTCTTCCGATTACGAAGTAATCAATGTTCCTTCATTTTCCTTTACGAAAATGGATGAACACAAAAAAGATTACGCTTATAGTGAAGTTTGGATTCCGGTTCAGAAGAAATAAAAAAACACAAATCATTTATTCAAATTATACTGCTGCCCGTTGAAAATTGCTAAGAACAGCATAAGATAACAGCGTAAAGACACAGAGCCGATAACCTATAAGAGTATATCTTTTGGTTATCGGCCCTTTTTTTAGATTCAAAAGATATGGACGCAAAACTATTTTAGGACAAGCATCCTTATGACAGTTTAATAACTTTTTCAAGCTTTGCATATGGCAGGGCTTTTTCATTTTTCTAATGGAGCTTTTTTGTAATTTACACATATGAGCTACTCATTCCGGAAAAACTAACCATAGAAATGAGGAAAAAGGAGGTTATTGCATGATTTTTGCTTTTCGGCCTTTGGAGGGCGGATATGAGGTGCCAATGAGGATAGTTGGTGCCAATATCTATTATGAGTGGTTGATTTACATTATTATGCTTATACCTATTGGGTTCTTTATATATGGTGCTTTAAAAAGAATAAGGATTTGGATGTTAGCTAAAGGAGAAGCTTCTCGAGGTGATAAACCTGTTAAAAGATTCATTGATTTTTTAATTAACACTCTGACCCAAAGATTTGTTTTAAGGAAAGCGGTTGCCGGATTTTCACACTTTTTTTTGTTTTGGGGTTTTGTGGTATTACTCATTGCAACAGCAAGTTTTGCTGCCTGGGATAAGACTGGATTTCCTCCGTTAGTTGGCGATTTTTATGTTAATTTCTCAGCTTTTATTGATATTATGGGTGCTCTTGCTTTCATTGCCATAATTGTATTAGCCATTATCAGATATGTACAGCGTCCCGGTCGTTTAAATGATACTAAACCATTGGATGGCTGGATTTTATTTCTAATAGGAGCCATATTATTTACTGGATATATAGTGGAAGGCTTAAGAATTGCCGGTCAGATACAGCTGGCAGCCACACTTAGTCAAATTGATTATGAAAGAGCTGCTTCTCCTATTGGGTGGATTTTTGCCGGAATGTTTTCAGGTATTAGTTTGGAAAATATTTTATTATGGCATAGATTAAATTGGTGGTTTCATATGGCTATATCCTTTTTGTTTATAAGCATAGTAGCTTATACGAAGCTGTGGCACATATTTACAGGAATGACTTCCTACTTCTTCAGCAATTTGGAATCAAATGATATAAACATTATAGAAAATATTGAAGAAGCAGAGACATTTGGCGTTGAGCATATTGAAGAACTGCATTGGAAGGACCTTTTGGATCTGGATGCATGCATTCGCTGCGGTCGTTGTCAGGAAGCCTGCCCGGCTTACAATACCGGTAAAAAGCTAAATCCGAAAATAACTGTTATTCAGACTATGAAAAAGCATTTGGATGAAAAAGCTCCATACTTGCTGGAGAAGAAAGGGGATTTGGCAGATGAGGGATCATTAGCTATGACGGTTGATGAGGTAGATGATGTTGATCAGGCTTTTGATCAAAAGGAACCAATGGAACAAAGTATGCTTTATGATATTGTCAGTCCTGAGGTCTTGTGGGCCTGTACTAATTGTCGGGCTTGTGTGGTACATTGCCCGATGGAGATCGAACATCTCAGCAAAATTACTGAGATGAGAAGAAACCTGGTGATGTGGCAAGGTGATATTCCTTCAGAAGCACAGATGGCGTTCACCAACCTGGAAAGAAATTATAACCCGTGGGGTGTAGGCTGGGCTTCCCGGGCGGATTGGCTTAACGAAAGAAAGATAAGAGATCAGGTTAATTTACTGGGCGAGGATAAAGGAGAATTTGAATATTTGTTATATGGAGGATGTGCAGTAGCATTTGACGATCGCTATAAAAAAGTCGGGGAAACAGTAGTCAAGATATTAAACAAAGCCGGTGTTAAATTTGCTTATCTGGGAACAGAGGAAGTGTGCTGTGGTGATCCGGCCAGAAGGTTAGGCAATGAATACTTGTTTCAAACCCTGGCTAAACAAAATATCGAAACCTTTAATAATTACGGCGTTAAGAAAATTATTTGCCTTTGCCCGCATGGCTACAATTCAATCAAAAATGAATATCCTTATCTGGATGGTAATTACGAGGTGTACCACTATACCGAAGTCCTGGCAGATTTGATTATTCAGGGAAAATTAGATGTCTCCAGTGATAAAAATAGAAAAGTAAGTTATCATGATTCTTGTTTCCTGGGCAGACACAATAATATTTATCAACCTCCCCGAGATATTGTTAGCAGGGCAGGCGGCAAGTTATTAGAAGTAGAAAAATCCAAACAATTCGGCTTTTGCTGCGGCGCCGGAGGAGGACGCATGTTTTTAGAAGAAGAAGCAGCAGATGGCTACAAGCGCATCAATGAAACCCGAGCCGATCAACTCCTGGAAACCAGTCCGGAAGTAATTATCAGCAATTGTCCCTTTTGTCTGACTATGTTAACAGATGGGGTTAAAGTATCCCAAGATGAAAATATTCCGGTAATGGATGTAGCAGAATACTTGCTGGAAAATCTGAATAAAGAAAATAATCAGGCACTTAATTAATAAAGAGAAACTAGCTGTCAAAAAGACCGGGCTGCAATAATGCTGATGCAGGAAGAGTAACTCGGGATTTTGCAGCCATTTTTTTCAAATTATTAGATATCTCAATAGTTTGACCAGCAGGAGTGCAAGTTAAGCGACTGGCATTTAGAGTCTGGCTATGCCATTTGGCCAGATTTTTTAAAGCCTGCAGCTGTTCACTGTGACCGGCACGGGACCGGCGCAGAGCTCGGTTTAATACCGTATAGCTGTTCTCAATATCAGCTTCATTAACCGGGAAAGGAAAACCGTCTTTACCTCCATGGGCAAATGAATAGCGGACTGGATCAGCATAACTGGCTTCAACTCCATAAGCAACTTCTGCCACCATGCATAGTGCCCTCAATGTACCTGACCCAATTCCGGAAATCTGTAAAAGTTGTTCAAAGCTATTGGGCTGTTTTTCATAGGCAGCGTAGAGAGATTTATTTAAATATGAAGTTTTAGGTATTGAATGACGTCTTGGCATTTGCAAAGTTCGGGAATGGTTATTAATTTTGTCAATTTCGCTAAGCAACTTATCCGGGTTGGAATTAGCTATCTCACAGCTAGTCTGGTTAAGCAGCTGGTTGGACTTGGAAACCAGATTTAATGTTTCGCTGGAGTTGTTACAGCAAATAGCAGTTTGCGGGTCAAAGGTGAAATCCTGCATTAAGGAACTTAGCCAATGGTAACGACGCGCTTGCAGGTTGTCTTGGTTCATTCCCTGCTGTATTACAGCCCACTGGCCTTTATCAGTAAATACAAAGCAATGATGATAAATCTGATAACCATCCTGTACTGCAGAGCTATCGACTTTGGCAGACATTTTACTGGCGTAAACCAATTTTTCAGCATTAACCGCAATAGGGAATTTTTCTGCCTTGGTTAAAATTTCCTGAGGGGTATTGCGGGCGGTTTTGCCTTTGCCCCCGGTAATAAATAATCCTGCTCTAGGCCCTATTTCAGCCAGTCCTTCTTTTAGGGCGCCGCAAACGGTGGTTGTGACACCGGAAGAATGCCAGTCAAAACCAACTACACAACCTAGTGCTTGAAACCAATAAGGATCACTCAGGCGCTTCAATGCTTCCTCAGTACCGCCATCTTCGATAATCACTTCAACAATAGCCGCACATAAGGCTTTCATATGAACAAATAACCAGGCTGGACATCTTCCTCCATGGAGAGGAAGATCAGCTGTACCGGTTCTCATTTGCAGACCCTGCTTTCGTAAGAGTTTTAATTATTATAACAAAAATAATAAGTGCAAACAAATGTTCTGTAGATTCATGCAGGATTATTATTGTAAGTTAACTGTTTTGCTCCATAATTAAAAATCAATAAAAAAAGCCTATTGAGAAAGCGCTCAATAGGCTCAAGGTGAGGTGCTTTTTAAAAGATTACCAGACTTCAGGAAAAGCAGCGTTGGTGTATAAGGTTTCCAGATGGGTTTTATGACCTTGTTCCATTTTGGCTAATTCAAGAAAAATTGCTTTTTGTTCTTCCGTGTCACTTGCTTTGGCAAAGACATTGTAAAGATCCATGGCTTCTTGTTCTCTTTTCATGGCCAAAGCCAATGCATCTGCTGGCTTCATTGTCACACTCAAAGCAGGTTTCTCTACGGTCTCGGCAACCTTGTAATCATCTGACTGCTTAAATTGAAGAGGTTTCTCCGGGTTCTTAAAAAATGCTTCCAGTATTTTTTTGTGATTTGCTTCTTCTGCTGCTAGTTCAGTGAATAATCTTTTTAAAGAAGGTTCCAGATCCTTTGCAGCTACTGCTGAATAAAAATCATAAGCCTCTACTTCATTTTCAATAGCCATTTCTAAAATTAGTTTATAATCCATCATCATACCCCCTTAAGTTTTCATATATTATACAATATTTTAGTAAATAAACCATAAATTTCGTAAAGGGATATTACAAAACATTACTTTTGACGAGCCACTTATAAATTGCTTTAATATATTTGGGAGGGATTAAAATGTCTGAGATATTTAAAAGAGAATTTAAAGCAAGGTGGGGGGATATGGATTTCAACGGGCACATGTCCAATACGGCCTACCTTGATTTAGCCGGTGATGTACGAATGATGTATTTTGAAGAAAACGGTTTTCCCATGAAACGATTCGAAGAATTACATATGGGACCAGTTGTGTTTAAGGATGAAATTGAATATTTTAAAGAAATTAGACTTATGGAGAACATTGAAGTACATCATTTAATTGCCGGCTATAGTGATGATGGCTCCAAGTTTCGGATTAGGAATATATTTTACCGCAGTGATGGTAAAAAAGCGGCATCTATTACAAGTACAGGAGGATGGCTTGATTTAAGAGCGAGAAAGCTCGTACTTCCGCCACAGGAACTATTCAATGCCTTTAAACGATTGGTTAAAGCGGATGATTTTGAAATATTACCAAATCGTTCATAATATTAATAAGTAATGACATTTGCTGATTTTTTTAAGTAAACTTATGAATTGAGGGATATTAATGTGTGATACTATGGTCGCACTAGGTAATTCTACCAAAGACAGATCAGTTATTTTTGGTAAAAATAGTGACCGGCAGCCAAATGAACCTCATATTATGATTAGAGTCCCAAGAAAAAAACACAAAAAGGGCAGTAAAATAAAATTAACTTATATTGAAATAGAACAGGCAGAGGAAACTTATGAAATATTTCTGCTTAAACCATCCTGGATATGGGGATGTGAAATGGGCAGCAATGAATTTGGCTTAAACATTGGCAATGAAGCTGTTTTCACCCGGGAAAAATACGGAGCGGATAGTTTGACAGGTATGGATTTAGTTAGACTAGCCCTGGAAAGATGCAAAACCAGTGAGGAAGCCATAGACTTGATGATTGTTATGTTAGGAAGATATGGTCAGGGAGGAAACTGTGGTTTCGAAAAACCATTTACCTATCACAATTCTTTTTTAATTGCTGATTTGAAATCTGCCTGGGTTTTAGAAACGGCAGGTGAATATTGGGCAGCAGAAAAAGTAGTTGATGTGCGCAGTATTTCAAATGGCTTGACTATTGGTGAAAAATTCGATAAAGCTCATCCTCAATTAATTAAGCATGCTATTGCTAAAGGCTGGTGTAAATCCGAGCAGGATTTCCATTTTTCCCGCTGTTACAGTGATCCGCTCTATACACATTTTAGTGGTTCAAAAAACAGGGGTAATGAGACTTTTAACTGTTTAGACATTAATAAACCAGTTGTAACGGTTGAAAATATGATGAGTATTTTAAGATCCCATGACTCCCAAACCGAAGGTCGCCAATTCAACCGCGCGTCTCTTAAAAGCGTATGCATGCATGGCGGCGGACCTATAGGTGACCACACTACCGGCAGTTATGTAGCGTCTTTAAGTGAAAAAAACTATATGTACTGGGTAACCGGCAGTTCGACACCTTGTATATCAGTTTATAAACCTTTGTGGCTGATTGATGGTGAACCGATAACTTTTAATGAAGATGAAGAAAAGCGCGCGATTCAATACTGGATGAGAAGAGAATTTCTCCACCGTATGGTAATAATGAATCAGATTCCTGATATGGATAGATTTTATCAGGAAAGAGATGAACTGGAGGCCGAGCTTCTGCAAAAGGTTAACAGTATTAATACAGAAACAGTTTCTGAGCAAAAACTGTTAGATATTATGCTCTACGCAGTTTCCAGAGAAGATGAACTAATTGAAAAGACTATTAAATCCGGAATCGACCAAAAAGCTCTAATCAAAGGGAATCCATATTTTCGTTATTATTGGAAACGTCAAATTAAAAAGATAGATTTATTTTAATAGGAAAATTAATACTTCTGGCAATATTTCTCTTTGCTTGTCATATATTAAAAATGGACACATTAATTAGCAAAGAGGTGGAAGTATGATTAAAATATCTGATTTGAGAGCCCGGGATGTAATCAATATCCTTGATGGCAAAAAACTAGGCAATATTATTGATATTGATTTGGATCTGGATAATGGCAGAGTATTAGGTCTGGTCTTACCCGGAAGATCAAAAGGACTGTTTTTTACTAAACGGGAAGAAATGACGGTACCATGGAATAAAATAATTAGAATCGGCAGAGATGTTATTTTAGTAGAAGTACCTATAGCAAATGATATTGATGCTTACCGCAGGGACTATATTGCTGATGATGAACACTATTAAAGCAATTAAAGTTGATAATCCTAAGGCTATTGGACATAATTAGGGCAGACAAGCTATTTATAAAAAAAGAGGTGAAAAATAAACGTGCGTTGTCCTTACTGTTTTGAAGATGAAAGTCGTGTTGTAGATTCACGTTCCAATGAAGATAGTTCAATCACCAGAAGGAGAAGGGAATGCGTTGCCTGCAAAAGGAGATTTACAACTTATGAAAGACTGGAAGAAAGACCTTTATTAGTAATTAAAAAGGGAGGAGCAAGGGAGCAGTTCAACCGGGACAAATTAATTAATGGCATAACCCGAGCCTGCGAAAAACGACCGGTCAGTATGGACGAAATAGAATTATTAGTCTCTGATATAGAAAGGGAACTGCGGGATAATTTCGACCGCGAAGTCAGCAGTATGGAAATCGGCGAAAAAATTATGGACAGACTGCAGAAAATTGATGAAGTGGCCTATGTCCGTTTTGCCTCTGTATACCGTCAATTTACAGATCTAAATAGCTTTATAAAAACTATCGAACAGTTGAAAAAACAAGAATAGGGCCAAAGTGCTAGTTAATTTCACATGAACAGTTTTCCTCAAGGCATAGTTACTAAGGCTGTGTTTATTCACCCTATCATCATATCACCCATCACCCCATTTTTTATTTCATGATTCATTTTCCTCACATCTTTAACCAATTCGGTATTAACTTATGATTTGTTATGGTAAATGTTGAATTTTGTCGCAACCTCAATTATAGTTAGCAAGAGAATCTTATATTATGAATAGTTTTATTCGTAATCCCCAAAATCATTATTTTCTAAATCATTTAATAAACTTAAAGCAGCAGCGGCTTCAGTTTCAGGGACTGCGATTTTAACTTCGGCTAAGGGACCGATTGAAACCGGCATTTGGGCAACATCTTTACGAAAGACCTTAACTGGAATTCCATATGATTGCAAAACGCTTTCGACAATTAAATCATTAGGGCTGTAAACCTTTTTTATAATTACCCATTTAGCCTTATTTAGATCGAAATTACACGTAGAGCAGCGATAATCTTCGCTTAAAGGGATTTTACAGGTTGGACAATCCATTGATATGCACCTCCTAAATTCAATTGTATGCTAAAAAGAAAGGATGAACAAATGCTTGATTGGCAATGGGACAATTATGAAGCTATAAAATATATCACGTTACCAGAGTGGAAAAAACAAGGAGTAAATATGCTGTTTACCAGTCGCTGCACTGGAAGCAGTAGTGCACCTTATAATTCTTTGAATCTTGCCCTGCATGTGGGGGATGAAGCAGAAGGAGTTATTGAAAACCGAAAAAAACTTATGAAAATCTGGGGAAAAAGTATCGCTGACATGGTTTGTTGTGAGCAGGTACACGGTAACCAGGTTGCAGCAGTCAATAATTTGTATAAGGGCAGGGGAGCATTAGAATATAACACTGCCTTAACAGGTTACGATGCTATGATTACAGATACTCCAGGTCTTTTTCTGGCACTATTTTATGCAGATTGTCTGCCGATATTTCTTTTTGATCCGGTTAAAAAAGTGATAGCCATGATTCACAGCGGGTGGAAAGGAACTATGGGCAAAATAGTATGTCAAACAGTGGAGAGTATGAAAAAAAACTATAAGGTAAATCCTGTAGATATTCAGGCTTTTATTGGACCGGGAATATCCAGATGTTGTTTTGAGATTAATCAGGAACTGGCTGAGAAAGTAAAAAAAGAGTTTGTCTCATATGAAAACATTCTCTTTTACGATAACGGACATTACAATTGGGATCTGGCCGCAACTAATAATGATTTGCTGGTATCGGCAGGGTTGCTAAAAAATAATATTAGCATTTGTAATCTCTGTACAACTTGTGATACTGACAACTTTTTCTCTTATCGCGGGGAGGGCGGAAGCACCGGAAGAATGGCTGCTGTCATAGGTTTAGAGTAGTAATAATAGTTTAATGAAAAAGGAATATTACATTTTTTTGGCTAAAAACCCATAAAAAAGGCAGAATTTATTATATTAATCGCCAAAAATATGGTAATATTATATTTGGAGGATTTTTTGGTGGTATTATGGAAATATTAAAACAAAATTTCGTCGAAATTAGTAGACGTATTGAACAAGCCGCTCTGCGAACCGGCAGAAATCCTGCCGACATAAAGCTAATAGCAGTCAGTAAAACGGTAGATGCAGATACCGCTGTGAAGGCTTTTAACCTTGGTATTCGTGATTTTGGCGAGAACCGAGTACAGCAATTTAATGAAAAAAAAGTAAAACTACCTGAGGCAAGATGGCATTTTATAGGTCATTTGCAAACTAATAAGATAAAAGATGTAATAGGCAAAGCTTATTTGATTCATTCATTGGACCGCTGGAAATTAGCTGAAGAACTAAATAAACTTGGTGTATCAATGGAGACAGAAGTGCCGGTATTATTGCAGGTGAATGTTTCCGGAGAAGAGCAGAAGTATGGTCTCAAGCCCGATGATGCAGCAAATTTTCTTGAATCAATTGGTCAGCTTAAAATGATAAAAATAAAAGGTCTTATGACTATGGCGCCGCTTGGTGCCGATAAAGAAGAAGCAAGGTCTGTTTTTAGAGAACTGCAGGAAATAAAGCTTAAAATGATAAAAAACAAAAATCATAATTGTGATTTGAAATATTTATCAATGGGAATGTCTCAGGACTTTGAAGTTGCTGTGGAAGAAGGAGCGAATATGGTCAGGATTGGAAGCGCCCTTTTTAACAACTAAAGCAGATTGTATAGAGGGAAAATTAAAATTTGAGGAGGTCGGAATAGTATGGCATTAATTGACAAGTTTTGGGCATGGTTTGGTGTAGATAATAACGAATTAGGTGAAGAAGTCCTTCAAATATCTGAAAACAATGAAAGTAATAATCGTGGAGTACCGAATGTAGTCAGTATACATACTAATAAAAATATGAAAGTAGTAGTATGCGAACCGGAAGATTTTGAGCAAGCTCAATCATTAGCCGATCATTTGAAAAATAGAAGGCAGGTTATTTTAAACTTAGAGAATACTCCCGGTGATGTCTGCCAAAGAATTGTTGATTTTCTGAGCGGTACTACTTATGCCTTGGAAGGATATAGCCAACAATTAGGGAAAACCATTTTTATCTTTACCCCCAGTAATGTTGAAATTTCCAAAGACCATCGCTTGATGCGTAAAACCAGTAACTTCCTCAGTAATTATGGGGGTGGAAAATAGTGCCCTACAGGCTGGGTATTATTGGATGCGGCCAAATGGCCTATGCGATAGCCAAGGGAATTCACCGGAACAGTAATGGTAAATTAAATGAGATAATCATCAATGACATAAGCAATGAAAGAATTGAATTGTTTAAAAGCGAATTTAATGCTAAATTCCAGCAATTACCTGAGTTAATTGCTGCTAGTGATATAGTTTTATTAGCCGTGAAACCTCATCAAATAGCAGAAGTGCTGGATAAAACTACACAATGTTGGCAAAATAGCCAGTTGCTTATTTCTATAGCTGCAGGAATTCCTACTAAGCTTATAGAAGAAAAAATTGGCAATATTCCGGTAGTGAGAACCATGCCGAATACTCCCTGTCTGGTAGGCATGGGAGTTGTTGCAATTTCAAGCGGAAATTTTGCAGAGGAAAAGCATATTAAATATGCAGAAGAATTATTTAATAACATTGCCAAATGTGTAATTATAGAAGAAAATTATATGGATGCTGTTACTGCCATTTCCGGAAGTGGACCAGCTTATCTATTTTTAACCGTGGAAGCCTTGATTAACGCTGCTGTCAGTATTGGAATTGATAATCAAATGGCACGCTTATTAGTTGTTGAAACCATGAAAGGCAGTTTGGAACTTTTAGAGAAAACCGGGGAACATCCGGCCGTGTTGCGGGATAAGGTTTCTTCACCGGGAGGAACCACGATTGCTGCTATCTCTGAGTTAGAGAGCAGAGGAATCAGAGCAGCATATTTTGATGCCGTCCAGAAAGCTTATCAAAGAGCTAAAGAATTAGGAAAATAAATATAGGGAGAGGACTAGTTTGTCGACAATTGTAGCTTTGCAAATAATCAGTATAATAGATACTGCTTTTCAAGTTCTTATCTGGTTAGTAGTAATCAGGGTTCTTCTGTCATGGGTAAAACATGACCCTTCACAAGCAATTTTTAAATTTATCTATGATGTTACCAATCCCATTATGAAACCATTTCGCAGAATAATTCCAGCCGCAGGAGGCATTGATTTTTCTCCGATTATTATTATTTTCGTTTTGACAATGATACAAAGACTGGTACATGAAGTGTTGTTTAGATTATTAACGGGGTTCTAAAATAATGGATTTAAATAAAATTGAGCTTCTCGCCCCGGCAGGTAAGTGGGACGTTTTAGAGAAGGTTATCGATTCAGGCGCAGATGCCGTATATTTGGGTGGTAAAGGATTCAATATGCGCATGCTGAGGCCTGAGTTCAATTTTTCTGATCAGGAAATTAATGCAGCAGCATTATTACTGCACGAAAAAAGCAAGAAGCTATATATTACGGTTAACAACTTATATAGTGATACCGAAATTAGCAATATAAAAGATTATCTTCTCTATCTTGAACAAATAGGTGTGGACGGTTTAATAGTTCAAGATATGGGTATTGTTAAAATACATCAGGAATTAGGTCTGAAGACCCCGCTGCATGCCAGTGTGCAAATGGGCATCGCTAATTTACCGGCAGTTAAATATTTAGAAAACCTGGGCTTTTGCCGGGCTATTTTATCAAAAAATTTAACTATCGAAGAAATCAACTCCATTTACCAGCAAGCAAAGTTAGAGATTGAATTTTTTGTTCATGGTGACCTTTGTATTTCACATACAGGCCAATGTCTGTTCAGCAGTTTTATAGCCGGTGAAAGTGCCAATAGAGGCCGCTGTCTAAAACCTTGCCGCTGGCAGTATTCTCTTTCACATATAGGCGCTGCCGATAATTTTCAGCACCTTCTGGCCAGTAATGATTTGTGCCTTTATCCTTATTTGATCGATTTAATAAACGCGGGTGTTGTGTCTTTTAAAATTGAAGGCAGAATGAGGGATAAAGAATACCTGGGTGGGTTAATCAAAATTTATCGCCAGGCCTTGGATAGAATAATTAAGAGTCCTGAGGATTATATAGTTGATATTGATGAAGTGGATAGATTAGCTAAAGGAAGAATTAGAGACTTTACAGTTAGTAATCTGTTTGGTAAACCGAGGAAGGATAGTGTGGACCCTACAGGAGCAAGGGAGCCATTAGTTTTCAGCCAACCAGTAGTACTAAAACCGCTGATTTTTAATAATAAGCCGATTCATTTTGATAAGAATCAAGTACATAACGGTAACATTAAAGAACTGACTGTAAAAGTAAGCGGCTTGGATAGCGCTGTCAAAGCAATCGCGAGTGGCGCAGATAATTTAATCATCGGTTTAGAACAAATCAGACAAGCCCAGGAAAAATGGAACCATGAAAGTATTTGCCGGGCTTTAGCCCTGGGTAAGGAAGCAGCGGTGCAAGTCTGGTTGGAAACACCGCGTATAGTTACCCAAAAGGATATTGATCATATTTCTGAAGTTGCGGCCCTTTTTGATCCCAATAATATTGATGGTGTAGTTGTTAATGACTATGGCACTCTTAAGCTTTTCAAAGATCAAGGTTACAGGATTTTGGGAGGGCCAGGCTTAAATATTACCAATCAGGCAGCAGCATTATTAGGAGGGCAGGGACTGGAACGGATTACTGCATCGGCAGAGCTGGATTACAGAAGTCTGGAAGCTATACTTAAATCAGATATGAAGATAGAGTTAATAGTGCACGGTCCGCTTTGTGGACTTATTACTGACTACTGTTTGGCAAAACCGGATACTTCCTGTGACAATTGTACTGCCGATTGTTTAAAAAGCCCTTATGGACTGAAGGATAATTTGAGCCAAACCTATCAGATTAGAACTGATAATAATTGCCGAAATTATTTATTTCATCCCTATGATTTATGCCTTTTTTATTATATGGAATCCCTGAGCAAGTCAGGCTTACAGTACGTGCGTATCGATGGTCAGTTCTACGATAGTAATCTTATAGCACAAATTACTGCTATTTATAGACGGGCCATAGATAGGATAAATCAAGCTGAACGCTGGTCAGCAGAAGATTATCAGGAACTTATTGATCTATTCCCCCGGGGGTTATCTTCATTACCGCTAAAATAGTTAAAAACTAATTTTTAGGAGGTTATAGATTTGATTACATCGATGGAAATACGCAATCACCAGTTTAGTAAATCGCTGCGCGGCTTTAATCAGGAAGAAGTAAAAAATATATTAACAATAATTGCCCAGGATTATGAAACTTTATATGTGGAGAATTCGCAACTTAAGGAATCAATGCTAAAACTTGAATATGAACTGAACAAATTTAAAAAGTTGGAAGAGACTATGAATAGCAGTCTGATAGTTGCCCAACAGACTGCCGATAATATTAAAGCCAATGCTCACCGGGATGCAGATATTTTAGTAGATGATGCCAAAAAAAGAATTGCTGAAATTTTTTTGTTATATCAGGATATTACCAAACGTCTAAATATATTTAATTCAGAACTCAAGGGACAGGTTGCCGGACAACTGGAAATGCTGGACAAAAACCAAAAAAAGGTTGACCAACTAACTGATTTCTTTTTTAGTAAAGATGTAAAAGAGGTAATAGAGAATCTGGATAAAGCTGATCTAAAAGGAAAATAACTATGCTGCAAATTACAGAGATTGAGGGCGGGATTCGGATAGAAATAAAAGTTCAGCCTCGTTCAGCCAAAAATATGATAGTGGGCGAACAAGAAGGAAAACTTAAGATAAAAATTACAGCGCCTCCAGTTGAAGGAGAAGCCAACAAAATGCTGATTGATTTTTTATCCCGTTATTTAAAATTACCGAAAAAAAAGATAGCTATTATTAAAGGTGATTCTTCAACCCACAAATTAATTGAGTTAAGGGGAATTACCCGCCTTGATTTTATGAGTAAGCTTGATATTTAATTATTTTTCTATATTTTTTGTGTAAATTGTTTTCTGTTCTACCGTTTCTTTATTAATTAAACCTTCCGCATGTAATGCCTCCAGATAAGCTAAGGTCTCTGCCAAAACCAGACGCTTTATATGGATGTAATTACTCTTCTTGAAAATATTGGAAGCTAAATCCCAGGCTGTATCTCCATCGGTTAAGCCATTAAAAATATATTCTTTTCTTCTCATGTGATGCTGCTTGATTATTTTTACTCTTTCCTGCAGGTTATAAAAAATATCTCCATGTCCGGGAATTATTTTTTTCACAGATAAATCAGTTAATCTGTCAAGACCCATCATATGTGAATATAAGGGGTTAACCATTCTGGTATGAGGCCAATCGGTCAGGTGCAGAATTGTATGGGGTACAATATTATCACCGGAAAATAATATTTGATTTTGGAAACTGTAAAATACCACATGTCCATCTGTGTGACCGGGTAATGGGTAACCTGAACAATAAGCATCGCCAAACCGAAAAGAGTAGTTCTCTTCAAGTACTGATATTTCAGGAAAAGGTTTAACTAAAGGCTCAATAGAATTTACATCAGCTTCTAAATCCCGAATCAGATCTTCAGACCATCCCGCCTGCTGACAGTCCAGTTTGATCTGCTCATAGTAATTACCGGCAATATATGTATTGAAAGTTATAATATCTTCCCGGGGCAGCAATACTTTGGCACCGCTTAATTGCTGCATCCAGCCTGCCAGTCCCATATGGTCGTGGTGATAATGGGTTAGAATTATTACTTTTATTTGTTTAAAAGATATACCAATATCAGTAAGAGTTCTTTGCCAGATATCTTTATTTTGATCGATATTTACACCAGTATCTATTACTATCCAGCCATCATCTGATTCAGCTAAAAAACAATTATTCTCCTGCAAAGGAAAAGGCATAAAAGTTTTAATAATATAAATATTATCAACTTTTATCCAATCATTTTCGCGAAAAACAGAAATTGACATTTATTCTTCTCCTTTTTTTATTACTTATACTTGCATAAAAAGGGAGAAAATTCAAGCAATTTACTAATGGGTAGTACCAACCAGATTTTTGGGCTTGCGTACTAATATTGAAATGAGCATGGAAAGAAGTATGAGACCGGCACCTATCAAAGTACGGATTGAAAAAACCTCATTTGCCCACAAATAACCGGCCAGAGCAGCAAATACCGGCTCAGTAGTTAAAACAATGGCAAATCTTGATGGAGTACTGTATTTTTGCAAAGCATTTTGAATAAGAAAGGCTAGAGCAGTAGCAAAAACAGCGGTTATAAAAATTGCCACAATAGTATTAGCGGATAAACTCCTGGGAATAGGTTCAATAA
This sequence comes from uncultured Syntrophomonas sp., assembly GCA_964563125.1. Lineage (GTDB taxonomy): Bacteria > Bacillota > Syntrophomonadia > Syntrophomonadales > Syntrophomonadaceae > UBA1368. The sequence goes on along the minus strand of CAZLVY010000002.1, from coordinate 69,819 downwards.
ATAATCCCATAACCAGACAAACTAATCCTACAAAAAGTATTTGCACTCCGGTTATGGCTACTGGATTATGCTTATGTGAATAGCGGTCTACAAACACAATATGCAGAGCAAAACCAAAGGCACAAATCAAGACCAGGAAATCACCATATGCTAATGTAAATGAATTGTCTGGAACTGACATAAAGAATAGACCTGTAATCGCCAGCATAACAGTAAAAGCAGTTTTAAGAGTAGGCCAGGTGCGATTTATGATTGCATAGATTATAGGCACTAAAACTACACTTACACCAGTAATGAATCCGGCGTGAGAAGAAGTAGTGTATTTAAGACCTACGGTTTGAAATATATAGCCGATAAAAAGAAAAAACCCCAGGAGACATCCGGCAAGCACGGTGGTTTTTCTAATTTGTCTTATGTTATGAAAGGAAAGCAGAGCCAGAACAAAAAAGGCAATAATAAAGCGTATGGCCAGAAATAAAAAAGGTCCGATATCGGACAGGGCTTCTTTAACTACCACAAAAGTTATTCCCCAAATAATAGCGACTAATAGAATAGCCAGTTCAGCTTGAGATCGTTGGCTAAAGTTTGACAATAATGTGACCTCTTTTTCTTATATATTAACCGCAATAGTTTAGCATAATTCTTCTGGGAAAGCTAACCAAGTAATCAATTACGCTTTCAGAATGAATAATTATACTTTTTTAAATTATTTTATAAGCATAAAGTTTGCCATTATACTTGAGATATGAGCTATGTATACTAAATATTTGAATTTAACATTGTCGATTAATTCATAACTCGTTATAATATCGTTATAATGTGTAAGGGAGAAGAATTTTTGAAGAAAGTAAAGGAGTGATAGGTTTAATGAGTAAAAAAGTTAGGTTGATTTTATTCGGTCTGCTTATTATGGGATTAATCTTTAGTGCCGTCGGTTGTGGCGGTGGACAAGATGCTGAGCAAACCAAAACAAAGTTGGTAGTAGGTGCTGAAACTACCTTCCCACCTATGGAGTTTATGGAAGGTGGCGAATATGTGGGCTTTGACATGGACTTGATCAAAGCTATTGCAGAAGCTCAGAATATGGAATTGGAAATTAACAGTCTTGGTTTCGATGCATTAATCCCAGCAATTCAAACTGGTCAAATAGATTGTGCTATTTCTGCTATATCAATAACTGAAGAACGTATGGAATCAATTGATTTTTCCGAACCCTATTTTCAAGCTGGACTTATTATTGCTGTAAAATCTGATAATGACACTATTAATGGCTTGGAAGATCTGGAAGGTAAAAAGATTGCTGCTCAGATAGGAACTACCGGTGCAGATGCATGTAATGGTGTAAAAGAAAAGGATGCAACTACAGAAGTAAGTATATTCAACAGTACTGGTGAAGCATATATGGCACTGGAAAATGGTGTTGTTGAAGCTGTAATAAATGACCACCCGGTTACCATTTATTATGTTGATACCGAAGGCAAAGATAAAGTAAAAACAGTCGGAGAAGTATTCGCTGCTGAAGATACTTATGGCATTGCAGTAAAGAAAGGCAATACTGAACTGACTAACAAACTAAATGAAGGTTTACAAAAAATAAAAGATGACGGAACTTATGATAAAATATATGATGAATGGTTCAAAAAATAATACTTAGCCTGTCTCTAAAAGCGCGGGCATAACTCGCGCTTTTATATTTTTTAAAAAGGATATAATTTATGTTTTTTACAGCACTGAATATAATAACTGGCACCAGTATTTACGACTATTTTATGAGCATCAGGGGATATGTTGTTCTCTCTTCTCATTTATTGTATCTATTAGAAGGAGCTTTACTAACACTAAAAATAACTGCATTATCGGTAGCTTTTGGTATGCTGCTCGGTTTGTTCTTCGGTTTGTTCAAACTCTCCAGCAGCCGTATAATGCGCTTTTTCGCTGCGGTTTATATAGATTTTTTCCGTGGCACTCCTTTATTTGTGCAAATCCTGCTTATGTATTTCGGCGTTTTGCCATTAATTATGGATAAACCATCCCCGTTTGAAGCTGCGGTTATTACCTGCTCACTTAACAGCGGAGCATATATTGCTGAAATTGTAAGAGCAGGTATTCAGGCAGTTGATAAGGGCCAGATGGAGGCGGCACGTTCCTTGGGAATGAATTATCCGCAGGCAATGTTATTGGTTATACTCCCGCAAGCTTATAAGATAGTAATACCTCCCTTAATTAATGAGTTTATAATGCTGCTTAAAGACACTTCCTTAGTATCAGCTATAGCTGCTGAGGAACTTACCCAGCGGGGCAGACTGGTTTATTCCACTTATTATGAAGCTGTCTGGGTATGGGGGGGCGTTGCCCTTATTTATTTAGTAATGACTAAGATCTTATCAGTTTTGGGTGACTATGCTGAAAGGAGATTAGCAACTGAATGATTGAAGTAAGAGATTTATATAAAAGTTTTGGTCACCTCAAAGTTTTAAAAGGTATAAACTGCAGAGTAGAACCTCGTGAAGTAGTATGTGTTATTGGCCCTAGCGGTTCCGGCAAAAGTACTTTTTTAAGATGTATAAACCAGCTTGAACAAGTTGATTCGGGACAAATATTTATTGACGGCCAGGAACTGACTAATCCTAAAACAGATATTAATAAGGTCAGACAGCAGGTAGGAATGGTTTTTCAATTGTTTAACCTGTTTCCCCATAGAACCACACTGCAAAATGTTACTATGGCACCTATACGTATTAAAGGTATGGATAAAAAGATAGCCAATGACATGGCTTATGAATTACTGCGTAAGGTAGGACTAAGCGATAAAGCATCTGTTTACCCGGCGCAGCTATCGGGCGGGCAAAAACAGCGGGTAGCAATTGCCCGGGCACTGGCTATGCAGCCCAAGGCAATGTTATTTGATGAACCAACCTCCAGTCTGGACCCTGAAATGGTGGGCGAAGTACTGGCAGTTATGAAGGATTTGGCTTATGAGGGCATGACTATGGTAGTTGTTACTCATGAAATGGGGTTTGCCCGCGAAGTTGGTGACAGGGTACTGTTTATGGACGAAGGTCTTATTGTAGAAGAAGGCCTGCCCACCCAATTGTTTGATAATCCCCAAAACCCCAGAACCCAGTCTTTTTTGAGTAAAGTATTATAAGCTGAGGGGACTGGGTGTTTGAGTCAATCATGGCGCTTTACTCCGCATGCTTGATTCAATTCAAGAGGGGAAGTTATTTTAACAAATGATTAGGAGTGCGGAAAAAATAGATCAGAAATATGCATTAGAAATATTTGAAAACCTCAAAGAAGAATACCCGGACACCAAAACCAGCTTGAAATATAACAGTGTATTTGAACTTATGGTAGCGGTTGTTTTATCGGCGCAGTCTACAGACAATCAGGTAAATACAGTGACCGAAAAATTATTTAAAGACTATAATACAGCAGCTAAAATTGCTGAAATGGATATTAATACCTTAGAGAAAATAATTCATGGGGTAGGTTTATTCAGAACCAAAGCTCGCAATATTAAAAAATTAGCTCAGGTTATTAATGAGAAATATAATGGCAGGGTACCCTCTGATTTTAATGAATTACTAACGCTGCCCGGTGTAGGAAGAAAATCCGCAAATGTAATTAAAGCGGTAGGCTTTAACCAACCAGGCTTAGGGGTAGATACTCATGTCCACCGGGTAGTAAACAGGATTGGCCTGGTATCTGCCAAAAACCCGGAAAAAACTGAAATGGGCTTAAAACAGTTAATCCCGGAAGATTTGTGGAGTGAAGCTCATCATATTTTTATTGCCCATGGCCGGCAGATCTGCAAAGCACGCAATCCTAACTGCCAGGAATGTATAATAAACCAAAAATGCGGAAAAATAATAAACTAAAGAGAAATATTAGAGAATGGTACAACTATTCACATAGTTTGAGGAGAGCATGGCGCTTTGCTCAAGCATCCTTATTAGCGACCATCGGGAGCATTGTAGTGCCCGGAGGGTGCAAGGAGGGTAAGGCGGGCTTATGCGAATTAAGCCTTTGTACTTTGCCAGACTTTCTATAAAGTCATAATTTGTGCAGTCAGATTAGTGGAGACCGGCCGACAGCGGAGTAAAGCGACATGATCGACTCAAGTTTACGCGATCCATCTGTCTACCAGGAAAATCGAGTAATTAGCAGCTATTTAAAGTTACTTTAGAAAGCGGTTAAATAGTTGTTTAGAATAAACCTATATGCTAAAATTAAAACGATTTTTTAAAGATAAATTTATAATATGACCAGCTGAGATCGGGACAGTAGGCGAGAAAGACAAATATCAAGCGAGTCTGGGAAGGTGTAAGCCAGATTATTGTTACTTCGTCAAAAATCACCCGGGAGCTTTCATTCCGAAATAAAACAGGTTTGAACGTTGCTTGCGTTAAAAGCTTGAGAGGCATCATAACTGATGCTATTAGGGTGGTACCGCGGAAGAATACCTTTCGTCCCTGGGGATGAAGGTGTTTTTTTATTTTTAATACAAAAAACTAATTAATGAGGTGATTGATTAAATGGGCAAGGGCAAATATGATGATACTTTAAATTTACCTAATACATCATTTCCTATGAGGGCCAACCTGCCAACCAAAGAACCGGAGATTTTAAGTTTCTGGGAACAAACTGATATTTACGGGCGGGTGCAGGAGAAGAATAATGGGCGGCCGAAATTTATTTTGCACGATGGACCTCCGTATGCTAACGGCAACATTCATTTAGGACATACATTAAATAAAGTATTGAAAGATATTATTATTAAATATCATTCAATGACCGGGTATGACACTCCTTATATTCCGGGATGGGACACTCATGGACTGCCTATTGAGCAACAGGCCATAAAAGCTCTGGGGATAGACCGTAATAAAACTAATATAGTTAAATTCAGAGAACATTGCCGTGATTATGCTTTGAAATATGTAGAAATCCAGAAGGAAGGTTTTAAACGCCTTGGTGTAAGAGGCGATTGGGATCATCCTTATTTAACTTTGAAACCGGAGTTTGAAGCAATTCAAATTAAAGTATTCGGTGACATGGCTCTTAAAGGTTACATATACAAAGGACTGAAGCCTGTCTACTGGTGTTATGATTGCGAAACTGCTCTGGCTGAGGCAGAAGTTGAATATAATGATAAAAATTCGCCCTCAATTTATGTCAAGTTCCCGGTAAAAGACGGCAAAGGCGTTATACCTAATGATGCTTTTGTTATAATCTGGACCACTACACCATGGACGATTCCAGCTAATACCGGTATCTGTTTAAATGCTAAATTGGATTATGTATTAGCAGAAGTTGCTGAAAGTAAATTCGTTGTGGCAAAAGGTTTGCTGACTCAGGTAGCAGCAGAGCTGGAGTGGGATAATTATAAAGTAATAAAAGAATTTAAAGGCAGAGCTCTGGAAAGATGCGTTTGCCGTCATCCGTTCTACGACCGCGATTCTTTAATAGTTCTCGGCGAACATGTTACATTAGAAGCAGGAACCGGATGTGTCCATACTGCTCCCGGTCATGGTGAAGATGACTTTTATGTGGGCAAAGAATATGGTTTGGAAGTTATCTCACCAGTTGATAATAGCGGCAGATTTACAGAACAAGCTGCACCTTTTACAGGAATGCTGGTTACTGATGCCAACAAGCATATTATAGATTTGCTGAGAGAAAAGGAAATGCTGCTTAAGACGTCCCGGATCGAACATCAATACCCCTATTGCTGGCGCTGTAAGCATCCAATAATTTACCGGGCAACTGAGCAATGGTTTGCCTCAATTGATTCGTTCCGTGAAGCAGCTTTAACAGCAATTGATAATGTTGAATGGATACCTGCCTGGGGCAGGGAACGCATCTACAACATGGTCAGAGACCGTGGTGACTGGTGTATTTCCCGGCAACGGACCTGGGGGGTGCCGATTCCTATTTTTTATTGTCAGTCATGTAATGAACCGGTTATTAATCAGCAAACTATTGAACATATTAGTGATTTGTTTTCTAAGCATGGCTCCGATATCTGGTTTGCCAAAGAAGCAGAGGAGCTTATACCTGAAGGACTTGAATGTAGTTGTGGGTGTAAGAGTTTCACTAAGGAAACTGACATTATGGATGTATGGTTTGATTCTGGTTCCAGTCATATGGCAGTTTTAGAAACTTATAAAGAATTAAGCTGGCCGGCAGATATGTATCTGGAAGGAAGCGATCAGCATAGAGGGTGGTTTAATTCCTCCTTATCAACTGCGGTTGCCATCAGGGGAACGGCACCCTATAGAAAAGTATTAACCCATGGTTTCCTGGTTGATGAACAAGGAAGGAAAATGTCCAAGTCGTTAGGCAATGTAGTTGATCCTTTAAAAATGATTGATCAGATGGGCGCAGATATTTTAAGACTTTGGGTTTCGTCAGCCGATTATCGTAATGATGTTTCGGTTTCTAATAATATTATTAAACAAAGCGCTGAAGCTTATAGGAAGATACGCAATACCTGTCGTTTTATGCTGAGTAATTTATTCGATTTTAATCCTGAAACAGATACAGTAAATTATGAAATGCTCACGGAACTGGACAAATGGGCATTGCTTAAAAAAGATAAACTGGTGCGCAGAGTTACCCAAGCATACGAACAACATGAATTCCATGTTGCGTTTCATTCAGTGCACAATTTTTGTACGATTGACATGAGCAATATTTATTTTGATATTTTAAAAGACAAACTATATTGTTCGCATCCTGATGATCCGGAAAGAAAGGCTGCCCAAACAGTTTTATATGAATTAATTAATGATCTGGTGATATTATTAGCTCCGGTTTTATCATTCACCAGTGAAGAAATATGGAGTCATATAAGGCGTGAACATCAGCCTGATAGTATACAACTAATGGAATGGCCGCAGCCTAATGACAAGTATATCGATGATGAACTGGAAAAAAGAATTGACAGACTGCTGCAGGTTCGCGAAGTAGTGACCAAAGCATTGGAAGAAGCCAGAGTTGGAAAAGTTATCGGTCATTCTCTGGGCGCCAGTGTAACTATTTATGCTGACCAGAATTGGATTGACTTATTACGCAGCACTGCTAATCTGGAGAAATTTTTTATAGTATCAGCAGTGGAAATTGCTGACGAAGCGGCAGTGAATGCTGATGCCGTACAGCTAGAGTATGTAAAAGGTATTGCAGTTTCGGTAAAAGCTCCGGAAGGTGAAAAATGTGAGCGCTGCTGGATAATTGAAAAATCAGTAATCGAGGGCAGTGATGCTCCATTATGTAAAAGATGCTCACAGGTTGTTAACACATTGAAAAGCAGTTAGGAGGAAGCGCTTTGGAGGAAACTGAAAAAATAATAATCACCGTTTTAGGGCATGACCAGGTGGGAATCATTGCTAAGGTCTCAGCAATACTGGCGCAAAATAGTATTAATATACTTGATATCAGTCAAACCATTTTGCAAGGGTTTTTTACTATGATAATGGTAGCAGATATTGCCGGCAGTCAGTTAGACGTAGGAGAGCTGAAAAGACTTCTGCAAGAGCAGGGAGAACCACTGCACCTGGAAATAACTGTCCAACATGAAGATATATTTAAATTTATGCATCGCATATAGAACTGTAATGGGGGAAGCATGTCTTCCCCTTGTTACATAAAAGGGGTGAAAATAATGCCATTTAGTATCAGCAAAGATGAAATAATGGAAACTATTAAAATGGTGCAAACTGAAAACCTTGATATAAGAACTATTACCATGGGAATCAACATTCAGGATTGCCGTGACAGCGATGGTATCAAAACAGGTGAAAAAGTTTATGCCAAAATAACTGACTACGCGAAAAATCTCGTAAAAGTCGGTGATGAAATCGAAAAGTTATATGGAATACCTATAATTAATAAAAGAATAGCAGTATCGCCGGTATCTATTGTTGGTAATGGACTTTCCCGCGACGACATGGTTATAATTGGCCGCTATCTGGACAAGGCAGCGCAGGATGTAGGAGTTAATTTTATCGGTGGTTTTACGGCCCTGGTGCACAAAGGTTACAGCAATGGTGACCGGGCTTTAATTGAAGCGATACCTGAAACACTGGCAACTACTGAGAGAGTATGTGCTTCAGTGAACATTGGTACCAGCAAAGCCGGAATAAATATGGATGCCGTTTATCAAATGGGAATAATAATAAAAGAAACTGCAGAACTGACAGGTGACCGGAATGGACTGGGATGTGCAAAACTGGTTATATTTTGCAATGCAGTTGAGGATAATCCTTTTATGGCGGGAGCCTTCCACGGCATAGGAGAAGCAGAATCAATAATCAATATTGGTATAAGTGGACCGGGAGTAATATTAAATGCGGTTAAAAAACATCCTGATGCAAGTTTTGGCGATTTAGCCAGTATTATAAAAAATACTGCTTTTAAAATAACCCGTATGGGTGAGTTAGTTGGAAAGGCAGCATCAGAAAGATTAGGAGTGCCATTTGGTATTGTCGATGTTTCTCTGGCACCTACACCTGCTATCGGTGATAGTGTAGCAGATATACTAATGTCAATGGGCCTGGAGAAGGTCGGTGCTCATGGGAGTACTGCTGCCCTGGCCATGTTAAATGATGCGGTAAAAAAAGGCGGCGCCATGGCATCTTCCAATGTAGGCGGTCTGTCAGGTGCTTTTATACCGGTTAGTGAAGATGCAGGCATGATGGAATCTGTTGTTGCCGGGGCTTTAAACATAGACAAACTGGAAGCCATGACATGCGTTTGTTCAGTGGGTCTTGATATGATTGCAATACCTGGAGATACACCAGCCTCAACTATTTCCGGTATTATTGCTGATGAAGCAGCGATAGGAATGATAAACCGAAAGACTACCGCAGTTAGACTCATACCTGCTCCGGGTAAGAAGGTAGGAGATTGGGTGGAATTTGGCGGATTACTGGGAAGGGCACCGGTTATGGCAGTAAGCCTGTTCTCATCTACTGCTTTTATTAATAGACAAGGCAGGATCCCTGCGCCTATTCATGCTTTAAACAATTAGAAAAGTAGAAAAGTGAATGTTATATAATTGTCAGGGTAATAATAACTATTAGTAGATAGGAGGGGGGTAATCTTGAAGTACAGACCGGTGCAAAAAAAAGAGAATATAAGCACCCAGGAAAAATTGGTGGAAAAGATTGATGAATTGGCTGTTAATATGGAAAAAATGCGTTTAGCAGAATATGTCCAGATGTTAGATAACCCGCGCCGCCTGCTATATATCAATTTTTTGCAAGGACTATCCCGGGGGTTTGGTACCGCAATTGGATTTACTATCTTAGCTGGTATTATAATATATTTTATGCAAAAGATTATTCTGATTAATATACCGGTGATTGGAGAATTTATAGCTGAACTGGTGCAAATTGTACAAACACAGTTGCGAGTGGGAGGATTTGTAACTTATTTTAAATAGAGTTTGAGGTGTGTTCTGTGGATTACAGGGAAAGACTTTTAACTAAAAAAAATGAGATTGAAGCAAACATACAAAAAAAACAAGCAGCATTTCGTGTTCCCATAGCAGAAATGATTGATGAGCTTTCTATGTATGATCAACATCCTGCTGATACTGGTTCAGAATTATATGAAAGAGAAAAAGATTATGCTTTTTTGGAATTGATGGAATTTGAGTTAAAAAAGCTTGATCAAGCATTGGAAAGACTGGATCAAGGCCTCTATGGGATTTGCGATAATTGCGGGAATGCGATAGACTTAGGACGTCTGGACCGTTTGATTAACACGACTCTTTGTTCAGCTTGTGCCCGCCAAAGAGAAAAAATTGTTCTGGGCAATTATCAAGAAAATTATAATGATTCACCTGATGCACTTGATTTTGGAGAGACTTTTCAGGTAGCCGGTTATGAGTTCTACGAAGAATAAGACAACAAAATCTTAGGAGGGAAGCCGCAATGCGCATTGGAATTTTTACTGATAGCTATAAGCCATATACCAGCGGTGTAGTTACCTCAATTTGTACTTTTAAAGAAGAGTTAATAAAGTTAGGGCATGAAGTATTTATTTTTGCTCCCAGTTATCCTAACTATCATGAATACGAACCGGATGTGTTCAGATACTATTCACTGCCTGCGCCAACTAATCCGGATTTTTCTCTTGCCATTCCTGTATTGCCGGGTATGGGACAACAGATTAAAAGGCTTAAATTGGATATTATACATGTTCAGTCACCAGCTATTATGGGAAGGGTAGGACTTCACTATGCCAAGCGATTTCGTTTGCCCATAGTATTTACTTATCATACTCAATATGAACAATACACACATTATTTCCCGGTAGCCCAGGATTTCGCCAAAGATATGACTGTGAAATTCAGCCGTAAATTTTGTGATAAATGTGATCATGTAATAGCACCCAGTTTAGAAATTTTAGAGTTACTCAATACTTATGAAGTTAAAACTCCAATAACAGTAATACCTACTGGTGTACCAGTTGATAAGTTTGTTACGGATGAAACCAACTGGCTGCGTGATCGCTATCCTATTCCTGCCGAAAATAAAATATTATTGTTTGTGGGAAGATTGACTAAAGAGAAGAATCTTGAGTTTTTAATTAAAACATTTAAAGAGGTATCTGAACGACGCCCTAATACCACTCTGGTAATTACTGCCCAGGGGCCAATGGAAACAGAACTAAAGGATCTGGCAGTTAAATTAGGATTTACCCTTGATAGAGATATAGTTTTTACCGGTGCTCATCCTTTTGACACCTTAATTAAAATTTACTATGCATCTGACTTGTTTGTTTTTTCTTCGCTGACCGAGACGCAGGGACTGGTTTTAGTAGAAGCAATGGCTGCTGGTTTACCGGTGGTAGCAGTAAGCGCCAGTGGAGTTTCGGAAATGGTCGGCGACGGTGTGGACGGAATTCTCACCAAACTGGACATTGATGAATTAGCCGGGGCTATTTGCAGAGTACTGGGTGATGATGTCCTTTATAGAAAATTTAAAGCCAATGCGCTGATTAAGGCTCAGACCTTATCTTCGCGAAACATGGCATTGAAGCTGGAAGAAGTATATGAAAGTTTATTGTCTGGGCGATTCTATCGTCCCCATAGTATGTTGGACGTTAGTTACTGGTTTGGAAATTAACTTTAGTTTATAATCAAATGTGTTAATCGAACTGGGGGGTGCTAAGCATGCTCCAGTTCTGCTGTATTGAAAAAATCTGTAGCGCTAATCGCAGGAGAGGGAATTAGCATATGATTTTACTTAAAATAATTGCTATTTTAGTTGGTAAGTTAGCCATAGTTTTCAGCCGCATAGCCGGAAATCAAGGAACGGATTTTCCCGGTCAATTGGCTCGCAAAGTATACCCGCATATACTGTCAGACCTTGCTCACAATATCAACCGCGAAATAATTATTATCACCGGGACCAACGGAAAAACCACCACCAGCAATATGATAGCTGAAATCATCAAGGAAAGCGGCGGCTCTTATGTGCATAATCAGGCAGGCGCCAATATGCTCAACGGTATAACTACAGCCTTTATTAAATCCAGCAACCTGATCGGCACCCGTCAATTTGATTATGCCCTCCTGGAAACTGATGAAGCGAATGTGCCGCTCCTGCTCAAAGAGGTCCAGGTAAAAGTACTGCTGATCACCAATTTTTTCCGAGATCAGTTGGACAGGTATGGAGAACTGGATTATACCATTAATCTTATCAAAAATTCAGTGCGTGACTACAACCTGGAGTTGGTATTAAACGCTGATGACCCGCTGCTGTCTAATTTTCAGCAGCAAACCAATTTAAAGTCATGGTATTACGGTTTTACTGATACCATGTACGATGAATTCGCCAGTAGTGACAGTCGGGAAGGCCGTTACTGTGTAGTTTGTGGTCATGAATTATCTTATCAGCGCTATCATTATGCACAATTGGGAAAATACCATTGTCCTAATTGTAATAATCATAATCCAGACCGGGATTATTGCGCAGATGACCTGCAGATGACCCCGGGTATAAGTTTGAAAATCAATGAACTGGCAATAAACAGCTCTTATCAAGGATTTTACAATGCCTATAATATACTTGCCGCAGTCTCTATGGCTAAACGTCTGGGTATAGATGACGACGTTATCCAAAGAGCAATCCTTAAGTATCAACCGCGGGCCGGCAGGATGGAAAAATTTATAATTAACGGCAAACCATATCTCCTGGTATTAGTGAAAAATCCAACCGGTCTCAATCAAAGTCTGAACATGCTGGGCCAGGATCCCGCCAGCAAAGCGCTGTTTATTGCCTTAAATGATAATGCCGCTGATGGCCGCGACATTTCCTGGATTTGGGATGCGGATGTGGAAGTAATTGCTCAGGCCGAGTCAGGTATTGAAGCAGTTATTTGTTCGGGACAGCGCAGTGGAGATATGGCATTGCGGATAAAGTATGCCGGTTTTGATACCGACCGTATATTTATTCAATCCCGGCTTCAGGATGGTATAACGAAAGCAGCAAAAATTGAAAGCGAAGCAGCTTATATACTCTGTACCTATACGGCCCTATTTGCCTGTCGTAAGATCCTGCTGAAAATGCAGCAGCAATCGGTGGATGTTATAGCTGAGAAACAACGCAGCAGAAACTATTAATATATAAAGCGGGCGGCAGTAAGTTAGAACAATTAATATTATAAGAGGGAAAAGCCATGAAACGATTTGTAATTGCTCATATGTATCCGGATTTAATGAACCTCTATGGTGACAGAGGTAATTTGCTATGTCTGCAAAAGCGTATTAACGACTATGGACATAATTGTGAAATACAGTCTCTTTATCTGAATGATAAAATTGATTTTTCCAATATCGATATGATTTTTATGGGTGGGGGGTCTGACCGTGAACAGGGACTGGTTTACAATGATCTCCTGGTTAAAGCAGATAAGTTAATGCAGGAAATAGAAGATGGTCTGCCGGCTTTATGTATATGCGGAGCTTATCAACTATTAGGAAACTATTATAGATCACACGATGGAAGTATTTTAAATGGTTTGGGCTTTTTTGATCTGCATACTGAGGGCAGAAAAAACCGCTTAATAGGTAACATTGTAATAGAGAGCGACATAAATGGACAAAAATTTAGTGTGGTAGGATTTGAAAACCACGGTGGCAGAACCTATCTGAATGATCAGAAATTGAGCCCCTTTGGCACCGTAATTAAGGGTCACGGCAACAATGGTGAAGATGGCAGTGAAGGCCTATGGTATAAAAATTTAATTGGAACCTATCTGCATGGCCCCCTACTGCCAAAAAACCCTCATATAGCTGATTTTTTAATTCGGGCTATGGCAGATCGAAAAGGAGTTGTAATTAAGAATACGCTTGATGATAGCTTTGAGCGGTTTGCACACCAACAGGTTATTGAAAAGATGAAAGCTTTATAAACTATCATACATCTTCGCTGGCAGTATCCGGTCTGGGAAATATGAGTGATTGTTTAGATGTATATCAAATCTCTTTTGCTATATAAATTGCCGGAATGTTATTATAAGTCAGAAGCTAAAAATACTTTAGAAAAAGGAGAAATTCTGTGCGCTTTTGGATTAGTATGTTGCTTGTCGTAATAATCGACCAAATTTCCAAATGGCTGGTTATTAGTAATATGGAATTCGGCAACAGTATTCCGCTTATAAAAGGCATTATTTCACTCACTTATGTGCAAAACCAGGGTGCTGCTTTTGGGCTTTTTGCAGGTAATACCTGGATTTTTATTGTTAGTGCTGTTTTAGCAGTTTTGGTTATTAGTGTATATAATTATAGAAACCCGCTGCCCAATAACATACAAATAATCCTGGGAATTATTACCGGTGGAGCAATTGGAAACCTCATCGACCGCTTTAGATATCAATATGTGATTGACTTTTTTGACCTGGGTTGGTGGCCGGTATTTAATGTAGCTGATATGGCAATTGTATGCGGCGGTATACTCTTAATTATATATACCTTTAAAAGCGAGGAGCAAGATAAGGCAGATGTCTAAACAAGAATTATTAATTGTAAATGAAGAATTAGAAGGAGAAAGACTAGATGCTTTCGTTGCTGATCATTTGGAATATTTATCTCGTACCATGGTCAAAATACTATTGGATGATGGCAAGATAACTGTTAATGGCGCTATCAAGAAAGCCAGTTACCACCTAAAAGAAGGCGAAGAAATTACTGTTATTATTCCTGAACCTAAACAGGTTGAAATATTGGCTCAGGATATTCCTTTAAATATTATCTATCAGGATAAAGATCTGGTGGTAATTAATAAACCTCAGGGAATGGTAGTACATCCTGCCCATGGCAACTGGGATAATACCCTGGTCAATGCTCTGTTATATCATGTTAAAGACTTGTCAGGTATTAACGGAGAGTTAAGACCGGGAATTGTTCATCGTTTGGATAAAGATACTTCAGGACTCCTGGTAGTTGCGAAAAATGATCAGGCTCACCGCCATCTGGCTAAGCAGATCAAGGATCATACTATTAACCGGCAGTATATAGCTTTAGTGCATGGCATTATCAGTGAGAAATTGGGTACTATTGAAGCCCCCATCGGACGCAGCAAAAGCGACCGAAAAAAAATGGCGGTAGTTAAAGATGGTAAAATGGCGATTAGTGAATATCAGGTTTTAAATAGATTTAAAGACTACTCACTGGTAAAAGTTAAATTACTAACCGGCCGTACTCATCAGATAAGAGTGCATTTTTCTTATATTAATCATGCGGTAGTCGGTGATCCTTTATATGGACCGGTCAAAAAACATTTTAATTTGGAATGTCAGGCTCTTCATGCATGTGTATTAGGTTTTATCCACCCATCTACGGAAGAGTATATGGAGTTCAATTCAGACATTCCTGAATATTTGCAAAATATTATTGATAATCTGGGAAAAATGAATTGACATACCACACAGCATTGATTAAAATCATTATCAGTAAATGATCCTTTAAGTTGACCCTGTGAGGTTAGCAAGGCAAATATATAACAAATGTGCACCTACCTTTGCCTTGCCCAATCGGTAGGTTTTTTTATGGCCTGCATTAAGGAGGTTAAATAGTGGAATTACGCGAAAAACATGTCTTAATGGATGAGATGGATATAAAAAGAGCCCTGACTCGAATAACCCATGAGATTATTGAAAAGAACAAGGGCGTGGAAAATGTAGTGGTAATAGGCATCAGGCGCCGGGGTGGACCACTGGCATATCGATTAGCGGAACGCATCGAGGCTATTGAAGGATTCAAGGTTCCGGTTGGCATTTTAGACATAACTCTATATCGCGATGATTTAACTACACTGGCAGCCCAACCTCAGGTTCACCGCACCGAAGTAAATTTCAATATTAATAACAAGATAATTATTTTAGTAGATGATGTTTTATATACAGGTCGAACCATAAGAGCAGCATTGGACGCGCTAATTGATATCGGCAGACCCAAATGTATTCAACTGGCAGTTCTGATTGATCGAGGTCACCGCGAGTTGCCCATAAAAGCAGATTATGTCGGTAAAAATGTCCCCACCTCCAAGCAAGAAAATGTAGCAGTATTGGTTAAGGAATTTGACGAGCAGGATTTAGTAGTCATACAGGAGATAATAGACTCATGAAAAAGCCCTTTAAACTAGTCCGAGAGGCTGGCAAGGGAGTAAGCGACGAGATGTAAGCCTTCCTTGCACAGTTTAGGGAAGGCTTTTTTGTATATAAACATATTGAGAGGAGGCTTTAAACAAAAATGACATTAGCCCAACAAAAAGATTTACTGGGAATCCGTGATTTGGACAAAGAGGATATTGAACTAATTCTTGAAACAGCAGTTCCCATGAAGGATATTATCAGACGAGATATTAAAAAGGTGCCTACACTAAGGGGCAAAGCAATGGTGACTGTTTTTTATGAACCCAGCACCAGAACCCGCACCTCTTTTGAAATAGCCGGCAAATACTTGAGTGCTGACACGGTCAACCTGGCAGTAGCATCCAGCAGTGTACAAAAAGGGGAAAGTTTAAGGGATACTATTAAGACAATTGAAGTAATGGGATTTGATGTAATGGTCTTAAGACACGCTATGAGCGGAACAGCTCATTATGTGGCTAGTAATACCAATATGCGGGTCATTAATGCCGGGGATGGTGCCAATGAACATCCAACCCAGGCCTTGCTGGATTTCTATACCATTAAAGAAAAAAAAGGCACATTGGAAGGACTTACAGTAACCATAGTCGGCGATATATTACACAGCCGGGTGGCACGCTCCAATATATACGGACTAAGCAAATTTGGCTGTGAAATTAGAGTAGTGGGCCCCTCAACCTTAATGGCACCGGAAATCGAAAAACTGGGAGTCAAATGTTATTACGATCTTAACAAGGCTCTTGAGGGCGCAGATGTAATTAATATCTTACGGATACAAAAAGAGCGGCAGCATGCGGGCTTGTTCCCGTCACTTGATGAATATTCCAATCTATATATGTTAAATAAGGAAAAGCTGAAGCGGGCCAAAGACGATGTGCTTATTCTCCACCCGGGACCCATGAACCGAGGCGTAGAAATATCCAGCGAAATTGCCGATGGCACTCAGGCTTTAATAAATGAACAGGTTACAAATGGGGTTGCAGTACGCATGGCATTATTATTCCTGATGATGGGAGGCACTCGCGATGAAATTGCTAATTAAAAGCGGCAGGGTAATTGATCCTCTCAATGAAATTGATGATCAACTGGATATTTTAATAAATAATGGCCGGATTACAGAAGTAGGTAAGGATCTGGCGGCAGGTAAAAATGATCAGGTTATTGATGCCCAGGGAAAAATTGTTTGTCCGGGTTTTATAGATATGCATGTTCATCTGCGGGACCCCGGTTATCAATATAAAGAAGAAATTGCTTCCGGTGCCCGGGCAGCGGCAGCAGGGGGCTTTACAACTATTTGCTGCATGCCTAATACCAAACCGGTTATTGATAATGCATCAGTTGCTGCCTATGTTCGGCAGATGGCAGCCAAAACAGGCATTGTCAATGTTTTGCCCATTGGGGCTATAACTAAAAATCAAGACGGGGCAGAAATAACTGAAATGGCAGACCTGATCGCGGCCGGCTGTATTGCGGTATCTGATGACGGCAAACCGGTAGAAAAAGCAGAGATCATGCGCAATGCTTTAGAATATGCCAAAATGTTTGACCTGCCGGTTATATCGCATTGTGAAGATACCAGCCTGGCCAGTGATGGTCAGATGCACGAAGGATTTTATTCAACTCTTTACGGATTTAAGGGTATACCTGCTGCTGCTGAAGAGGTTATGGCGGCGCGGGATATTATTCTAGCCAAAGCAACCGGTGGTCATGTTCATATATGTCATATTTCCAGTAAAGGCACCGTCGATTTGATCAGAAAAGGCAAAGCAGAGGGTGTAAATGTTACCTGTGAAGTTACACCGCACCATCTAACCTTAACTGATGAAGCAGTAGGAACTTATGATACTAATACCAAAGTAAACCCTCCTTTAAGATCCCCTGAACATATACAAGCCTTATTAGAAGGAATAAATGACGGTACTATTGATTGTATCGTAACCGACCACGCTCCCCATGAATTGGAAAGTAAAGACTGCGAATATAATTTAGCCTCATTTGGAATATCAGGTCTGGAGACTGCTATTCCTTTGATTATGAGTCTGGTTGGCAAGCATATAGATATTAATCAAATGATAAGTTTATTCACAGCGGGGCCAGCCAATGTTTTAGGCCTGAATAAAGGAAGTATAGGCATTGGTGACATTGCTGACATAACTATCCTGGATCCTGAAAAAACTAAAACAGTTGATCCGGCCAACTTCTACTCCAAAGGCAAAAACACACCATATGCAGGAAGAGAACTAAAAGGATGGCCATATATGACTATCGTAAACGGAAGAATAATAGCTGAAGATGGCAGGATAATTGAGGAGTGAGAGCAATGAAAGGTTACCTCGTTTTAGAAAATGGCAGGATTTTTACCGGTAAACTTTTAAATGATTGTAAGTTGTCTGGAGGCGAATTAGTTTTCAGCACAGCTATGATAAGTTACCAGGATATTATCACTGACCCTTCTTATTTTGGTCAAATAGTAGTAATGACATATCCCCTGGTTGGAAATGTCGGTTTCAATGAAAAAAGCTTTGCTTCCCAGGGGGCAATGTTAAAAGGCTTGGTTTTAAGAGAAGCAACAGATTTTCCCAGCCATTATGAAATGGAAATGGATCTGATTACTTTTCTTAACAAGAGCGAAATTGCGGTTTTAACTGAAGTTGATACCAGGGCCTTAACGCGGGTAATTCGCAATGAAGGAACCCTGGGAGGTATTATTACTGATAATATAGATGATATAAAGTATCTGGTCAAAAAAGCCAAATCGACCATCAAAGATTTAAAAGGCGATCAGGTACAATTCGTTTCGCGTAAAAATGTGATGAAGTTTGGGAATGCGGATAAAAGAGTAGTACTGCTTGATCTAGGCACTAAAAAAGGAGTAATAGAATCTTTTACCCGCCGCAATATGGAAGTATTAGCGGTGCCGGCACGAACTGATGCCCAGGAGATTTTAAAGCTTAACCCGGATGGCATTTTCATATCAGACGGGCCAGGTGATCCTCATACCATCGCCTATGCCATGAAAACCTGTAAGAATTTAATTGGCAAGAAACCCATGATGGGTATTGGTATGGGCCATCAAATGATTGCCATGGCTATGGGCGCTAAGGTTAATAAATTAGATTTCGGTCACCGGGGAACTAATCATCCGGTCAAAGATTTATCTAATAACCGGGTATATATAACTACCCAAAATCATGGTTTTAATATAGATAAGGCCAGTCTGGACAAAACCGATCTGGAAATAACCCTGTTAAGCTTAAATGACAATAGCATTGAAGGAATCAAACACAAAACACTGCCGGTTTTTTCACTACAGTTTGATCCGGAAGGATATCCCGGTTACAGCGAAACCGGATTCTTCTTTGACAGATTCTATAACATGCTGTAAAAAGTCGAAGTTTTAGATGGAGGAGATAATATGCCCCTGAATAAAGAATTAAAAAAAGTAATGGTAATAGGCTCCGGGCCGATAATTATCGGTCAGGCGGCAGAATTTGATTATGCCGGTACCCAGGCCTGCCGGGCTTTAAAAGAAGAAGGCATTGAGGTTGTGCTGTTAAACAGTAACCCGGCAACTATTATGACTGATGCTGATATAGCCGATCATGTCTACATTGAGCCAATTACAGTTGATACTGTAATTAAAATATTGAAAAAAGAAAAACCGGATGGAATTATTGCCAATCTGGGAGGCCAGGTAGGGCTTAATATGGCTTTGGCACTTGATAAAGCCGGTATATTAGAAAAATATAACACACCACTTCTGGGGATGCCACTAGAGGCTATTGCCCGGGCAGAAGACCGGGAATTGTTTAAACAGACCATGCAGGAAATAGGAGAACCAATTCCCGCCAGTGACATAGTTCACTCGGTTCAGGCAGCAGTTGATTTCGCCGGAAAAATTGGTTATCCGGTCATTGTCAGACCTGCTTATACTTTGGGCGGAACTGGGGGCGGCAATGCCACTAATGAAGAAGAACTTCGCAAAATAGCCAACAAAGGTCTGAAGAGCAGTCCCATTAAACAAGTATTGATCGAAAGAAGTGTCAGCGGCTACAAAGAAATTGAATTTGAAGTAATGCGTGATGCCAATGATAACTGTATAACTATCTGCAGTATGGAAAATATGGACCCGGTAGGAATTCATACCGGTGACAGTATTGTGGTAGCACCTGCTCAAACCCTGACTGATGAAGAATATCAGATGCTAAGATCTGCTTCGATAAAAATGATAAGACATCTAAAAATTGCCGGAGGATGCAATGTTCAATTTGCTTTAGATCCTTTTTCCAAAAAGTACTTTGTCATTGAAGTAAATCCGCGGGTAAGCCGCTCCAGCGCCCTGGCCTCCAAAGCTACCGGATATCCGATCGCCAAGGTTACGACTAAAATTGCCATAGGCTACACATTAGACGAAATACCCAATGCCATTACCGGCAAGACTACCGCTTGCTTTGAACCGGCGATTGATTATGTCGTTCTAAAGGTACCACGCTGGCCTTTTGATAAATTCGTCTTTGGGGATCGTCATTTAGGTACCCAAATGAAAGCTACCGGAGAAGTTATGGCAATAGACAGAAGTTTTGAAGCAGCCTTTCTCAAATCAATTCGTTCACTGGAAATAGGCATTAACTGGCTGAGACTGGCGGAATTTAAGACTATTACTGATGATGAATTGAAAAACAGATTGAAAAATGCTGATGATGAAAGAATATTTATAATTGCCGAAGCTTTTAGCCGTGGTTTTTCCATTGAAGATATTTGGTTTATTACCCGAATTGATAAGTACTTTCTCAAAAAAATTAAAAACATCATAGACTTTACCTTTAAAATGCAGGATACTCCTTTAGACTATGAAGAACTAAAGGAGGCTAAAAAGCTTGGTATATCAGATTTAGAGATAGCTCAAATTAAAGGAATCAGTGAGAATGAAGTTAGAAATTTGCGTAAAGAACTGCAGATTTTGCCAACTTATAAAATGGTTGATACCTGCGCAGCAGAGTTCGATGCAGTAACACCCTATTTTTACTCTTCATATGAAGATGAAAATGAAGCCACTCATGATCCTAAGGCGCGTAAAGTTTTGGTTATAGGTTCAGGACCAATTAGAATCGGGCAGGGAGTGGAATTTGATTATTGTTCGGTTCACTGTATATGGGGTTTAAGGGACCGAGGCATTAAAGCTATTATCGTAAACAATAATCCGGAAACCGTCAGTACCGATTTTGACACCTCTGACCGCTTGTATTTTGAACCTCTGATCTTTGAGGATGTTATGAATATTATTGAAGAAGAGCAGCCTGAAGGAGTAATCGTTCAGTTTGGCGGACAAACAGCTATCAACCTGGCAGGCCCGCTTAATAAAGCAGGTGTCAAACTGTTGGGTTCATCCAATGACAGCATTGACCGGGCTGAAGACCGGGACAGATTTGATAAAATGGTTGAAGATTTAGGCATACCCCGCCCACCCGGAAAAACGGCCTTTGCCCTGGAAGATGCTTTAAAAATAGCTAATCATGTAGGTTATCCGGTTCTGGTAAGACCTTCATATGTACTGGGCGGAAGAGCCATGGAGATAGTTTACAATGGTGAAGAATTGGCTCAATATATGATAACTGCTGTAAAGGTAAACAAGGAACACCCAGTCCTGGTTGATAAATATCTGTTAGGCAAGGAAATTGAAGTTGATGCAGTATGTGATGGTAAAGAGGTATTAATTCCCGGTATCATGCAGCATATTGAAAGAGCCGGCGTTCATTCCGGAGATAGTATGGCAGTATTCCCGGCCTTTGATTTAAGCCAGGAGATTATTGACAAAGTAATAGACTATACTACGAAATTAGCGGTTGAATTAGGAGTTATAGGTCTGATAAATATTCAATTCGTGGAATTTGCAGATGAGTTGTATGTAATAGAAGTTAACCCCAGATCGAGCAGAACCATACCTTTCATCAGCAAGGTAACAGGTATTCCTATGGTGAAAATTGCTGTTAATACCATGTTTGGAGATAGTCTCAGAGATCAGGGGTATAAACCAGGGTTACAATCCAGTCCACCTTATTATGCCGTAAAGGTACCGGTTTTCTCCTTTAACAAACTGGAAAAAGTTGATATAAATCTGGGACCGGAAATGAAATCAACCGGTGAAGTTTTAGGTATTGATGCTTCATTAAAAATAGCTATTTTTAAAGGATTACAAGCAGCAGGAGTTCAGATTCCTGAAAATGGTACAATAGTAGCAACAATTGCTGATAAAGACAAAGAAGAAGCTGTGCCGATACTGAAAGCATTTTATCAACTGGGATTTAAAATTGCTGCTACCGAAGGAACTTCTAAAATATTGCAGGCCCAGGGCATAGAGGCACAAACGGTTAAAAAGATCAAAGAAGGTTCACCAAACATAGTTGATTTAATTCGGGACGGTCAGGTAGACTTTGTAGTAAATACCCTGACCCATGGCAGAAAACCTTTCAGCGATGGTTTTTTAATACGCCGGGCAGCAGTTGAACTAAATGTCCCCTGTTTAACTTCGCTTGATACACTTAAGGTAGTATTGGACGTAATCAGCGAAGGTGAGACAATGCTTAATTCAAAGATATATTCTCTCCAGGAATATGTGGGCATGATAAACAGATAATGGGAGGAGCGTTCTAAATGCCTTTAGAAAGCGGATTAGTGATTGAACACCACCAGGTAAGCCGGGATATGTATCAAATAGAATTTATCAGTCCTGAAATTGCCTCCCGGTGCGAACCAGGTCAGTTTGTCCATGTTAAGGTAAATGCTTTAAGCTTGCCGCTGCTTAGGAGACCGCTTAGTATTTATGATGTAGATAAAAAATTAGGCAGTATAACACTACTTTATAAAATAGTGGGGCAAGGCACAGACTTGCTTTCCCAGGTTCATGCCAAAGAGCATATTGATGTGATGGGACCACTGGGTAAAGGGTTTAATATTAAACCAACCGGTAAGCAAATTCTCATGATAGGCGGGGGAGTAGGAATAGCTCCGCTTATATATCTGGCCCGGGTACTAAAAGCAAAAGACTATCAAATTAAAGTATTACATGGTGCAGATAGCCGCAGGAATCTGGTAGCCTTTGAAAAATTACGCGAAATAGGCGTGGATTTTTTGCCGGCCACTGATGACGGCAGTGCTGGTCACAAAGGCATGGTTACCGAACTGCTGGTTAAAAAAATTAATCCGGCTCAAATTGATTTCATCTATTCCTGCGGACCTGAAAAAATGATGTCGGCTGTTGCAGAGTATGCTGCTCAAAATCATATTCCCGGGCAGGTTTCACTGGAAGAGCATATGGCGTGTGGGGTAGGCGCCTGTTTAGGCTGCGCCCGCCAACTAAAAAGAACTGATGAAGTCCTGGTTAAAATATGCAAAGATGGACCTGTGTTCAATATTGATGCCATTGATTTTTAAATTATAATATCCAAAAATACGAGGGGGAACTCTGATGAAGAAAGTTGAAAAGATTTTAATTAAACCAGATTTATCAGTAACACTGGGACCGGTTAAATTATTAAATCCCGTAACTGTGGCCTCTGGAACCTTTGGCTATGGTATGGAATACGAAGAATATTTAGAAATCAAAAATATAGGTGCCGTTATTGTGAAAGGAACTACTCTGGAACCAAGAACCGGCAATCCGCCCCCGCGTATCATAGAAACTACTGCTGGAATGCTGAATTCAATCGGTTTGGAAAATCCAGGAATCAAAGTGTTTTTAAAAAAACATCTGCCATATCTGCGGGAGAAACAAATTAGTGTAATACTAAATATTGCCGGCAATTCAATTGATGACTATGCTAAAATCTGCTCTCTGGCAGAAGGGCATGAAGGAATCATGGCAATTGAGCTTAATATATCATGTCCTAATGTAGCCCGGGGTGGTCTGCAGTTCGGAACTGATCCTGATACAGTCGAGCAAGTTGTGAAAGCCGTTAAAGCGCAGACTTCGATTCCTATTATACCGAAATTATCTCCTAATGTTACTGATATAGTGCAAATTGCTCAAGCTGCTAAAGCAGGAGGTGCGGATGCGCTTTCCATGATAAATACTTTAATGGGAATGGCAGTTGACCTTAAAAAGAGACGTCCGGTATTAGGCAATATTTTTGGCGGTCTGTCAGGTCCGGCCATTAAACCGGTAGCTTTGCGCATGATTTATCAGGTTTATAAGGCAGTTGATATACCGATTCTGGGCGGGGGAGGAATAATGAATACTGAGGATGCGCTGGAATTCATAATGGTTGGAGCCACAGCTATTTCAATTGGCACCGGCCTTTTTGTAAATCCGCGGGCACCGCAGGATATAATTGATGGTCTGGAAGAATATATGATGGAAAATAACCTTACCAGTCTTGAAGAAATTAGGGGAGCAGCAGTTATTTAATTGTAACTCGGGGAATTGAGGCAATCATGGTGCTTTACTCCGCTGTCGGCCGGTCTCCATTTTTCTGACGGACAAAGTCATGACGCTAAATATAGTCTGTAATAGGATAAACGCTTTATTCGCATGAGCCCGCCTTACCCTCCGGCTCCAGCAAAGCACCATGCTTTCCTCATGTAAGAGGGTAATTAATTTAATCATAAGGGAAGATTGACTAATACATAGAAATTAACTGATACTATTAGTAATATTTACAAAAGGGAGGCAGCATAGTGCAGGCAAAAGAGAAAATTATTCTGGCTTTGGATGTTGATAATTTAGAGAAAGCATTAACTTTGGTAAAAGACTTAAAAGATTATGTAGGCATGTTTAAAGTAGGTATGGAGCTTTATTACAGTACCGGACCTGATATTGTCAGACAGATAAATGACCTGGGCGGTAAAGTTTTTGTTGATCTGAAACTGCATGATATTCCTAATACAGCAAGCAGTGCCGGGCGGGTTCTGACCAGACTGAACTGCGCCATGTTTAATGTTCACGCTGCCGGTGGGTTTGAAATGATGCAAAAAACACATGAGGATTCAGCCGCAGAAGCTATGAAAATGGGGATAAATCCTCCCTTGCTTTTAGCAGTAACAGTTTTAACCAGCATAGCTCAACAGCAGCTGCAGGAAGAGATGATGGTAAGTGATTTATCAGTACAGGATTTAGTTGTCAAATGGGCATTGCTGGCGCAAAAAGCTGGCATGGATGGGGTGGTTTGTTCACCGCAGGAAATTACATTAATAAAGGAAGCCTGCGGGGCAGAGTTTAAGACCGTTACCCCTGGTATTCGTCCGGCCTGGTCGGCAACTAATGATCAAAAAAGGATAACCACCCCCAGACAAGCTTTGGAAATGGGTACTGATTATATGGTAATTGGCAGACCTATTGCAAAAGCTGATAATCCCCGTGAAGCAGCTTTGAAAATAATCGAAGAATTGGAGAGATAAAGATGTTAAGTAAAGAAGAGGCACTTAAAGCTTTTATTGATTCCGGAGCCTTAATGGATGGACACTTTAAACTGACTTCCGGACGTCACAGCAATAAATTTATGCAATGTGCACAACTACAGAAATATCCGGACTTAAATGAAAAAGTAACCGGGAATTTAGCTGAAATATTTAATAATGATAATATTGATATAGTGATAGGTCCGGCTATGGGCGGAATTATTGCAGCATACGAATTAGCTAAACAATTAGGAAAGCCGGGCATTTTCGCCGAAAGGGAAAACGGTGCCATGTCACTGCGGCGCGGATTTCAAATCAAACCCGGACAGAGGGTTCTGGTAGTAGAAGATGTTATTACCACCGGTGGTTCAGTCAGAGAAGTAATAGAAGTAGTGAAAAAGAGCGGCGGGATTGTGGCAGGTGTTGCAGTGTTAGTCGACAGAAGCAACGGTAAAGTTACTTTTGGTGTAAAACAGGCAGCAGTTCTTACTTTGGATATTTCATCCTGGGAACAAGCCGAATGTCCATTATGTAAAGAAGGCCGCAGCGAAGCCATAAAACCTGGCAGCAGGAATTAGGAGGCATATTTTGCGGGTTTTTTTAAATGGTAAAGAAATGCCTTTTGTTGATGGCGGTTATAAATATGTCTTTGTTAAACCATATAAAAAACATGGGCAGGAGAAAGTGAAGAAAGAACATGGGGAACTGCATCTGCAGATATATGATAACGGCGTACAGATAAGAACCCTGGTAACACCGGAAGAAGTATCCACACTTATTAACCGCGAAGTTGTAATCGATACTAAAAATAACTGGATCTATATTCTGGAAGCAGATACCAAATACCAGATAGACAGTGACGGAGTAGTAGAAATACTGAAATAATAAATTAGAGTGAGGATGTAAACTGACATATTCTCACAGGTAAACAAGCAAATCATATGGCGAGGCAAAATAAACACGATGTCACAGATAATGTGCGGCATCGTGTTTTCTGTTGTATGACCTAAAGACAATTTCTTAGCTATTCCTTGATCCTTTAATCATTTATCGGCCGATAATAATCGCCAAGTTTGGGAAAATGAATGGTTAATCGGGTAGATTCCCCGTAAACAGAATCAATGGATAGATTATGGCCCAGCTTGCGTGCCAGTCTTTTGGCCAGATATAGTCCCATGCCAGTGGATTTAGAAAACTCCCTGCCATTAAATCCGGTAAAACCCCGGTCGAAAACCCGGCTGAGATCCTCCGGTCTTATACCAATACCATTATCATTAATGATCAGCCTCTTCTCCCGATCATCCTGATCACCATGAATTTCTATTCTGCCCCCCTGGTTCGTGTATTTAAGGGCGTTGGAAACGATCTGGTCCAGTATAAACAGCAGCCACTTCTTATCCGAAGTTATCTGCATATCAGTGCGGTCTGTTTCAATTCTTATAGCTTTATGAATAAAGGTGGGGGCGTGTTTTTTTATCACATGATTTACCAGGGCTTGCAGCTCCAGTTCCTGCACAAAATAATCTTTTGAAAAATCATCGATCTTGGAATAATAAAGGACCTGTTCCACCAATCTGTCAATGCGGTCGGTTTCCTGCTGTATACTGGATAATAGTTCATCACGGTCTTTGCCCTGGTTGTTTTCGATCAAAAGGTTGATAACGGCAATGGGTATTTTGATTTCATGGACCCAGGCTGAAATAAATTCGAAGTTGTCCTTTTTCTCTCCATAGATTTTTTCGATTTTAGCGTTTTGCTCTTCCTGGATTTTGGTCAAAAGTTGATGAAATATCTGCTGCTCATTGCTGCGGATATCTGGCAAAGCCTTCAGGCTGAATTTTTCCTCAGCAATGGCCCTGCGTAATTGAGTATAATACTGATTTCTCATCAGATAGGTGATCACAAGATAGAGACCAAACAGGAAGAAAGCAATGAGGTTGATATACAGTATGTTATATTTCCACACTTGAAAGGCCGGATCCAGTAAGATAACGGATGTAATGAAGGTCATCAGCAAAATAAAAAATATGAACAGGCTGATCTGGTCAGACAGATATTCTTTCATTTTCATGGTATGATATACCCCTGTCCTTTCCTGGTCTGGATAAAATCATTGAGGCCGATATCTCCCAGTTTACGGCGCAGGCGGTTGATGTTGACGGTCAAAGTATTATCATCAACAAAGCTTTCATCTTCCCACAGGCCGCGCATTATTTCATCCCGACTGACGATCTGGCCGGCTTTTTTCATAAGGATATAGGCGATTCGGTATTCATTTTTGGTAAGTTCCGCTTTTTGATGGTCATATTGCAGGTTGGCGTCATTCAGGTTCAGGATCACACTGTTATGTTCAATAGCACTGGCTTCGAGCTCTGTATAAGAATAGGTCCTGCGCAGGAGGGCGTTGATCTTGGCCATTAATACCTCCAGGGAAAAGGGCTTAGGCAGGTAATCGTCTCCGCCCATGTTCATAGCCATGATAATGTCCATATTGCTTTCCCGGGACGATATAAAAATGATGGGGACTTTGGATATTTCCCGGATCTTGCTGCACCAATAGAAGCCGTCAAAAGCAGGAAGATTAATATCCAGTAAAAGCAGATGCGGCTCAAACTTAATGAACTCACTGATAACTGCGGTAAAATCAGACAGGGCAAAGCCATCAAAACCCCATTTATTAATGTTTTCCAAAACGATCTCACTCATTTTCGGGTCATCTTCTACTATCATAATTTTAAACATTGCTATCCCTCGTTCCTGAAAGTTGCCACAGCGCTCCAGTCCTGCCGGTTGTTTAATTTATTGTATCATTACTTTTGACCCGCTGCTAAAATAATACCGATTTACAAAGATGCGGGAAAGCCCTGATTATCGGACCAGATCATTTGTTCATCCTCTGGGTTACAAAAATGTAAGAATCAACCGCGTTTTGTAATGGTGACAAATGGTATTCTGTCATCCGGCTGTGGCATGATAATAACAGAAGATAATTTCCATAAGAAATATCATGAAAATTATTAAGAAATATTTTAAGAGTAATGACAAATGCCGAGAAAAATGGCAGGGGAGGAATCGAAAATGAATGCAGTCTTACAGGTAAGGAACCTGAAAAAAGTATACGGATCACGGGGAGCCCTTTACCCGGCTCTTGATAACATCAATCTGGATATAAAAGCCGGTGAATTTTTCGGCATTATGGGGCCATCGGGGGCAGGGAAAACCACCTTGCTTAATCTGGCCGCCACCATTGACCGTCCAACCGGCGGAAGCATACATATCGATGGAACCGACCTTAACAAAATGAACGAGGAGCAGCTGGCCTCTTTTCGGCGTAATAAACTGGGGTTTATCTTTCAGGATTTTAATCTTTTGGATACCCTGACCATCAAAGAAAATATTATCCTCCCCCTGGCGCTGGCTAAGGTAAACGCTGTTGAAATTGACAGGCGGGGATTGGAGACAGCACTGATGCTGGGGATCGATGACATTTTAAACAAATACCCTTATGAAGTTTCCGGAGGGCAGAAACAACGTGCTGCCGCAGCCCGGGCTATCATCCACAAACCCAGCCTGATTTTAGCCGATGAGCCTACCGGGGCTCTGGATTCCAAATCATCTGCCGAACTTTTGCAGTGTTTAAGCGACTTAAATGAAAAGTATGGCGCCAGTATCATGCTGGTGACCCATGACGCCTTCGCCGCCAGTTACTGCCAGCGGATTGTTTTTATAAAAGATGGCAGCTTATTTACTGAGCTGATAAAAGGTGGCACACGCAAAGAATTCTTCCATAAAATACTGGATGTTCTGGCAGTTATGGGAGGTGACAACCGTGACTTTATTTAGCATAACCTCCAGGAATATTAAGAAAAATCTGCAAAACTACTTTCTCTACTTTGTGTCCATGGTTTTCAGTATTGTGGTCTTCTACATTTTTACCTCCATTCAATATAACGAACAGGTGACACAAATGGTAGGCGAAACAACCAAATTTATGTTGAAGTTAGGTGCTATATGCGCAGCTGTTTTTTCAGCTATTTTTATGGGCTACTCCAATGCTTTTTTTACCCGCAAAAGAAAAAAAGAAATCGGCCTCTATTCATTGCTGGGGCTGCAAAAGAAACAAGTAGCCGGGATGCTTTTTTATGAAAATCTGGTCATGGGTGTTGTTGCACTCGGTGTAGGCATTATAGTCGGGAGTTTGTTTTCCAAACTCTTTGTGATGCTTTTCTTCCGGCTGATGGGACATTTTGTACAGGTCAATTTCGCCATATCTCCACAGGCCATACTCAATACAGCGGGGGTGTTTTTACTGATCTTTACGGTGATTTCACTGCATGCTTACAGTCTCATTTACCGTTTCAAACTGGTGGATCTGTTCTATGCCGAACAGAGCGGAGAAACAGAACCCAAGGCCTCGCTGCTTCTGGCCCTGGTGTCGATTGCAGCCATCGCAGCAGGTTATGTTCTGGCCTTTCATTTATTTAATAACTTTAATCTGTATGCCCTCATGGTTTTGGCCCTGGTAATCTTGGGAAGCTATGGCTTGTTCCACTCTTTTATCGTATTTGTCATCAGAAGATCCAGGAAAAATACCCAACGATACTACCAGGGCATGAACCTGATCAGTATTTCCAATCTTTTGTACCGGATCAAGAGCAATGCCACGCTCCTGGCGACCATCGCCATCTTAAGTGCTACCACTCTGACGGCCATGGGGATGAGTTATGGAATCTATCATGATATCAACAAAGCAATGGCTCACCATAATCCATTCAGTTATGTGTATTGGAATGATGACAGCCGGGACCAAAAAGTAGACCAGGTTTTGGCTGGATACCCGCAAAACCAATTACTTCATTCAGCGGAGATCAGCTTTATCCCGGCTCTGGGAATTATACACGATGATCGTTTTCATTTTTCGGTGGTTCCAGAGAGTGATTATAATGAACTGGCCCGGATCAAAGGCTGGGAAACGGTGGATATCACCGGGCAGCAAGAGGCTGTGATCGTTTATTCCGACTATGACACTCGGGAAGACTATGTAAATAAAGAGGTGTCATTGGCATTGGATGAAGAGAATCACCAGGAGTTCTTTATCACCGACCGACAGCCCTACAAGCTGACCAATAACTCCAATACCTGGAGAGCGCTGGTGTTAAATGATGCAGCCTATGAACAGCTTGCCAAAGCACAGGAGCCAGGATCTCTGCGGGTACTGATGGTGGCTGATCAAAAGAACAGCCAGGCCTTAACGGAGGAACTGCAAAATACCCTGCCGGCCTATAGCTGGAATTCTTACTACTCGGAATACATGCGTAACATGGAGCAGCGGGGAATGCTCATGTTCATCGGCGGCTTCCTGGGATTAGTATTTCTGCTGGCTACCGGCAGTATCATCTATTTCCGGCAATTAAATGAAGCACAGAAAGAAAACCTTAACTATCAGATCCTGCGCAACATAGGACTCAGCAGGGGCGAAATACACACTGCCATCAGCAAGCAGCTGCTTTATGTGTTCCTATTCCCCTTGATAGTTGGCATCGCCCACAGCTGGGCCGCCCTGATGGCTTTAGCTGATCTGCTGGTCACCAATCTGGTGGTATCAACTATCGTAACCATCGTCGTATTCACTGTGATTTATTTTATCTATTACCTGATGACCGTGAAATCTTATGACCGAATTGTAAACTCGGAAAGGTAGTGGCCTGGGTGACTGGCGATGGTAGACGGGAAAGTATGTAAATAACAACGGATATACTTATAAGGTATATCCGTTTACATGTTTATGATGCAATTATATAGAGCATTCTTAGTGCATTCTCAACTATTTTCTACAGATCGAATTCCAGTTCAATTGTGTCTCCGTCGAAATGCTTCTTAGGTTTCACAGAAAGTTTATCAAAAACCTTAAGCATTTTATAATTCTGTGAGAGGACCAAAGCGGAGAGCTTTTTTATATCTCTATCTTTGGCAATCTTAATAAGAAATTCAGCCAGAAAAGTTGCCAGACCTTTACCCTGGAATTCCTCATCAACCAGAAAAGCCATCTCATAATTATCCCCTGAGGGATATGCGGCGTATCTGGCCTCTGCTACAATTCTCTCGGTGTTTCCCCGTTGCAGGACTGCCACTATTGACATGATTTTTTCATAATCCACGCTAAGATATTTCTGCATGTTTTCATGCGGCATAACTCTGACATTGGTAAAATATCTGTAATACTTGGATTGATCAGAGAATGAGTAGAAAAGCCTTCTCATCATGTCTTCATCAGATGCCCTTATAGGTCTTATTGTAAGCTCCAGCTCGTCTTTAAAAGTTTTAACTGTTTCAATTTGGGCTGGATAATTCGCAGCTATAGACCTGTATATCTGGTCAGGATAAAGATATCCTGCCTTTTTGGCTTGTTCAAACAGAGCTTCCCGATGATCGGGATGGGCAATCTCTATCAGGGAGAGGGCTCTTTCACGATTGGATTTGCCGAAAAGGGAAGCTAT
The DNA here is from genome assembly GCA_964563125.1 of uncultured Syntrophomonas sp. Classification (GTDB taxonomy): domain Bacteria; phylum Bacillota; class Syntrophomonadia; order Syntrophomonadales; family Syntrophomonadaceae; genus UBA1368. Next base: position 38,263 of record CAZLVY010000002.1, on the reverse strand, counting down.
ACCGTACTCGGTTACCACATACCTGACCGTGCTTAATGTTGACCTGACGCGGTCAGCATCTTTGTCATGGGAAATGACGATGTTGCTCTGCAAGTTTTGGTCAATGGACTTCAGGGCAAAGATTACTTTTCCGCTCCCCGAATATGCGGCTGCGACGGCGAAATTAAATTTGCTTTCATAGCCGGAAAGAAGATCGTCACCGGCAAACACCAGAACTCTGGCGGCTGTAATATCTATCTTTTCCACATTCATTATGCTTACTAGTTTTGAAAGTTTCCGTATTAACAGCGGAGTTGCCAGTTTGGCAAGGGGATAAAATCCGAACAGCTGATTTTGGTCAACATAATCATAAAGTTCTCTGGTGCCATAACAGTAACTGGTAGAAATCTGCCCGCCGAATTCTCTCTTTTTGTCTAATGACACCGCCCCGGCATCTACCAGGTCCATTATCCAGTCAGATACTACATTAGTAAGAATACCGAGATTTTTCTTGGTTTTAAGGTGAACTGCAATGGCGTCAAAGATTCTTCCTACGTGCATGACAACCGTTGACCCATCTTCAATTAGATTGCTTATTTGCCAGCCGATCCTGTCCTGAATAAAATCATATGGCTTACGTTCCCTCTCCAGTAAAGGTTCCTCACTTTGGATCACATAATCCACCTGATCAACATGGATCAGGGTATCTCCATAAGTGACGGGCATATTGGGATTTACTTCTGCAATTACAATGGAAGCATTTTTAATAACAGTGTCTACAACATCGACGGCAATGCCAAGGCTCATAAAGCCTCTCTTGTCCGGCGGGGATGTAGTTATTACAGCCACATCAATATCTATTGCTCTGGTAGCGAATATATATGGTATCTCCAATATATTGGCGGGAAAATAATCTTTTATTCCACTAGACGCATCTTCAACCGCAGTTTCACCGCTTCGGAAGGTTTTATAACGATAAGTTCGATTATAAGGCGATTTATCTGTAAAATAATAGCCAGTAGAGAAGATTTGAATTATCTCAAGATCGTAATACATTAATCTTTCAGATGTTTTAATTAAATTGGCGGCAAATGCCGGCACGGCTGGGCCGCTGCTGAGAAAAATCCTGTCGCCCGGTTTAATAAGTGATATAAATTTCTTTATATTTATAATTTTGCTGTTAAAGTTTTCCGGTTTATACATCTGATACTCCTCCTATATTTGAATGAGCCTGGGGATTAGCCATGATAGTCCAGTAATTATCGTAAATTACCATACCCGGTTTGGCACCACCCGGTTTTTTTACATTGAAGCGGAAAGTATAGTCAACCGGTACCTTATCAGATAACCGGGCTTTACTATAATAGGCCGCTAAAGCTGCTGCTTCTTCTATAGTTTTATCAGGCACTGCATCGATTGATTTGATATTTTTATTTAAGCGCACTATAACATGGGCACCGGGAATATTTTTGGTATGAAACCACAGATCATCCCGGTCAGACTGTTTGAGGGTAAGCAGATCATTCTGCCGGTTGTTTCGTCCTACCAACAATTCAAAGCCGTCACTGGAAATGTATTTATGCGGCATACTTTTTTCTTTAATAACTGCTTTGCGGCCTTTGGCCTTTTTTATGTAGCCTTCCTTTTCCAATTCCTCAACTATTTCATCCAGTTCCATTAAAGATTCAGCCTGCGTTAGTGCCAGATTGGTTGATTCCAGATACTCAATTTCAAGTGCGTTTTGTTTAAGCAGCTTTTCCAGAATTAAAATAGCCCGACGGCTTTTATTATAAATTTTGAAATACTTTTGCGCATTTTGTATCGGTGTATAGCGTACATCCAGTTCAATCTTTTCCGGTAAATCAGTATAAAAGTTAGTAAGAACCACCTCAGTTTCCCCTTTGGAAATCGTGTGAGCATAGGAGGTCAAGAGTTCTCCCCAAACTTTGTATTTTTCATTTTTATAAGCACTGCCCAAATCGCCTTCCTGGTGAAATCTTTTCTTGTTGGCTTTGTCCAATATTTCTTTAATAAGCCGCTGGTATTTAACACGAAATGATTCCAGACGCAAAGCCTGCCATTTAGTACTGTAAAAAGTACTGCAAACTTGATTCATGGATAAAGGAGCCTCAGGCTGCTGCTGCTGCAGAAGATTAAAAGGGGAGTAATCAGATAATTGCTCTTTTTTATAAATAAAAGTCGGTTCATTTAACCCTTGAGTTAATTCCTGCAGGCGCTTTTGGAAAAAATCAAAAAGGGACTCAAGCTCGTATATGCCGCATTGCTCAGTGGGAAGTAATGGATCAAACCCGGCTGCAAAACAAATATCTTTAGAGGCAACCGGACTGATACCGGAAAATATATTAAATAATGCAGTTCCCAGTTGGCTGTCTTTTTCCAGAGACCATAACCTTTCACTGAATTCTTCCACTGAAGTAACCAGGGGATTGAGTTTGCCTTGTTCAGGTGGTTTAACATACGGTTTACCAGGCGTAACATCCCTTACATCACTGCTGTACCTGTGAATCGCATCAATTATTGCATCATTAGCCGGATTAACCAGAATAATATTGGCATGACGCCCCATAAATTCGCAAATTAATATTTTCTCTTTCCACTCCCGAAAATCATCCAGGGCTTCTATTGTAATATGAACCATCCGCTCAAAATCCAGCTGCTTGATCTCTTTTATTTTCCCGCCTTCCAGATATTTACGGAGCAGCATGCAAAAACTGGGAGGATTAGATGGGTTGGATTTTTTATTATCATCCAAATGAATTCTGGACCAGGTGGCATTAGCAGATATTAATAAACGGCAATTATTGCCTGTACCTGTCTGCCTGATTAAAAAGACTATTTCATCTTTTTCAGGCTGAAATATTTTATCAATACGGGCATTTAGCAGAGTATTATTTAATTCATCTGAAACTGCCCTTATGGTTAAGCCGTCAAAAGGCACAAGCCATTCCTCCTTCGTCATATGAACTGAATATATCATTATGATCAAAGTAATACAAACCTGATTATTAGAAATAAATTATAGGCAGGAAAAAAGAAAAGGTCCGCCATGAAGCCGACCTCAGTGTGTCAAAAAGTATACATCCTGACAGAGCGAGCAAAAAAGGTTAAGAGCAAGACAATCGGAAGGGCTGTGATTGAGGCGTACATGAGGTACGCCGATTGAACGGGACTTCCGAATTAACGCAGCTATTAGCCTTTTTTGACGGTCTGGGGCCGGTATAAGCCGGCCTTGGTTATAAAGCTTATTTAATTATCAGAACCGGTATGCTGACTAGCCTGGTGACTTTATCGGAAACACTGCCCAGGGTCAATTCCTTAAGTTTATTAAGCTTGCGGCTGCCCATGATAATAAGATCGAATTCCTTATCTTCTTCAGCCATATCAATAATCACGGAAGACGCATCCCCTCCAGTCCGCTTTGTTATCTGACAATGCATGCCGTGGTCGTTTAATTGGGCTTCATATTTTTTCAACAGCGTCATTGAAGCGGCTTTTATTGCATCCAGTTTGTCTACACTGCGCATTTTAGTAAAATCAACGCTGCCACTATCGTATACATTTACCAATACTATTGAACTCAGCAAAGAAGCCTTAGCCATTCTAATTACCATTTCAACGGCCCGGGCTGACTGTTCAGAATCATCAACAGCAACCAATACTTTATTAAAGAACATCCACTTTCAACCTCCAAAACATTGATTTTTTCAATTATACACTGAAAAATTCTTAATAAAAAGCCTTTTACTCTGAAAACTTGACTATATGAGAAAAATAGATAACACTAATTTCTAAGAGATTATATGGAGGTAAATCATGACAGATAAAATTAAAGTAATAATTGCCGGTGCTCTTGGGAAAATGGGACTTGAAACTATTAAAGCAGTAATTGCAGATGAAAGCCTGGAATTAATTGGTTTAGTAGATGTTATGAGTCAGGGACAAAAATTATCAGCCATATCTGCTATAAACAATTGCCATTTAATAATTGAAAACAATTTATCAGAGGCTATTAATCTAGTAAAACCTGATGTATTAATTGACTTTACTAATCCCCAGTCTGTATTCAGTAACGCCAAAACAGCATTAAAAAATAATATAAATTGTGTTATAGGAACCACAGGGTTAAACGATATAGAAATAGAGCAATTAGAGAAAATGGCCATCGAAAAAGGTCTGGGTGTTGCTATAATACCTAATTTTGCTATTGGTGCCGTACTAATGATGAAATTTGCCCAGGAAGCTGCAAGTTATTTCTCTGATGTAGAAATTGTTGAACTGCATCATGATCAAAAACTAGATGCACCTTCCGGAACTGCCATAAAAACAGCGGAGATGATAAATGAAAACCGGGGACTAAAAGCCCCTAAAAACTTGAAAGAATACGAGAAAATAGCTGGTGCCAGGGGAGCAGACAGTGATGGAGTGAGAATTCATAGTATTCGCTTACCAGGATTGGTTGCTCACCAGGAAGTAATTTTCGGCAGTGCTGGACAAACCCTTACCATCAGACATGATTCTATAGACCGGACGTGCTTTATGCCGGGAGTAATAATGGTAACTAAAAAAATACTGACTGTAAAAGGATTAATTCACGGTATGGAAAAACTGATGTAAATTAAGACCGATTACAAAAAAAGCGAGAGGAAACTCTCGTTTTTTTTGTGCCAATTGCGGCGCAAAAGACAAGCACCACTACAGAGTGCCATACATATAATGCTATTAATTGTGGTGCTGAATTTTTTCAATGGGGGGATATATTTTGAGCTCAGTTCTATCCGGGGTCAAGATAGCAATAATAGGAGGAGATGATCGTGAATTAATCCTGGTCAATGAACTGGTAAAGATGGGAGCAACTATTGTTGTGG
>CAZLVY010000002.1:12476-33298 GCA_964563125.1 uncultured Syntrophomonas sp. | reverse complement strand
CGTGAATTAATCCTGGTCAATGAACTGGTAAAGATGGGAGCAACTATTGTTGTGGCAGGGTTCCCCAAAGAAAAAATAGTGCACGGAGCTTTTATAGTAAATACAGTTGAAAAAGCCTGTAAAGATGCAGAGGTGGTTATATTACCTTTGCCGGGAACTGATCCCGAAGGAAGAATAAGAGCGGTATATGCAGAAGAAAATTTGATTTTATCAGAAAAGGCTATAGCCAGTATAGCTGATAATGCTCTGGTGTTGATCGGTTCAGCCCGGCAATTTCTCAAAGACTGGGCACAAACCTACAAATTTACCCTGGTAGAAACAGTCGAACTGGACGAAATTGCTATTCTAAATTCCATCCCTACTGCCGAAGGTGCTATACAAATTGCCATGGAAAACAGCAAAATCACTTTACATGGCAGTAAAGCCTGCATAATAGGTTTTGGCCGTGTAGCAATAACTTTAGCTCGAACTCTTAAAGCACTAGGGGCTCATGTTACTGTAATAGCCAGAAACAGAGGCCAACTTGCCAGAGCTGCCGAAATGGGATGCGCAAAGGCAGGTTATAGTAATCTGCAAAATATATTAAATGAGGTAGATTTTGTTTTCAACACTGTCCCAGCCATGATTTTAGATAATAATTTATTAAAACATGCCAATCAGGATTTAATAATTATTGATTTAGCCAGCCAGCCTGGCGGGACAGATTTTGAGGCTGCCAACAGATATGGAATAAAGGCAATCTTAGCGCCTGGACTGCCGGGGAAAGTAGCCCCAATCTCAGCAGGCCAAATTTTGGCTGATGTTATTCCAAATTTAGTAATTGATGAACTGCTCAAATTAGATAAAAACTTGCTTTTCGGTTTGAAATAGGGGGTGCAGGAGGTGAAAAAACTGCAAAGAAATAGATTAAAAGGGATAAAAATAGGTGTTGTACTAACTGGTTCGCACTGCACTATAGCTGATGTAATTCCTCATATCAGACACCTGAAAGAAGAGGGAGCCAAAATCTTTCCGATTTTTTCTTATTCAGTTGATAGCACAGATAATCGCTTTTACCAGGTGGAAGATCTAAAAAAAGAGATTAATGAAATTACTGATGAACCAATCATCAATACTATAGTTGCTGCCGAACCGATTGGACCAGTCGGTTATCTTGATATAGTTGCTGTTATCCCTGCTACCGGAAATACTATTGCAAAACTGGCAAATGGAATTACTGATACACCTGCCTTAATGGCCATCAAGGCACAACTTAGAAATAATAAACCAATAGTAATAGGAATTTCAACTAATGATGCGCTTAGTATAAATGCCAGGAATATCGGTATGCTTATGAATATGAAAAATATATTCTTTGTACCATTCAGGCAGGATAATCCAATGGCAAAAGCCAATTCAGTATTATTTGATATGGAGCAAATTGTTGATACTATATATTTAGCCCTGCAGGGCAAACAGCTTCAGCCAATTTTACTCGGTCCCGCTTAATTTCTTGAGAACCATAATATTATTATGCTACAATACACTTTAGACGTTTATTAATAGGAGGGTTTATTGTGGCTGGTGAAATAAATTTAGCAATAGTCGGCGCAACAGGTGCTGTAGGCCAGGAAATGTTAAAAATACTTGAAGAAAGAAACTTTCCTTTAAAAGATTTGATCGTACTTGCCGATCCGCGAGAAGCAGGAAATATAATTAAATACAAAGGTCATGATTTGGTGGTTAAAGCAGCGAGTCCTGAAATATTCGCCAGTGCTGATATAGCACTGTTTGCGGTTGAGTCAAATATTAGTAAAATATTAGCCCCGATGGCTATTGATAATAAATGCTTAGTTATTGATAATAGTAATGCTTTCAGACTTGATAATAATGTTCCTCTGGTAGTACCAGAGGTGAATCCGGAAGATATCAGCTTACATCAGGGGGTGATTGCTAATCCTAATTGTTCAACTACAATCATGGCTGTAGCAATTAACCCTATTCATAAAGCAGTCGGAATTACAAGAATTGTTGTTTCAACTTATCAGGCAGTATCTGGAGCAGGGGCAGCTGGAATAAATGAACTTACCGACAGTGTAGAAGCTTACCAGAATAATATAAATACTGAACCCAAAGTATTTCAGCATCAGATAGCTTTTAACGTAATTCCTCATATTGATGTTTTTATGGAAAATGATTATACCAGAGAAGAAATGAAAATGGTTTATGAAACCAGGAAAATACTTCACGATGATCAAATAAATATTGCTGCTACTGCAGTAAGGGTGCCTGTTTATCGCAGTCATTCCGAATCTATTAATATAGAAACTAAAAATCCTCTAACAGCAGAAGAAGCCAGAAATATTTTGTCTAAGTCACCCGGAATTATTATTCAAGATAAACCTGGCGAAAATTTATATCCGATGCCTTTATACTCTTCCAATACTGATGAAGTCTATGTTGGCAGAATAAGGAAAGATATTTCAGTTGAAAATGGAATAATCATATGGGTGGCAGCAGACCAGATTAGAAAAGGTGCTGCAACCAACGCTATTCAAATCGCCGAACATGTTGTTAAACATAATCTTTATTGAGAAGGTGCGAAAATTTGAAAGTAGTTGTGCAAAAATTTGGTGGGTCATCAGTTGCAACGCCGGTATTAAAGAACCGGGTCAGAGAAATCATAGATGCTACTAAAAGCCAAGGTTATTCAGTAGTTGTGGTAGTATCAGCCATGGGACGTGAAAATGACCCATATGCCACCGATACTCTTATAAATTTAATTAAAAATGTTAATCCCAACCCCTCAGTACAGGAACTTGATTTAGTTATGTCCTGTGGGGAATTAATTTCCGGAGTAGTTTTAGCCAATTATCTTTCAGCTAACGGAATAGATGCCTGTTTTCTCAATGGCGAACAAGCCGGGATTGTAACTAACAGTAATTTTGGCGATGCCCATATTTTATATGTTAATCCGCAGAAAATCGTAGAATGCCTGGAAAAAGGTTTAGTCCCGGTTGTAGCAGGATTTCAGGGAGTAGATGACAAAGGCCGGGTTACAACTCTGGGCAGAGGCGGGAGTGATACTACTGCCAGTGCACTGGGAGTTGCTTTGAATGCTGAGATGATTGACATCTTTACTGATGTTGATGGAGTCATGACTGCAGACCCCCGTATAGTTGATAATGCCAGAGTATTGCAATCTATTACCTATAACGAAATATGCCAACTGGCTCGTGACGGGGCCAAAGTAATCCATCCGCGAGCTATCGAAATAGCTATGCAGTGCAATATTCCGCTCAGGGTCAGATCAACCATGAATGGCTCAGAAGGAACCCTGGTTACTAACCAGGTCAGCGAAATGGATAACATTCATATGATAAGAGATAACCTTATAACGGGTATTACGCATACTGCAAATATTTCACAGATCAAAATTGATATTAGCCGGATGCAAAATAGTAAAGGAATTGAATTAAAAATATTTAAATCGCTGGCATTAGATGAGATAAGTGTTGATTTTATCAATGTGCAGCCTAATGTCATTATGTTTACTGTAGCCAGCAATATGGTTGACAAAACCGTTGAAGTTTTAAAAAATATCGGATTAGAACCTGTGGTAGAATTTAATTGTGCCAAAGTAGCTATTGTGGGAGCTGCAATGACGGGGATTCCCGGTGTTATGGCTAAAGTAGTTGAAGCTATGGTTGAAAACGACATTGAAATTTTACAATCAGGTGATTCGTATACTAACATATGGTGTCTGATAAAAATCGAAAACATGTGTAAAGCAGTAAAAGCTTTGCATGATAAATTTGAGTTAGGTTGTTAAAGAATAAAGAATGGTGGTGTTTTTAATTGCCTTTTCCAAGACTTTTTACGGCAATGATAACTCCTTATAAGGAGAATTTAGAAATTAACTATGATGCAGCAGCCAAATTAGCCGAACATTTAACTGAAAACGGCAGTGACGGTATAGTTGTATGCGGCACTACAGGAGAAGCTCCGGTTCTTTCCATTGAAGAAAAACTGGGATTATTTACAGTTGTAAAAAAAACAGTCGGGCACAAAGCAGAAGTATGGGCAGGAACCGGTACCAATAATACAGACCTGACCATAGAACTGTCCAAAAAAGCTCAGCAGTGTGGAGTAAATGGATTATTACTGGTGACCCCTTATTATAATAAACCAAGTCAAAATGGACTCTATGAACATTTTAAAAAAATTGCTGACAGTGTATCAATACCTGTCATGTTATATAATGTGCCAGGCAGAACCTCCTGTAACTTGCTGCCTCAGACGGTCAAAAGGCTGTCTGCCATCGAGAATATAGCGGCAGTTAAAGAAGCATCAGGTGATATGGACCAGGTATCATTACTGGCATCACTGTTGCCTGAACGGATTGCCATCTACTCAGGGGATGATTCAATGACTCTGCCTATGCTGGCAATAGGTGCTCAAGGGGTTGTCAGCATTGCCTCTCACCTGGCAGGACGGGAAATTCTTCAGATGATGACCAGCTTTTTTAATGGAGATGTGAGTGGGGCCCGAAAAATACACAATAAACTTTTACCAATATTCAAAGGATTATTTATTACCAGCAATCCGGTTCCATTAAAAGAAGCTATGAATATGTTGGGATATGAAGTTGGGGGATTAAGACTGCCTCTGGTAACAGCTAGTGAAGAGGAAAAAATGCTGATTAAAAAAATGTTATTGGATGTTGGCTTATTAAATTAAAAATTTAGCATAATAATTAAATAGAATTAAAAAAGTTAGGTGTTATACTAACTTTTTTTGTATAACCAAATATGACCGTACTATAAAGTTGTAACAAAGTCCATTTTAGCTTATAATATTCACAGTGAAATTGAGCGGATTTCCAAAAAAACTGAATAAACGAAGGAGGTGTTTGGGTGTCTGAAAACGACTTACGCATACACTTAATTCCCTTGGGCGGTTTAGGGGAAATAGGTAAGAATATGTTAGCAATCAGATATCAAGACACTATTGTGGTTATTGATGCAGGTTTAATGTTCCCGGAAGAAGAACTTCTGGGAATTGATATCGTTATTCCTGATATAACGTATTTGATTGAAAATAAGGAAAAAGTTAAGGCTATTTTACTGACCCATGGACATGAAGATCATGTTGGTGCATTACCGTATGTATTAAAAGAGTTAAGTGTTCCTATTTACGGCAGTAAACTAACATTAGGTTTAGTGGAAGCCAAGCTAAAGGATTATAACCTAGAAAATGTAAAATACAATGTAATTCGACCGCGAGAGATGATAAAAATTGACCAACTGGAAATAGAGTTTTTCCGGGTAAGTCATAGCATACCTGATTCCATGGGAATAGCTATTCATACTCCGCTAGGCGTTATTATGCATACTGGTGATATCAAACTTGATCAAACACCAGTTGATGGCGAAGTAGTGGATTTTAGAAAAATGGCCGAACTGGGAGAAAAAGGCGTCCTGGTTATGATGGGTGATAGTACTAATGCTGACCGCTCAGGTTTTACTATGTCTGAAAAAATCGTTGGCAACACTTTTATGGAACTATTTGCTAAATGTGAAGGGCGTATAATAGCCACTACTTTTGCTTCCAATGTTCATAGAATTCAACAGGTAATAACAACTGCCGAAAAGTATGACCGCAAAGTTGCGGTAATAGGACGCAGTATGGTCAATAATGTTCGAATTGCCAGCGAATTAGGCTATATGAATATTCCTGAAAACACCATGATTGAAATAGAAGATATCAATAAATATGCGGATAATCAAATCGTAATAGTAACAACAGGTTCTCAGGGAGAACCGATGTCGGCTTTAACCCGCATGGCTACAGGAGATCATAGATGGGTTTCTATTCAACCCGGTGACACTGTAATCATTTCTGCCAATCCTATACCAGGAAACGAGAAATTGGTAGCAAAAACTGTTGATCTGTTATTCAAACAAGGTGCCGAGGTTATTTACGAAAGAGGAATGGGTGTACATGTTTCGGGTCACGCTGCTGAGGAAGAATTAAAGATTATTCTAAACCTTATTCGTCCTAAATACTTTATTCCCGTCCATGGTGAATATCGTCACCTGATGAAACATGCCAAGATTGCTGAAAGCCTGGGTATTGACAAGTCTCGAATATTTGTAGCTGAAAATGGTCAGGTTATAGAACTGGATAACAAAAAAGGCGGTTTTGCTGGAAAAGTAACGGCCGGTAAAGTTCTAATAGATGGCTTGGGAGTTGGCGATGTCGGCAATATAGTTTTGCGGGACAGGAAACAATTATCCCAGGATGGCATTATGATTGTGGTAGTTACAATCGAAAAAGGACAAGCTGGTGTAGTTGCCGGTCCCGATATAGTAACCAGGGGTTTTGTTTATGTAAGAGAATCAGAACAGTTGATTGAAGATGCCAAACAAAAAGTCCGTGAAGCACTTGATGTATGCACGAAAAAGAATATAACTGAATGGGCTGTAATTAAGTCGCAGATACGCGATAAACTGGGCAAACATTTATTTGAAAAAACCGGCAGACGGCCAATGATATTACCCATTATTATGGAAATTTAGTTGGACGGTTGGTCAGTTGGTTGGTTGGACGTGTGAGGTGTAGGGCGCCCTACAACCCATAATGTAGGGGAGCGTATTGCTTGTGCCCCGGAGGGGTGCGCTCCCGAGCCCACCTGAATAGGAGCAGACAGAGCTGACGGCTAATAGCCGTTCCTTACACAGTCCCGTTAATACACGGCCCCTAATGTAGGGGAGCGTATCACGCTCCCGAGCCACATCTAAAAATGTAGGAGAGCGTATCACGCTCCCGAGCCCATCTGTAAGATTGACAGGTATCAAGAGGCAGATTGCGAAAAGCGATCTGCCTTTTTGTTCGTAAATAGTAATTTGCATGTTTTCTTTTGGTTGGGAAACTCTATATACATAGCAATATGATCTGAAAGGAGTTAACAAAGTGGGAGAAGACACAAACACCCCGGTGGCAAATCAAGAGGAAAAATTAGAAAATATAAAAGAACTTGGCCAAGTGGAAATACCTGGTTTTAAAAGTGAAATACACTGTTTAACTATTAACGGACAAGTAGAAGGTCATTTGGTTTTAGGACCGCAAAATAAAACTACCAAATATGAACACGTAATCCCGCAGCTGGTGGCAGTAGAAGAAAATCCGAATATAAAAGGCCTTTTAGTTGTTTTAAATACGGTGGGAGGAGATGTGGAAGCAGGGCTCGCTTTAGCTGAAATGATCGCCAGTCTGTCAAAACCATCAGTCTCCATTGTATTAGGAGGAGGCCATTCAATTGGTTCAAGCATTGCAGTAAGTGCTGATTATTCATTTATTGCTCCCTCAGCCACCATGACTATACATCCTATCCGTTTAACCGGGCTGGTAATTGGAGTAGCGCAGACTTATGAATATCTTGATAAAATGCAGGATAGAGTAGTCAAATTTGTTGTTGAACATTCGAAAATCAAAGATTCGGTTTTTCGCGATTTAATGTTTAAAACTGGTGACCTGGCACGTGATATCGGCACTGTTCTGGTTGGAGAAGATGCAGTAAAATGCGGATTAATTGATCAAGTAGGTGGACTCAAAGACGCTATACAAAAATTAAATTCCTTAAAAGATCAAACAGGGGGACTTTTGCAATGATACTCTACGACCCGGACCCGCTGCAATTATTAAACCAGGAGCTTCCTGATTATATTACAGTCAAACTGCCATCAGGAGGGTTTATCCTGGTAGAGCCATCCGGCAACCTGGAAATGAAAGTGGTCAGCATCAATTCCACCGACCCGCAGGATTTCTTAAACAGCAAATATCAGCCGGGCAGCACGATTAAAATGAAACTATAAGCAAACAGGGGACGGCAGTCTGGAATTAATACACAGTTTGCCGTCCCCATAACATACACTGTCCCTGTGACAGGGTTACGGCCTAATTTGGCAATTCTGTGATCTGCACGCCGGCCGGCAGTTTGAACAAGCCGGCATCCTGGGGTCCTATGTCATAGTTCTTGTATTCTATTACCAAACCCTCGGAAGGAATCTCAACTCTGACGGGCATACCGATATCCTTACGCAGCCACATCTTGGTTTCCACACCATCTTCATTGCTGCTTACTACCAGACAGTCATAACCATCAATCTTTTCTTCGCCCAGGACACTCATATCAGCATTTTCCTCAGCCCAGGCGTTGGGAACTTCGGTGGTCTCATCCTCGAAAGCAGATGATTTCATGGCGGTGTTGGAATCTGGCATATACACATAAGTATCGTCGTTTTCATCAATTATCGTGATTGCCTGTATCCCCATACTTTCAGCTTCTATTCTCATCTTGTCGCCGCTGATAAACATTTTACTGGTGCTTGTCATCTCTCCGTCTTGATTTAACGTCATCACCATGTCAAAGGACATTTCTTTGGCCTGTTGGGCATTTTTCATCAGTTCATCCAAAGGTCCGCCGGCTTTTTCCTCCTGCTGCGAGGCTGGTTGTTCTGCCGGAGCTGGAGCACCAGTCTCCTTGTTACCTCCGCAGGCAGTTAAAGTCAGTGCCAGCAATGCCGTGATCAAAATCAACAAAAACCGTTTAATCATTTCTCTTCCCCCTTTTAATTGTATGTCCCTTTCTGCAGTGTAATAAGTATATTTTTCTATGTCAAACAATTTTTAACAATCCTTACAGCTACCTCGCCCGCCTGCCTGCCTGCGAACCGGAGGGTTATGCCCTATAGGGTAAGCCTCGCAGGGGTATTAGTAGAGGCCAGGCCGTCCCTGCTTGCATGTGAATTGGAAAAATGGCATCATCTGATTGCAGGTGATGCCATTATTAATTGATTTACTGAGTTATTAATAAAGAGTGACCCGGAGGGGAATCCTCCGGGTTTGAGACGGTTCAAGCTCTATCGTTATTCACCGATGAAGGTGGCCTTTCTGCCTTCATTAAAAGCAGTCATTCCTTCAACCTGATCCTTGGTTGAAAACAGGTTGGAAAACTTTTCTTTTTCCATCATCAGACCAGTAAATATATCTACATCCAGACTTACCTGTACTAATTCTTTTAAAGCTCTTATAGCCAGAGGTGGTTTAAATGTCAGCTTTTTAGCCAGCTTCATGGTTTTTCCTTCTAACTCCGCAACTGGAACCACTTCATATAATAAACCAATATTATAAGCTTTTTTGGCATCAAACATTTCACCTAGAAACATAATTTCCTTGGCACGTCCGGCGCCTACAAACTTGGTTAGTCTTTGCGTACCGCCGCCGGCAGGTAATATACCCAAATTTATTTCCGGCAGACCAAAGACAGCATTATCAGCAGCAATGCGGAAATCACAGGCTAAAGCCAATTCCAGCCCGCCTCCCAAACAAAAACCGCCAATTGAAGCAATAGTGGGCTTATTCAAGTTAGCAATCTTCAGCATTGAGCCCTGGGCATACTCCAGATATTTTGCCGCTTCCTGCGGATTATAATGGATCAGATTGCGAATATCCGCCCCGGCGGCAAAGACTTTATCGGTTCCTCTTATTACAAAAACCTTAACTTCAGAATCAGCAGCGATTTCATCCAATGCATCAGATGTTTCCCCCAGGCTGTCATAACTAAAAGCATTCAGAACCTCCGGGCGATTCATGGTCATTACACCGATTCCATTTTCCTTTGTGTACAGAAAATTTTTATAAGCCATTAAAATCTACTCCCCCCAAATTGATTTTAAAAGTTTTGTAGATATTTTAACATATGCAGATGCAGAAATGGCAGAATATTCTAAAAAAGACTCTGCCTAAAATAAATACCCTTTACATAGAAATAGATTAGATTTTAAAACGGCGGAATAAAATATGGAAAATATAATTTTAATTAGCATTCTGGCGGGATTATGCACCACGGCAGGAGCAATGCTGCTATTTATTAAAAGAAAGTGGAGCAATAGAAGTTTAGCGGTTTTTTTAGGCCTGGCATCAGGGGTAATGACAGCAGTTGTAGTATTTGACATGCTGCCATCAGCTTTACTTTATTACGGACGTATTAATGCTGTGATTGGAATAATCCTAGGTGGCGCTCTTTTATTCTGTGTTGATAAAATAGTATTTTCCCGGGTATCTCATGCCAACAAATCTTTAATCGGCTTAGGTTATTTAATAATGCTGGGAATTGCTCTGCATGATTTACCGGAAGGAATAGCCATCGCGCTGGGCAGTGAACTAAAGCTAAGAACCGGAGTAGTAATCGCACTGGGCATAGCAATACATAATATCCCGGAAGGGATGGCTATAGCTGCGCCATTAATTATGGGAGGCATGAGACGGGTAAAAATATTGTTTCAAACTATACTAATTGCGTTAGTAACTCCTGCAGGTACCCTGTTGGGCAAAATGACCGTCAATAGTGTTCCGCAGATTTTGCCCTTCATGTTAGGCTTTGCTTCGGGTGTTATGATTTATCTGGTTTGCTTTCAATTATGGCCGCAAGCCAGGTTAAAAGGGCCGAGAAGCAGATGGATTGGATTTTTAGCCGGTATGATAATTATATTATTAGCTACTTTTATATAACCACATGTTACACCGGGACGTTCTTTCTGTAACAAAACATTTAAAAAATAACGTACAGGAAAATAGTGGGTGATTTATTGGTTTTTGTTATAATGGAAGTATATGTATGAAATGGGATGGGTCCTGGTATGGTTAGACAAGCTAGACAACGGTGTGAGAGCGGCGTTTATCATGTGATTTTGCGAGGCATCAACCGAGGAGACATTTTTTTCGACAAAGATGATTACCAGCGCTTCCTGGAAACACTGGTACAAAAAAAGAGAAATCAAGAATATGAGCTTTACGGATATTGCCTGATGGGCAACCATGTTCACTTACTGGTACAGGAAAAAGAGGATTCGATCTCCCGAATCATGAGCAGGATTGGAACTAGTTATGCCAAGTGGTATAACCAAAAATACAGCCGCAGTGGACATGTTTTTCAAGGTCGCTTTGGTGGTGAGTGCGTTGAAGATGATAAATATTTATTAACCGTAATTCGCTACATACATAATAATCCAGTGAAAGCAGGTTTAGAACGAGAAGCAGAAGCCTATCGCTGGAGCAGCATCCATGCGTATACAGGGAATGAGCCTGAAAAAGGATTGATTGAAACCGATTTTATCCTGGGCATGTTTCATAATAACCGGATGGAGGCGATTGTGGCATTTCAGGAGTTCATGAAGCAAAACAATGAAGATACCTGCCTGGATGTAGTAATTAAACGAAATAAAACTGATGAAGAAGTGAGGGACGAGATTGAGGCATTGATGGATGGTGAGCCAATCGGCAAATTGCAAAGTATGGACAAAGATAAGCGCAACGCAATACTTCGAACCATCAAGGTTAGTGAAGGAGTAACCCTGCGGCAAATTGCCCGAGTAACAGGATTAAATGCAATGAATATACACAGAGCATAAGTGTAGTGTTACAGAAAGAACGTCCCGGTGTAACGGTATAAAAAACAAGCTAGTGTCGGAAAATAATCTAAAAACAAAGGGGATTATTCTGCCTTATGAACTGGTTATATCTTTTACTGGCAGCCCTGGCAGGCAGTGCGATGGCGGTACAGGGAAGCTGGAATGCGGCACTGGGCAAAGTGCTGGGGATCTGGCAGTCTACATTGACGGTACATGTGATCGGAACTATCACTGTTTTAATAATCATGTTATTTATCGGCAGCGGTTTCAGCAGTTTTACCAAAATCGGCAGTGTCCCGTTTTATGCTCTTTTAGGCGGGGTACTGAATGTGATCATTATATATGCCGTGGTAAAAGTGATCCCTTCAGTAGGGGTTGGCAATGCCACCACCGCCATTATCGTAGCCCAGATATCAACCGCCGTCCTGATCGACTGTCTTGGGATATTCGGGATGAAAAAAATTGGTTTTCAGTACTTGGATATTCTGGGTATTGTCTTACTGGCAGTAGGAGCCCGCATCCTTTTGATGAAATAGCAGGATTGTGTGAGACTTTAATAAATCCTGGTCGCTTTAGTCCTCTGTCGGCCGGTCTCACATTTTCTTAAGAGAAAGGTTATTACAGACGATGCCCCTTGATTTTTATAACTGTGGTGTGCAGCTCGTACTTTGCTGGTACGGGCTGTTTATTATTTGAGGATTACGATTGTGAAAATGGGTCTCCTGTGTAAAAGAATTGGTTTTTAACTCACTCCTGCAAGCAGGAAAATATTTGTCGGATAGGGAAAGTCGTATAAGGGAGGAATGGGATATGCGCAGTGCAATTTTGGAAATCAGCATTTTGATCGCCTTTTTCATCGGCGGCTGGCTTATCGCTGGATGGAACAGTTTTTTCTATATTGCTATAGGCTTTATCGTGTTTTATAACCTTATTATGATCATTTATATAGTGAAAAAGCGCTCTGAGATTTCACGGTTGGATATGCTGCTGGGAGTGGCTGCAATGGTGGTGTGGCTGGTGATCGCTTGGGCCATGATTCAGGAAAAGCAATATCATCTGTGGGGGTTGCTGCAATAGGCCTGCGGTCAGGATCGTTATTGATCGATTCAGTTTATGCATCCCAGGGGATACAGGTATAGACAGTATGAGCATTAAGATTTATAAATTATCGGGAGGAAGGGATTTTGAAAAATATTCACCAGAAGATTGCGGTGGTGGCTTTGGGCGGCAATGCTTTATTACCGGAAGACCAGGAGGGAACTTTTGCTGAACAGCAGGCCAATGCCGATGCGGCTGCGAAAGTGATTCTGGGGATCGTGCGCAGCGGCTATGAAGTGATTATCGTGCACGGCAATGGACCACAGGTCGGACAGATCCTGACCCAGAACGAAGAATCAGCCCATAAGATACCTATGATGCCGCTGGATGTCTGTGTGGCAGCCACCCAGGGAACCATGGGCTATATGTTGTCGACGGCGTTGCAGCGGGCGATAAAAGAGGCAGGGATCCCCAAGAACACCCTGACCATCTTGACCAATGTAGTGGTCAGTCAGAACGATCCGGCCTTTCAGAAGCCGACCAAACCGATTGGCGGATTCTTTTCCCGTGAAATAGCCGAGGAGATGATCGCCTTGAAAGACTGGCAGGTAGTAGAAGACAGCGGCCGTGGATACCGTCGGGTGGTCCCGTCTCCACAGCCGTTCTCCATAATGGAAAGTGAGGCAATCCGGGAACTGGCCCAGGCAGGGAATATCGTCATCGCCTGCGGGGGCGGGGGCATTCCGGTAGCCCTGGTCGACGGACAATTTATCGGCTTGGAAGCGGTCATAGACAAGGATCTGGCCTCCAGCCTGCTGGCCATAGAAATCGGGGCCGATCTTTATATTTTACTCACCGCAGTAGACCAGGTGGCAGTCGATTACGGCCGGCCCAATATGCGATACTTAAAAAAGATGCAGGTGTCGGAGGCGGAGAAATATCTGGCCGAGGGACATTTTCCTCCGGGAAGTATGGGCCCTAAGATCAAGGCTGCGGTGGATTTCATTGCCGCCGGAGGTCAGGAAGTCCTGATCACATCTGCGGAAAAGCTGCAAGAGGCATTGGATGGAGAAAGCGGTACCTATATTGTGGCATGATGCAGTTCTTGCAGATGAGGGAGAGGTAAGGGTCAAGTAGAAACGAAAAAGTTCTCTGCTTGGTTTTTTTATATGGGCATTTAATCTGTCTTTAAAGACACAAAATAAACTATAATAGAGTAAATGTCAGGCTTGGCCGGACTTTTTAAACAACAAGTAAGCAAGTCAGGGGAGGAGATTTTATGGCCATTCGCTATGTGTTCGGGCGGGCAGGAATAGCCAGGACAGATTACATAATTAACGAAATTGCCGGCTGTTTGCAGGCTGAAAATGATAAACCACTTTATCTGCTGGTTCCGGAACAATTCACTTTGGAGTCGGAAAAAAACTTAATAAAGGGAATCGGTAAAAGCGGCATTTTACAAGCTGAAGTATTAAGCTTTAATCGTCTGGCTTACAAAGTATTGAATGAAACAGGCGGCAGAACCCGTAACATGATTAATGAACAGGGTAAAAGTATGGTCCTGCGCAAAATAATTGATGAATTGAATCCGGACTTAAGTGCTTTTGCCGGGGCTGCCAGGCAATCAGGATTTATAAACATAGTCAGTGACTGTTTAAGCGATTTTAAAAGCAATAATATCGATGGTGATGCTTTGCAGCAATTTATTGACAGCTTGCCCGATGACCGACTTTTGACCGGGAAGTTAAATGATTTGCTTTTGATATACAAGCGCTTTAATGATTATTTAAAGGATAGCTATATCGATACCGAAGATTATATCAATTTAGTAATTGAGAAACTGGACAGTACTGCTTTTTTACATAATGCCCTGATATGGGTTGACGGCTTCAATAAATTCAGCCCGCAGCTGCTTAAAATGCTGGCCAAATTAGCAAATCTCAGTGAAGACATAACTATATCACTGGCGATGAGTTTCGGAACTGAAGACAGAGACCGGGAAATATTTAATGTCTCCCGCCAAACCTACAATAAAATTCATGATCTGGCATCACAAGCAGGGATAAAGGAAACAATAATCAACCTTAATAGTGATCAATCAAAATGGGCCTTAGCCAGAAAAGCAGAACTGCAGTTTCTGGAAAAGGAGTTATTTGCTTATCCCCATAATCAGTTTGAGGATGTGGTGAGCAATTTGCATGTTTTTGCCGCCGCCAATGTGAAGAGCGAGATCGAAAATGTCATAGCCGCAATTCTTGAGTTAGTCAGAGAAAATCAGCTCAGATTCAAAGATATCACAGTGGTATGCACAGACATGGAACGTTACAGCAGTTTAATCAGGCAGGGTTTTATCGCCAATGATATCCCTTTTTTCATGGATGAAAAGAGAGGGATAATGAACAATCCTATTATCGAGTCTATTCTGGCATCACTGCAAATCATAAGCAAAGGCTACCGCTATAACGAAGTTTTCCGCTTTTTAAAAGCCGGCTTCAGCAATCTTGACCATGAGCAATGTGACGAACTGGAAAACTATGTCCTGCGTTACGGTATCCGGGGGAGTATCTGGAAAAGGCCTTTTACAATTGATAATGGTGAAGCCCTGGATAATATTAATAATGCCCGGGAAATGTTTATAAAACCACTGGAAGAGCTGGAACAGAAGGTGAAAGGGCACAAAACATACCAGGAATTAGTCACAGGTCTCTATGAATATCTGGAAGCTATAAAACTGCGGGAGAAAATAGAGTCATATATTGAAGGGCTAAACCAGCAAAAGCTTTATGAATATGTCAATGAAAACACGCAAATCTGGAATATTGTAATGATGATATTAGATCAGATTGTAGAATTCCTGGGAGAAGAAGCGGCTGACCTTAAAAAGCTGCTTAATCTATTGGAAGCCGGGTTTGCCTCATTTGAGATTGGGATAATTCCTACTACTATTGATGAAGTTGTGGTGGGCAGTGTAAACAGATCCAAGAGCTACGGTTCCAAAGCCCTGTTTTTAATCGGCGCCAATGACGGATTATTGCCGGCCAGACCGCAAGAACATGAGCTTTTATCAGAAGAAGAAATATTAACACTAAAAAACAGCGGTATTGATTTAATGTTAGACCCGGAATCCCGCCTGATAGAAGAAAACTTCAATATTCACGAAACAATTGCCAAGGCCAATGATTATTTATGGATCAGTTATGCCTTAGCTGATGAAGACGGCAAACCTTTGCATCAATCAATAATTGTCGACCGGCTGCAGCAGCTTTTTCCGGCCCTGACCGTGAAACGGGAAAAATTCCTGTTCAGTTACAAAAGCTTGAACATGATTAGCACCCCACAGGGTAGTTTTGAGTCGCTGATTTTAAATCTCAAAGACTATCTGGACGGGAGCGAAATTGATGATTATTGGTGGGATGTTTATGACTGGTATTACAACAATGAGGCCTGGAAGGATAAATTAGCCGCGGTATTAGCAGGATTTAATCATAATAACCAGCAGGATTACATAGATGCTTCCCTGGCCAGAAAGTTATACAATGCCCCGCTGAAGACCAGTATATCAAGATTGGAAAGATTCAATAGCTGTCAGTTTGCCCATTTCATTCAATACGGGTTAAAACCGCAGGAACGAAAAATATTTGAAGTGGGCGCTCCTGATATAGGCGAACTGTTCCACCTGGGGCTGGCAACCTTTGCCCGGGTTTTGCAGGAAAGAGGCATCGAATGGAAGAGCATGGAAGAAGCAGAATGCCTGCAACTGATGGATGAAATAATGGACAAGCTGGTTCTGGATTATAAGGACGGTATTTTAAACAGTTCTTACCGCTATCGTTATTTAGTCATACGGCTTAAGAGAATATGCCGGCGTGCCATCCGGATACTGACCCAGCACCTGAAACAGGGAGAATTCACCCCGACTTTTTATGAAGTTTCATTTGGGGTAAAAGGTCTCTTGCCGCCCATTACCATTGAACTGGAATCAGGAGAAAAAGTATTTCTGGAAGGCAGAATTGACCGCATAGATTTATGGGAAGAAAATGATACCACTTACGTAAAAGTAATTGATTACAAATCCGGTGATAAGAATATAGATTTGTCCGATATTTACAATGGCTTTTCATTGCAGCTTATTATCTATCTTAATTCCGTTTTACAGGCAATGCCCTCATATAACGGCAAACAGGCCAAGCCGGCCGGCATTTTTTACTTTAAAATTGATGATCCTATGGTACCATCGGATTCAATGGTGCTAGAGGTAATTGAAAAAGAAATTTTAAAGAAACTTAAAATGGCCGGACTGGTGTTAAAAGATGTTAATATCATTCGTCAATTGGACCGGGATATTCATGGACATTCAGATATTATTTCTGCAGTGCAGTTAAAAAATGACGGCGAAATATCTGCAAAATCCAATGTACTCGATGAAAAAGAATTTGCCGCCTTAATAAAGCATGTGGACCAAAAAGTTAAAATCTTCAGTGAAGCTATTTTAAGTGGCAAGACCAAAATTGAACCGGCTAAAAGCGGGGGAAATACAGCCTGCCAGTTCTGTAAATATAAATCTGTCTGTCAGTTTGATATTTTATTTAACAACAACCGCTACAGATTTATTAAGAGCCTGGATAAAACCGAAGTCTTAAATAGAATTGCTGCTGCAGGGGAGGGCAATCTTGATGGTTAAGTGGACTGGAGAACAGGAAACAGCTATTAACGCCAGAAATTGCAATTTGTTAGTAACCGCCGCTGCAGGCTCGGGGAAAACAGCAGTTTTAGTGCAAAGGGTAATTAACATAATTATTGAAGACGGGGTAGATATCGATAAATTATTAATCGTCACCTTTACCCGGGCAGCAGCATCGGAAATGAAAGAGAGAATCAGAAAAGCTATTTTAGAAAAATTAGAGGCCGGCAAGGGTAGAGATGAAAACCTGCGCCGTCAAATCAATCTGCTTAACAAAGCCCAGATAAGCACACTGCATTCTTTTTGCCAATCGGTAGTAAAAAGTAATTTCCACTTGGCAGATGTTGATCCTGGTTTTAAAGTCGGTGATGATACCGAAATGCTCTTACTTAAAACCGAAGCCATTGAAGAAACATTTGAAAACGAATATGAGCTGAGCTCAGAATTGTTTCATGAACTTTTGGAAATGTTTTCGGCCGGTAAAAATGACAAGAACCTGCAAAGCTTAGTGGTAAATATTTATGATTTTATACAGAGTAAACCTGAGCCCTACCAATGGCTGCAGGAAAAGACCGCAGACCTGGCAATAAGTCCGGCTGAATTTGAAACTTCCGCCTGGGCAGAGACCATCAGCGGTCAGATCAGGATTCAGCTGGACGGGACGCAGGAACTGCTTGAGAAGGCAGTTGATATTGCTGAAAAATATAACGGTCCCAGTCACTACCTGCCGGCATTGGAAAATGATATGGATATGGTTATACATTTAAAAGCCACTTTAAATAATTCCGTAAGTGAGTTTGCCATGGAATTGATGCAATGGGAATTTGACACTCTTTCAAGAGCCAGAAATGATTGTGATGTAGCACTGCGGGAAGAAGCCAAAGAACACCGGGATGCGGCCAAAACAATTATCAAAAATATTAAAAGCAGTTTCATGGGAAGAAGTGTTGAAGAACTAATTGCCGATCTTAATAAACTGTTTCCCTACATGCAGTATCTGGCCAGCCTGGTTGTGAAATTCAAAGAAAATTTTCAAGCCCGCAAAGCTGAAAAAGGCGTCCTGGATTTTAATGACCTGGAGCATTATGCACTGCAGATATTAAGTAATGACAAGGTTGCCGATGAATACCGCAGCCGCTTTACTTATGTATTTGTTGATGAATATCAGGATAGTAATCAAGTGCAGGAAGCTATAATAAACCTGGTTAAAAAAGACGACAATTTATTTATGGTCGGTGATGTGAAACAAAGCATCTATCGCTTTCGCTTAGCTGATCCGACGCTTTTCATGGAAAAGTACGGCTCATTTAGTGATGACGAGAGTGAGATAGACCGGCGGGTATTTCTGCGCAATAATTTTCGCAGCCGCTGTGACATTTTAAATGCGGTCAATTTTATATTCAAAAACATTATGTCCAAAGATTACGGCGAAATAGAGTATGACGACGATGCTGCTCTATACCCGGGAAGAGATGACAACCATGATATAGCTGAAGCAGTGGAATTAATCATTATTGACAGTCAGGACAAACGGGATGGGGTAGAAGAAACCCGGCTTGATGAAATAGACGAACTTAATAAAATACAAATTGAGGCCCATGTAGTGGCGGCTAAGATAAAACAATTGCTGAAAAGCTCAGTATTTGATCCGCAGACCGGTGCCAAACGGGGTATTACCTATAGAGATATAGTGATTTTACTGCGCACCACCAAGAACTGGATCAATGTTTTTACCGAAGTATTTAGTGAGGAAGGGATACCTTCTTATGCTGATGTAAACAGCGGCTATCTGGATGCCATTGAAATAAGCATGTTTATTAATCTGCTCAAAATAATAGATAACAGCAGACAGGATATCGAATTGATCAGTGTCTTAAGATCGCCGATTTTTAATTTCCAGATTGAAGAATTAGTAACTATTCGCCTCAGCAGTTCTGAAAAGAATTTTTACGCAGCCTTAAATAATTTCTCCGAAACCGGTGCCCTGCAGCAAAAGATCAGCAGCTTTTTAGATAGTCTGCACAAATGGCAAAAGATGGCCAAGTACTTACCCCTGGAAGAATTAATCTGGAGATTGATGTTAGACAGCGGATATTTAAACTATGTTACGGCAATGCCTGGAGGTATGCAGCGGGTTGCTAATATAAGACTGCTTTTTGCCCGGGCCCGGAATTATCAGGCCTCAACTATGCACGGATTATTTAATTTCCTTAATTTCATGGATCAGATCAACGCTTCCCAGACTGATATCGGCACCGCCAAAACACTGGGGGAAAATGATAATGTAGTCAGATTAATGAGCATTCACAAAAGCAAAGGACTGGAATTTCCGGTAGTTATACTGTCCGGGCTGGGCAAACAGTTTAATCTGACCGATACTAATCAAATGGTGCTCCTGCATAAAGATTTAGGAATCGGCCCCCGGTTTGTAGATACTAAATTAAGAGCCTACACTGATACAATTGTACGCAATGCCATCAAAGAAAAAATAAAGTTTGAAAACCTGTCCGAGGAAATGCGGATTTTATATGTGGCCTGTACCAGAGCCAAAGAAAAACTAATTATGACCGGAACTGTGGCGAACATTGAAAAATCAGTTCATAAATGGAGCAAAACCATCGCACCTTATAACCTGGCCCAGGCCAGAAGCGGCCTGGATTGGTTTGGTTCAGTATTGATGCGCCATGAAGATGGCAATATTTTAAGAGAACAATTAGCAGAGCCATGGGAAGAAAAAGAGACCCAGGATAAATCACATTGGGAAATCGAAATAATTAATAAAAATAACATTAAGTTGGATATTCGCGAAAACGCCCTGGTAAAAGAAGACTTAATGCAAAATCTCACAGAATTTAATTTGCCCGCCGGCAGTCTCTGGCAGGAAACAATTACTAAACGCTTAAACTGGATTTATCCCGACAAAACCGCCGGGCAGATTCCGGCCAAGCTATCCGTTACCCAGATTCAAAGGCTGAGAGAAAAGAAACTGAGTAATGCGGAATTAAATATACCGGTTTTAATCAGTCGGCCTAATTTTAAGAAAAAGGACAAAAAGCTGTCCGGTATGGAAAAAGGAACTATATTTCATTTCGTTTTGCAGCACCTTGATTTAAAGCGGGTACAGAGCTCAGAACAGATAAGACTGCAAATTGATGAACTGGTTGCCAAACAATTATTGCAGCCGGAAGAAGCCGAAGCTTTGGATATTAGCATTATTAGTGATTTTTATCAGTCTGAAATAGGCCAGAGGGTTTTGAAATCAGATACTGTAAAACGCGAGACACCCTTCAACTTAATGTGCAAGGCCAGTGAAGTATTAGGCGAAATAGCTGCTGATTCAGATGAAGAACTGATGGTGCAGGGAGTAATCGATCTTTATTTCATCGAAGATGATGAAATAGTTTTGGTTGATTACAAAACTGATTACATAACCCCCGAGAACCGCGAAACCAAAGTCAACTCATACCGTATACAAATAGCATTATATAAAAACGCCCTGGAAAGCATATTGCAAAAAAAGGTGAAACAAAGCTATCTGTTTTTGCTGGATAGTAATGAAGCAGTGCGGATGTAAAAAGAATAGTACCCGGAAGGGTACGTAGCCGCCCTTACAGAGGAATACCCAAATGTAGTGGTCTAATTATGTAGGG
>CAZLVY010000002.1:0-12376 GCA_964563125.1 uncultured Syntrophomonas sp. | reverse complement strand
TACGTAGCCGCCCTTACAGAGGAATACCCAAATGTAGTGGTCTAATTATGTAGGGGCGCGTATCACGCGTCCGATGCAAGGAAATATTGGCTGCAAAGGAAGCGCGAACGGATAAAGGGAGCGGACGGCTGATAGCCGCCCCTACGTAGCCGCCCCTACAGAGGAATACCCAAATGTAGCGGTCTAATTATGTAGGGGCGCGTATCACGCGTCCGATAGCAGTGGCTACAAGGCAGGTGAAATCATGGAAAGGCCGAAAAGAAAAACAAATCGTCTGAAAGGATATGACTATTCGCAAACGGGTGGTTATTTCATAACTATTTGTGTAAAGAATAAAGAAAATATCCTGTGGTCAAATATTGGTGGTTCACTTTCCAATGAAAAATCAATATTGTCTGATATTGGTTCATTAGTGAACATGGCTATCAAAAATATTCCCCATATTTATGACGGTGTTTCGGTTGATAAGTATGTGATTATGCCCAATCATGTCCATTTGATTTTAATATTGCCGGGTAAAGTTACAAAGGGGACGACATCTCCATCCATATCAACAATTATTGGGCAATTAAAAAGATATGTCACAAGACAGGTTGGTTATCCGATATGGCAAAAATTATTTTATGATCGGGTTATTCGCAATGAAATGGATTATAAAAGCTATTGGCAGTACATCGATGAAAATCCCTTAAAATGGAAAGATGACGAATATTATTGTAGGGGCGCGTATAACGGGTCCCCGATGAAAGTATCAGTTAAAAACATGCAGGAGGGA
Organism: uncultured Syntrophomonas sp.; assembly: GCA_964563125.1. Lineage (GTDB taxonomy): Bacteria > Bacillota > Syntrophomonadia > Syntrophomonadales > Syntrophomonadaceae > UBA1368. The sequence continues at coordinate 11,601 of CAZLVY010000002.1, read as the reverse complement.
AGAGACGGATAAAGGGAGCGGACGGATAAGGAAGCGGACGGCTGATAGCCGCCCCTACGTAGTCGCCCCTAGAATCAGCCGGAATCGTTGTAGGGGCGCGTATCACGCGTCCGATGCAAGGAAATATTGGCTGCAAAGGAAGCGGACGGATAAAGGGAGCGGACGGCTAGTAGCCGCCCCTACGTAACCGCCCCTACGTAGCCGCCCCTAGAATCAGCCGGAATCGTTGTAGGGGCGCGTATCACGCGTCCGATAGTAAGGAAACATGTTTATAAAGGGAGCGGACAGATTAAACCCCGCCTGTAACATAAACTTGTAAATAGAGCATGCTTAAATTACAATTAACAGGGAAAGGGGAGTAATAAAACGTGGATGAAGATAAAGGTAAGCTGAATTTAATCGCCTTAAAAAACTTTCCCGCTGATGATAATTTTATTTACATAATTGATTTTTTAAATAAAAGCCTGAAAGAGAAAAAAATAATGTTTGGGCTTACCAAAGATAAAGAAAAAAACGAAATGGTCGTAAAGATTTACGAAGTTTAATTAATTGGAGTGGGGTTAATTGACTAAGGAATTAAAAGATTTTTTAAAAGAAATGATTAGCATTGTTGTCATAGCCTTTATTTTAGCTATGATACTTCGGACCTTTGTAGTGGAAGGAAGAATAATTCCCACCGGCTCCATGCTGCCGACCGTACAGCTGCAGGATAGAGTAATGGTAAATAAATTCATTTATCGATTTACCGAACCGCAGCGGGGAGACGTAATAGTTTTTGCTCCGCCGGATGTTATCAATAGCCAGGATGATTATCTGAAAAGAGTCATCGGTCTGCCCGGCGAAACAGTGGAAATGAAAGATGGCCAAGTATATATTGACGGCAAATCATTAAACGAACCATATCTACAGGAAGCAGTTGAATACGAATTCGGACCGGTCACAGTGCCTGATGAGAGTCTGCTGCTTTTAGGGGATAATCGCAACAGCAGTTTTGACAGTCATTTATGGAACGCCTGGATGACCAAAGACCACTTAAAAGGCAAAGCATTTCTGATCTACTGGCCATTAAATCATATTACCCTTTTAGACCGGGAGGTTACTGTTAATTGAAAATCCTCATAACTAATGATGACGGCATTGCTGCCAGGGGTATCCATGCCTTAATTAATGAATTAAAATTAATTGCTGAGCTTTATATCGCCTCACCTGATCGGGAAAGAAGTGCCACCGGTCATTCCATAACGGTTTTTGAACCAATCAAGGCAGTAAAACGGAATATGGCTGATGTCAGCGGAGCGTGGGTTATAGGCGGAACTCCGGTAGACTGTGTCAAACTGGCTATAAGCAGACTGGTTCCTGATGATATTGATCTGGTTATTTCCGGAATTAATCACGGACCTAATCTGGGAACAGATGTATTATATTCGGGAACGGTTTCAGCAGCGGCAGAAGGTGTTATTATGGGTATACCATCAATTGCTGTATCACTTGACTCTTTTGAAGATGAAATGGATTTTAAATATGCCGCCAAATTTGCCAAAAGATTAGTTTTGACCTTAAAGCAAAAGGGAATTGAACCGAAAACTTTGTTAAACGTAAATATTCCTGCTTTGCCGGTCAATCAGATTAAAGGAGTACGTGTTACCAGATTAGGCACCCGCAATTACGAGAACCTTTTTGATGAAAGCAAAGACCCCAGAGGAAATTCTTATTACTGGATGGGCGGAGGAATCAAGGAAGAAGTGCAGGACCCGGAAAGCGACGTAGCCGCTGTACAAAGTTCATACATTAGTATAACTCCTATTAATCTTGATTTAACTGATTATCGTCTAATAGAAGAATATAAGGTCAAATTCAAAAAATATATTGATCTAACCTCTGGAGATACTAATGATTTATCTTAGTTTGGCCTTTAACTGTATACTTTTTTTCTTACTCTTGAATATCAATTATATACGAGAAAGGAGAGCAGACCCCAATTACCCGGACAAGCCTTTCAGTAAACTGGTGGTTTTCCCGCTGGTTTTAGGAATAGTTTTTACAGTTATTCTGGATGTCATGAAAGGTTTAATGTTTTTTCAAATCATTTTATTTATCTTTGTTGCCTTATTACTATATTTAATTTTTTACGTCTTTAATAAGAAAGAATAAACCTAAAAAAATTATTTTGATACTTTCGGGAAAGTATAGTACCATTTTTTTAGCTATAGTAAATTGTAAGGAGGTTTTTTAATTGAAGGAATACCCTACCAGTAAAATACGCAACATAGCGTTTGTGGGACATGGAGGTACGGGAAAAACTTCGCTGGTGGAAGCAATGATTTTTAATACCGGGGTATTGAAAAGACTGGGCAAAGTTGATGACGGCAATACCGTATCTGACTTTCAGCCAGAGGAGATCAAGAAAAAAATAACCATTAGCAGTGCTATTGTTCCCTGTGAATACCGGGAACATAAAATAAATGTGCTCGATACTCCAGGATATGCAGACTTTTATTTCGAAGTTATCGGAGCGCTTAATGTTGCTGACAGTATGCTGGTAATGTTATCTGCAACTGCCGGAGTTGAAGTACAGACCGAAGTAGTATGGAATGATTATCCCGCCATACCTAAAATAGCTTTTATCAATAAAATGGACCGCGAAAATGCGGATTATTATAAAGCATTAAGCGAAATGAAAGATCTTTTTCCCGATAATATAGTTCCGGTACAACTGCCCATAGGTGCAGAACAAAACTTCAAAGGTGTAGTTGACCTGATTCAAATGAAAGCTTTGATAATGGAAGCCGGCAGCGGCAATATTACGATTGAAGAAATACCTGCTGATATGTTGGATGACGCCAATACCTACAGAGAAGCTATGGTTGAAGCTGCTGCAGAAGCAGATGATGATCTTTTGACCAAGTATCTGGAAGGTGAAGAACTAAGCACTGAAGAAATATTATCCGGCATTAAGGCTGCTGCCAGCAGCGGCTCAGCGGTGTTCGTATTCTGTGGTGCGGCACTTTCCAATCTGGGCGTTATTCCTTTGATGGATTTTATAGTGGACTGCATGGTATCACCGGATAAAAGTATACTGGCAGACGGCAAAGATATCGAAAGCCTGCCATTAGTGGCCCATGTTTACAAAACCATTGCCGACCCCTATATAGGCAGATTAACTATGTTTCGGGTAATAAGCGGTAAAATGAAAGCCGACAGTGTAGTTTACAATGCCAGTAAAGAAAAAGACGAAAAAATTGCGCAGATACTGATAATGACCGGTAAGGAACAGGCGCAGGTACCAGTAATAAACGCCGGAGACATCGGCGCCCTGGCCAAACTTACGGCTACCACCACCGGAGATACACTGACTGCTAAAGGCAGCCCGGTTGTATTAGAGCAAATATCCTTCCCTATACCTACTTTCAGTGTGGCTATCGAACCCAAGAGTAAAAAAGACGAAGATAAACTTAGCGGAGCTATCGGCAGAATACTGGAAGAAGATCCAACTATAATAGTGGAGAAAAACAGTGAAACCAAGCAGACCATATTTAAAACTATGGGAGATACCCATTTAGAAATAATTATGGATAAACTGTCCAGGAAATACGGCGTTGACGTCATAAGCAGTGAAGCCAAAATCCCTTACCGCGAAACTATCAGAGCTACTGTTAAGGCCGAAGGAAAACATAAGAAACAATCCGGCGGCGCTGGACAGTATGGCCATGTATGGATCGAATTTGAACCTTATGCTGACGGCCATTTCGCTTTTGCGGAAAAAGTATTTGGCGGCTCGGTACCCAGACAATACTATCCGGCAGTTGAAAAAGGCTTGCTGGAAGCTATAGAAGAAGGGGTTTTAGCCGGTTATCCGGTAACCAATATAAAAGCCACCTTATATGATGGTTCCTACCATGCGGTAGATTCATCTGAAATCGCGTTTAAAATGGCAGCCAAAATAGCTTTCAAAAAAGGTATGGAATCTGCCAGACCTGCACTTTTGGAACCAATTGTAAATGTTGAGATCGAAGTACCTGATCAATATATGGGCGATATTATAGGGGACTTAAACAGTAAACGCGGACGGGTCCAGGGCATGGAACCGGCCGGTAAAAAACAGGTCATTAAAGCCCAGGCACCTTTAGGGGAAATGGCCAGGTACACAATAGACCTGAAATCCATGACCCAGGGGCGCGGCAAATACAGAATGGAATTCTCCCACTATGAGGAAGTTCCCGGACAAAATGTTGATAAAATAATAGAAAAAGCCAAACACGATAAAGAAGAAAAAGAAAAATAAACCAACAGCAAGTGGAGGGCTAAGAGCCCTCTACTGTTTTTTTATCCATGACAAATATTGCAGGCAATATCCAATCAAAGGGGTTGTAGTATGACTGGTATCTTAGAAACACCTATTTATGATAAGCTTCTTTTTATATGGGAAAATACTTATATTTATTCTGTACTAATAGCTATAATGATATTTATCGCCTTTCTTTTATTGAGCAAAATTCTTACTCATTATATTCTTAACGGGCTGCAGAATCTGGCCTTAAAAAATCGCCAGGATTTAGTGGCTAAAGTACTTCAAGCCTTACAGGAACCGTTAAGAGCCTTTTTTATTACGGTGGGTTTTTTCCTGGCTATCAGTTACCTGCCGCTGCCGGAAAGCTATCAGGGAGCCATAAACAATATATTAAGATCGCTGGTAATAATATTCATCGCCTGGTGTTTATTAAGGCTGACTGATTACATAAGCCAGTTTCCCGATGAAATCAAAGATAGGTTTAACCTGGACAAGATACTGATTCCATTTTTAAGAAATGCCATTCGCTTTATAATAATTGCCCTGGCCATAGTAGTGATCGCTCAGGAATGGGGCTATAATGTCAATGGATTTATCGCCGGCTTAGGCTTAGGCGGCTTGGCTTTTGCCCTGGCAGCCCAGAGCATGCTGGCAAATCTGTTCGGCGGCATGGTGATCGTTACAGAAAAACCTTTTAACCTGGGCGACTGGATCGAAACCCCCAGTGTGGAAGGGACAGTGGAGGAAATCACCTTCCGCAGTACCCGGGTAAGGACTTATGATCATAAATTGATCACCATACCCAATGCAACCCTGTCCAATGAACCCATCATAAACCATGCCCGCATTGATCAAAGAAGAATGACCTTTCATCTGGGTGTGACCTATAGTACAACAGCAGAAAAAATGGAAGCATGTATGGATAAATTACAGACTATGCTAAAGCATCATCCGGATGTACACGAGGATGTAAAAATATATTTTGACAGCTTCGGAGACAGCAGTCTGAACATATTAGTGGACTGTTTTGCCACAACCAATACCTATTTTGGCTGGCTGGACATAAAGCACAAAGTAAATCTGGAAATCATGAAGCTTCTGGCAAACGAAGGAGTATCAATAGCCTTACCCAGCCAGAGCGTATATATCGAAACAATGCCGGAGAAATATTTGAATCAGACAGTAAACGAGCAGGTAGAAGAATAAATAAAACATATTTGCACATCATTAAGGATCTTCCACATGGAAGGTCCTTTTAAACGTAAAGGCAGCAGAAGAAAATATAAATTGTTTATAATTATCGAAAAAATTTAGATAGTTTACAGGAATTGTGTATTCCGTGTCGAATTATAGAAGTAAAATAGAATAAATAAATCCAGTTTTCGAGTTACTGTATCTAAAGCTCAGGCTATGGGCAGTGACCGTCAGGGTATAGCGGGAAACGGCTATGCCTCCCATAGCGGAAAGAAAACAATACACTTATTGAGTGCTTTTTTATAGTGTTTAATAGTCAGTTGCATTTTCGCAGCTGACTTTTTTTATTTAATTTCAATTATTGCGAGGGAGAGGGAATATGAGAAGAAGAGCGGGAGTCGTCATAATAATTATTGTGTTGTTCATACTGGCCGCCGGCACAGGCTATGCCATGGCGGGAGACGGAAACGGAGACGGTTCCGGGGGAGGCCAAAACAACCCTTTGTACATTGAAAGTTCAATACCGTCTGACGGAGCAACCGGCGTTGAGAACCTGGAGTTCATCAAGTTGGTCTTTAGTAAAAATGTGGTCTATATGACTATACGAGACAGCAATAAACAGTGTTTTTCCTTATGGACCGGAACAGAGCAGCTCCCTGCCGAAATCATCCTGGCTGATGACCAGATTGAGCGGGAAAAGCGCAATGATGTAGTCATCAAACCTTTACAGCCGCTTAAGGCCGGAACCACCTACCGGGTGGAAGTGTCACCAGCCATGGAATCAAAAAGCGGAGTGACCCTGGGAAGCAAAAAAACTATTAGCTTTACTACCGCCGGCAGCAAAGCGGCCCCTACATCGGGAAGTTCAGAACAAACAGCAGCTTCGGGCACAGGAGACCTGGAACCAGATAAGACACCGGAAGAATTGACGGCTCAGACAGCTGCTGAAGAAGAGCTGGAAAAGGAAGCCACCGGAGAGACTAAAACCGGCGATGTGGATGGACCGAGAACAGTGGAGAGTACGGAAAAACATCCCGAGAATATAAAGTCAGTGTCCCCCGCGGAGCAGAATCAAACCGCAGTCGATGATCCTGAGCATTCCGACCCACTGAAAGGAACAAAAGAGGCCGGGAAATGGATAGCGGTTGCAGCTTTGGCAGTATTAGCTGCCGGGTGGGGTTATCGCCGGCTGAACAAGACGGAAAAAGATTAAGATCTATTCAAGCAACGATTTTCGAGGTGAGTTTTACGAAAAAGCCAGTAATGATTTTCGCTTTTATAGTAGCCCCGCTGCTGATTATTTTAGTTTCCTTGTTGATCGGGCGCTATCCGGTGGATATTTCCAGTGTGATCGAAATACTCTGGTGCCGGATTACCATGCAGCCATGTTTGATCGAGGATATACACCAGACTGTCGTCTGGGACATAAGGCTCCCCAGAGCCATACTGGGAGCCATGGTAGGAGGCTCCCTGGCGGTAAGCGGGGCAGCATTTCAAGGGCTGTTCCGCAATCCTCTGGTCAATTCCGGCATACTGGGAGTCAGCTCAGGAGCTGGATTTGGTGCCGCTTTGTCGATCATCCTGTTTCATCAAATAGCGGCAACTTATACATTCGCCTTTGGATTCGGCATCCTGGCGGTTACGCTCAGTTATCTGATCAGCCGGGTATATAATGCCACACCTACCATCATGCTGGTTTTAGGCGGCGTTATCGTATCGTCAGTATTTTCTGCCCTTATTTCATTGGTCAAATACCTGGCTGATCCGTTAGATGAACTGCCGGCCATCGTATTCTGGCTGATGGGCAGCCTGGCTTCGGCCCGCTTCAGCGATATCATGATTGCCGGGATTCCGATGCTGATCGGCACGGTGGGGCTTTTTCTGTTCCGCTGGAGGATCAATGTACTTTCTATGGGCGATCGGGAGGCCCATACCCTGGGTATCAATACCACTCTAAACAAGGGAATCATCATTGCCTGCGCCACATTAGCTACCGCCGGAGCTGTCTGCGTAAGCGGTATTATCGGCTGGGTAGGCCTGGTCATACCCCACATTGGACGAATGATCGTGGGCAATGACAATAAAATATTGATCCCGGTGAGCTTTTCCCTGGGGGCTGCCTTTCTGGTCATCGTAGATGATTTTAGCCGGATCCTGACGGGGGCGGAAATACCACTGGGAATACTGACGGCTTTGATCGGCGCCCCATTTTTTGTTTACCTGTTGAATAAGACCAAAGGAGGAGGCTGGTAATTTGACTCCTTTAATAGAAGTGATAGATTTAGGTTTTAAGTATCCGCAAAGCATAGTCCTGGATAAAATCGGTTTTACCGTGGGCCGGGGAGAAATATTCTGCTTGCTGGGCCCCAATGGCTGCGGTAAGACGACTCTTTTAGACTGCGCCTTGGGCTGGCTGAAGCCCAGCAAAGGACAAGTATTGATCAACGGCGTACCCCTCATTAATATGACGGCCAAACAAATCGCCAAAAATATGGCCTATGTTCCCCAGGTCCATGAAAAAACTTTTCCTTACCTGGTCAAGGATATCGTGCTAATGGGCAGAGCTTCTTTCCTGGGGCCTTTCCGCACCCCTTCAGAAGAAGACGAAGCCATTGCAGAGCAAGCCCTGACAATGGTAGGGATATCGAAGCTGAAAGACCGCCCCTATACCCAATTAAGCGGCGGTGAATGCCAGTTGGTCATGGTGGCCCGGGCACTGGCACAGAACAGTCCTCTGATCGTCATGGATGAACCCACTGCTCATCTGGATTATCGGCACGAGCTGATCATAATGGAAACCATCGCAGAACTCACAAAACAGACCGGGCTTTCCGTATTGATGGCCACCCATATTCCCAATCACTGCTTTTATTTTGAGAACCAGGGCATAACCACCCGGGCAGCTTTGATCAAAGACCACACCATCATTGCCATGGGAAAACCCTCTGCGGTATTGACCGAAAAAAATATTGGCGAGCTTTACAATATTAATACCCGGATCTTAAATTACCAGATGGATGACGGCGGGAAACTGAAACAAGTCCTGCCTATCAGTACAGTCAAACAATAAGGAGAACAAGGGAGGGAAGGTTTTGAACCACACCAGTCGGAAAATCAGTATCGGTTATGTCGGCTTATTATTGCTGCTGCTGGCAGCCCTGGCCCTGACCGGATGCGGCAGAGACCAGACAGATCAGGGGAAGGATGCACCCCAAGAGCCTGAGACCCACATCATTGTAGATAGTGCCGGACGGGAGGTGGAAGTGCCTGTGGACCCCCAGCGAATTGCTTGTACTTGCCCGGAAGCCGGGTATGCATTAGCAATGTACGGCAAAGGGGATAACATTGTGGCAACTACCGACGGAATGCAGAGAGATGTTCTGCTGATAGAAATGTACCCTCAGTTAAAGGGTCTTTCAATTCCTAAAAAAGGCGGCGCTATAAACATAGAGGAAATGCTCAGGATCAAAGCAGACCTGATTTTTGTCAAGGAAGATACCATAAAAAATGAAACAGAAATGGAAAAACTGCAGTTAGCGAAGATCCCGGTGGTGGTAGTGAAATTTACTTCCATGAATGAGCAGCAATTTGCCATGGAAATGATCGCAGAGATTGTGGGAACTGAGGGAGAAAGCAAAGAATACCAGCAGTTTTACCAGGAGCAGATTTCCATGGTTCAGGATAGAACAGCGAAAATACCAGACGATAAAAGAGCAAGGATTTACCATTCAACCCAGGAAGCCACCCGGACTGATACCGCAGACACCCTGGCAGCCGATTGGACGAAAGCTGCTGGTGTTATCAATGTATCTGTAAATCAGGAATTAAAATTCATTGATGGCGATCATTATGCCGGCCTGGAGCAAATTCTTTTATGGGACCCGGACTATATTTTGGCCAATAATCCGGATGTAGTCGGCTATATTATGACCAATGAACAGTGGAAGTCCCTCAAGGCAGTAAAAAACCAGCAGGTGCTTCCGCTGCCGGTTGGAATATCCCGCTGGGGACATGAAAATTCCCTGGAAACTCCGCTGGCAGCAATTTGGACTGCGAAAACAGTGTATCCGGATCTGTTTGCAGATGTTGACATGACGGATATTATTCAGGATTTTTATCTCACATTTTTTGATTGGCAGCTGGACGAGGAAACGGTCCAAAGGATCCTGACCAGTCAGGGGATGCGGGAAGCCAAAGGGTAAGAATGAAATGAGGTGATGGATTTGTATATCCTGATATGTATCGATGATACCGATAATATCCATATCAAACGGGGAACAGGACAATTAGCTGCTCTTTTATCTCAGCAAATCGAGGAACAGGGATGGGGAAAGTGCCAGCCGATCACCAGGCACCAATTGTTAGTCCACCCGGATGTTCCTTATACGTCCCACAACAGTGCCATGTGCTTCGCAGCTGACATTATAGACGATGTTCTGGATGATGTGATCGGGTACAGCGGCCATTTCCTGGAAAGAGAGAGAGCAGAAGGATCAGATCCCGGGTTATGTGTAGTGATACCAGAAAGACTCTCCAATCCCGGCTGGCTGATCGCTTACGGGTTTTCTGCCAAACAGGAAGTCTTGAACAAAGATTATGCCTACGGGGTCGCTGAGGAAATGGGTATCCATCTTTCAGAGCATGGAGGTACCGGGGACGGTGTGGTAGGTGCTTTGGCCGGTACCGGTCTGCGCCTGAGCGGTAATGATGGACGTTTTCGGGGTAAAATTTCTATTGCTGAACCGGGACAGCAAGTCACTGTGGGTGAAATAATGAAAAGATCCTACATTACAAAGGTAAAAAACAAATTGGATGGACGGTTTCTGGCTGATGAAGAAACGGTGGAAATAGGGGAGGTGGTAAAAGCGGTATTGATGGATCGGGAAGCAGTTCTATTGGTTAAGCCGCTCGAGGATTTGAGAGGGAATACATTATGGCGGCCCTGCTCCAAAGAAGAGTTGAGGGCTTATTAGAAACGGATGGAAAAAATTTTACTTAGGAGGATAAAAAATGTTGACTGTAAGAAAACATAATCGTATTGCTCTTTTCGCAGCGATATTATTCATGATCATGGTATTGGTGCCGGCGGTGCAGGCTGCTGATCAGCCACCTGTTCTGGTGGTTGCTGAAATAAGTAACAAGGGAGATGTCAGTATTACTTTTGACCAGGCAGTAGTTATCCCGGACGGTGTTCAAGATCAGTTTACACTGACTTTGGATGGGAATCCGGCAAAAGTGACTGGTGTTGATACAACGAACACGGTAGGAAAGATCAAACTGGTTTTGGATGCCAAAGCAAAATTGGGGCAGGCCATCTTCATTGACTATGTGAAAAGCGATGACCCTGCGCTGCAGCTGGTATCCACCGGCGGCATAGCGGTTGAAAGTTTCACTTATAACAGTGCTGCTGATGCAGCCGAGGAGCTTACCCCGCCTGCCCTGACTGCAGACAGCCAGGATAATCAGGTTGGGAATCCCATTGATATTGAGTTTGCCAGCAATCTCGACTGGAGCAGTAAAATAACAAATATCAAAGTTGATGATACATCCATCAGAGAAAAATATACTGTCAGTGATGCAAAAATTTCAATCGATGCAGAAGTATTTGCCGAAGGGAAAGAGTATGCGATTGTAATCAAAGCAACAGGCTATCCTGATGCCGCTTTGACTCAACCGATCATTGCAGCTGCCAGCGAACCAGAGCCTGAACAGCCAGTGGAAGAGCCGGTTGAACAGCCGGTAGAACAGCCGGAGCAGCCCACTGAACAGCCAGCTGCAGAATTAAATGACATCGCCGATCACTGGGCTAAAGGCAATATCGAAGAGCTGGTGGTCTTGGGCGCTATCAGCGGTTATCCCGATGGCAGCTTCGCCCCGGACAAAGGTATCAGCCGGGCAGAATTTGCTGTTGCCTTGGTCAAAGCTTGTAAGCTGGAAGCCAAGGAAGGCAAGATGTTTACCGATACTGCTGAGCACTGGGCTAAAGATGCCATCGCTGCAGCCTATGCCCATAAAATAATCAGCGGCTATGATGACAAGACCTTTGGGCCTGACGACATAATCACCCGTGAGCAGATGGCAGTGATGATCGTCAAAGCGGCAAAACTGGAAACAGGCAC
>CAZLVY010000001.1:30903-90751 GCA_964563125.1 uncultured Syntrophomonas sp. | reverse complement strand
GAAGCTATGCCGATGATTTACCGCTTATGGAATGGCTGGAAACTAAAATTTGGCCGTTAGAAGATAAATTAACTGCAGAAGACATTTATTGGGGTACAATGCTGGCTATTGTGGAGATGATTAAATCAGGTACTACCACTTTTGCTGATATGTATTTTTATATGGATGAAGTAGCCAAAGCAGTTGAAAGTTCAGGTATACGTGCCTGTTTATCCCGCGGTATGGTCGGAGTAGGCCCACAGAGTGAACAAGCTATAACAGACAGCAGAAATCTAGTTGATAAATGGCATAATCAAGGGGATGGAAGAATTACCATTATGCTTGGTCCTCATGCTCCCTATACCTGCCCACCTGAATACCTGGAAAGAGTTGCAGCACTTGCCAGTGAGTTAAAAGTGGGAATACATATTCATGTTGCTGAAACTAGCGGAGAAGTTGCCGATACTGTCAGAGAATATGGTAAAACACCGGTAAAATTATTGCAAGATGCGGGACTGTTTGAAAATCATGTTTTAGCCGCCCACTGTGTTCATCTTAGTGACGATGATATTACTATACTTGCAGAAAGCGGAGCAGGAATAGCTCATAATCCGGAAAGTAATATGAAGCTTGCCAGTGGAATTGCCCCGGTACCTAAGTTATTAGCAGCAGGAATACCGGTGGCTTTAGGCACTGATGGGGCTTCCAGCAATAATAATCTGGATATGCTGCAGGAAATGAGAACCTGTGCTCTGCTGCACAAAGTTAATAGCATGGATCCTACTGTATTGCCAGCCTATAAGGCTTTAGAAATGGCTACTGTTAATGGTGCTCAGGCACTGGGGCTGGATAACCAGATTGGTAAACTGCAAAAAGGTTACAAAGCAGACATGATTATTATTAATTTAGAAGCAGCTCATCAAATACCTCGTTATGACATTGTTGCCAACCTGGTTTATGCCGGGCAGGCTAGTGATGTGGATACAGTTATAATAGACGGAAAAATAGTTATGAAAAACCGTCAGATTGTAACATTGAACGAAGCTGAAGTAATTAATAAGGTGAAGAAAATAGCGGCGAGATTAATGACGCAAGTTTAAAAGTATTAAAATAACCATTGCGCTTACTAAAGAGAGGTGAATACCTCTCTTTTTTATTTGCGTATCCCGTAATGATGACTGTGTTAAGGATGATTTTGGATATAATATTATACTATCCATAAAAAATGATTATAGTAGCATAAGTAAAGCAGGATGCTACCTGCCGACATTGAATTAATATACGTGGGGGTCGACAAATATTTATCAGTAAGCGCATATTTTCACATATGAGCTATTATTTTGTTATACTAAATGCAGTATGACATTATAAGAGTTTCCAATTATGATAAATTTTTGACGAAAAGGAGGTGAAATAATGGCTAATTATAAGGACCTCATTGCCAGCCAGCAAGGCAAAAAGGGTGGTCTTATTGAAGCTTTCCATCAAATCCAAAATGAATACAACTACATACCACAGGAAGCTTTAAAAGAAGCTGCTCAAGTTTTCGGTATATCAGAAGCAAAAGCTTATGGAGTGGCTACTTTCTATTCTTATTTATCGGTAGAAAAAAGAGGCAGATTTATTATCCGCATGTGTGAAAGTGCTCCCTGTCATGTAGCAGGAGCTGATGGTGTTATAAAAGCTATCGAAAACTATTTGGGAATAGCTGTAGGAGAAACTACTGCTGATGGCAAATATACTCTGGAACTAACTGAATGTATTGGACAATGTCAGGCAACTCCGGTTATAACAGTTAATTCAGAACCTATTTTTAATGTTACCCCGGATAAGATTCCCAGTATTTTGAGTGCTTATAAATAAGTAAGAGGGGGGTGAAAAACTTGGAAGAAAAGCGTGTCTTATTACAATATGCCGATCAGATTAATCCGGAAAGTGCCCAGGATTATATTAAAGTCGGCGGTTATAAAGGTTTGGAAAAAGCCCGGGCAATGGAAAAGAAAGCCCTTATTGACGAAGTGAAAAAATCGGGCTTAAGAGGCAGGGGTGGAGCAGGATTTAATGCCGGTATGAAGTGGAGTTTTGTACCTCAGGATGCACCGGTAAAATATGTAGTATGTAATTTGGATGAAGGAGAACCGGGAACTTATAAGGATCGCATAATATGTGAAAAAAATGCCCAGGCCCTTCTGGAAGGAATGGCTATCTGTGGTACGGCAATAGGCTCTAATCAAGGCTATATCTATTGTCGGGGAGAATATCCTTTCGTAGTCAACTTATTAAAAAATGCGGTTGAAAGCGCCAAAGAATCGGGGGCCTTGGGAGACTTTGATATCGAAGTGAGAATGGGTGCAGGCGCTTACGTATGCGGAGAAGAAACCGCTTTAATAGAATCAATTGAAGGTCATCGGGGAGAACCCAGATTTAAACCTCCTTTCCCAGGTGTTGAAGGTTTATGGGCAGCACCTACGGTTGTTAATAATGTGGAAACCTTTGCCTGTCTGCCATATATTATGGTAAATGGTGCGGAATGGTTTGCAGGAATAGGTGCCGCAAAATATCCCGGTACCAAAGTAGTAACTTTAACCGGAGATGTTGTTAATGCAACTTATTTCGAAGTACCTACCGATACCACCCTGCGCGATGTGATTTTTAAATTTGGCGGAGGCGTGAAAAATGGCAAGAAGTTTAAAGCTGTTCAGGTAGGCGGTACTTCAGGAGCTTTCATACCTGAGGAAAATTTGGATATACCAATTGATTTTGATTCAATGGGAACTATAGGAGCAGCACTAGGTTCAGGCGCGGTTTTGGTTTTAGATGAAACCAGAGATATTGTAGATACAGTAGCGCGTATAACTAAATTCTTTGAACATGAATCCTGTGGCAAATGTAATCCTTGCCGGGAAGGTACCTTTAGAATGCGCGAAATGCTGCAGAAGATAAATGGCGGAAAAGGTACTGAACGTGACCTGGAAAGTATTTTGCTCCTGGCTAAAGTAATGAAGAAAGCTTCTTTGTGTGGTTTGGGACAAGCTGCACCAATACCGGTTGAATCAACTATCAAACATTTCAAATATGAATATATGAGAAAACTCATATAATCTTGGAGAAAGGAGGATTCCAGATGATAAATCTTAAGATAAATGGACAGGAAATACAAGTGCCCCGGGGAACTATGCTGCTGGAGGCCTGTAAAAAAGCCGGTGCAGATTTACCGACCTTTTGTTATGACGAAGACCTGAGATTGGCAGGTTCTTGCCGCATGTGTGTAGTAGAATGCAAAGGAAGACCTAACCTTCTGGCTGCCTGTGTAATGCCGGCTGAAAACAACATGGATATCCAAACCGAAAGTGCGGATGTAGTTGAAGCCCGGAAAGTAATACTGGAGCTATTAACCGCCCGGCATAAGTTCGATTGCCATGTATGTGAAAAAGACGGAGATTGTAAGCTGCAGGATTATTGCTACAGATATGGTGTTAAAGAATCCCGCTTTAGTGGAGAAGGACCTCATTTTTACAAAGAAGATCCTAATCCGTTCATTGAAAGGGATTATGACAAATGTATCATGTGCACTCGCTGTGTACGCGCCTGTGAAGAAATTACCGGAGCTGATGCCATAAATATTGAAGACAGAGGACATCATGCCAAAATATCAACCGCTTTTAATGGAATACTGGCTGATTCCAGCTGCGTATTCTGCGGACAATGCGTTATGGTATGTCCGGTGGGAGCCTTGACCAGTAAAGTAGCAGCAGGTAAAGGCAAAGCTGCTCAAAACGAAAAAGTACTAACTACCTGTACCTATTGCGGCACCGGTTGTACTTTAGAGCTGAACGTCAAAGACAATCAGGTAGTGGGAGTAACTTCCAACCGTGATGCAAAATACAGCCCGGTTAATAAAGGAGCTTTATGTGTTAAAGGCAGATTTGGCTGGGATTTTATTAATTCCCCTGAACGTTTGACTACACCTTTAATCAGGGAAAACGGGAAGCTGCGTCCTGCCAGTTGGGATGAAGCGCTTAGTTATACTGCTGATAAGCTTAAAGGAATTAAAGCAGAATATGGACCCGATGCCCTGGCAATGTTTTCATCCGCCCGGGTAACCAATGAAGAAAACTACCTGGCACAAAAATTTATGAGGGCGGCAATTGGTTCAAATAATGTTGACCATTGCGCACGTCTCTGACACTCCGTTACTGTCGCCGGTCTGGGGGCAGCATTCGGAAGTGGAGCCATGACTAATTCCATTAATGAATTAGAAAAGGATGCCACCTGTGTCTTTTTAATAGGAACTAATACTACTGAAAACCATCCGGTTATAGGCTATAAAATCAGGAAGAATGTAAGAGAAAATGGTGCCAAGTTAATTGTGGCCGATCCACGCAAAATAGAACTGGCAGAAATAGCTGATATTTATATGCGTTTTAAACCAGGAACTGATGTGGCTTTAATCAACGGCATGATGAATGTAATCATCAATGAGAATCTGTTAGCGGAGGAATTCATTAAGAACCGAACCGAAGGTTATGAAAAAATGGCGGAAACGGTTAAAAACTATTCACCTGAAGTAGTTGCAGAAATAACCGGCGTACCTGCGGAAGATATTAAAAAAGCTGCCCGTATGTATGCAGAAGCCGAAGCAGGTTCAATTTGTTATGCAATGGGCATAACCCAGCATAGCACCGGGACTGATAATGTTAAATCAGTATGTAATCTGGCTTTATTAACCGGAAATCTTGGCCGCCCTGGAACTGGAGTAAACCCCTTACGCGGTCAGAACAATGTTCAGGGTGCCTGTGACATGGGAGCACTTCCTGTTTCTTATCCGGCTTATCAGGCAGTAAGCAATGAAGCAGTAAAGGAAAAGTTCGAAAAAGCTTGGGGAGTACCTTTATCCGGTAAAAATGGCTGGACATTAACCGAGGCTATCGGTCATGCACATCACGGAGACCTTAAAGCTTTATATGTTCTGGGTGAAAATCCTATGATGAGTGATCCTGATTTGGATCATGTAGAAGAAGCTCTGGAAAACCTGGAATTCCTTTTAGTACAGGATATTTTTCTGACTGAAACGGCTGAACTGGCAGATGTTGTTTTACCAGGAGCAACTTTTGCCGAGAAAGACGGGACTTTCAGCAATACTGAAAGACGGGTACAAAGAGTTCGTCAAGCTATAAAACCTCTTGGTGATGCTCGCCCGGATTGGCAGATTATTAGTGAACTGTCAACACTTTGCGGTTATCCCATGAACTATAATTCGGTGGAAGAAATATTTGAAGAAATAAGAACCGTTACTCCTTCTTATTCAGGTATCACTTATGATAGAATAGCTGCTACCGGTATACCTTGGCCGTGTCCTACTGTTGAGCATCCAGGCACACCTGTTATGCATAAGGAAAAGTTCAGCCGTGGATTGGGACTATTCCACGCCATAGAATTTAAAGAACCAGTAGAACTGCCCAGTGCAGAATATCCATTAATTCTTACCACCGGTAGAAACTTATTCCATTATCATACCGGAACTATGACCAGACGTGCATCTGCTCTTAATGAGCACCGGCCTTATAATGAAGTCGAGATTAATCCTAAGACTGCAACACAGTTGGGAATAGCAAATGGTGAAATGGTTAAACTCAGTACCAGAAGGGGCAGCATCGAGCTAAGAGCCCATGTCAGCGATATAGTAAATGAAAATGTAGTATTTACTACTTTCCATTACAAGGAAGCTGCAGCCAATATGCTTACTAATGCTGATTCCTTAGACCCCACAGCCAAGATTCCTGAATATAAAGTATCAGCTGCAAGAGTAGAAAAAATCTAATAAATAATAAAACAATCCATAAAAAACCCCCTATGATAGTTTTTGAATTCTATCATAGGGGGTTTTTACTTGACTGTCCTTTTTTAGGGTTCAGTTAACATTATAGGGCTTATTTATGCTATGAGCGAATGCTAATGCATCTAGTCATTGTGATTACTATAGCCTTTTTCTTGAGCCAGTATATCTAAATATATAGTTTCGATATTAGCAATAAAGAGGTCGGTAAGTTCTTTATTCTGCTTTTCATCATAAGTTTTTAGATAACCATGGCATTTGTCGCAAAGATAAATTTGATAGGCATCATCATTTTCAACACTAGAATATTTAATTGTCTCCGGGTCATCATTGCCGCAATGAACGCACTGCAGAAGCCGGGATTCCCATTCACTGAAACAACGGTCGCAAAACATAAAGCGGCGACTGTCTGAAGATCTTACGCGACTGAAATGTGATTTACTGCCACAGACCGGGCAAACATTGGGGAACTGCCAAAAAGGCGTATCTTCTTGAATTAGCGCTTGCTGGTATGGTGCTGCATAAATACGCAAAAATGGTCTTATGGCATGGTCTAGGACAAAAACGAGCAAATCCAGAGATACATCAATATCTTCAGCCAGTTTGTTGAAGTAATTGTCATTGCTGAAATCTGTTAACCTGGCAATAATTTGCTCTAAGTCCAACTTATCTAATTCTTGCTCCAGTTTTTCCATAGTTTGCAGGGAATCAGGCCGATTTTGTTTCATTAGTACTATTATATTTAGTAAAACTGCTAAATAATCAGCTGTATTAATGGTAATTCCCTTAAGCTCCAGTAAAGGCCTGTTACCGGTAACCAAAAGCTGCTTAATAGCATAAGTTTCAAATGGGTAAGACTGGGTCAGTTTTATCTGCATCTCATTTTGTAAGTTTTCCAGGCTAATAAAGAATTCAACATATCCTTGCGGGAGATCAACCGGGGTTTGTCTTTTCAAGAAATCACCTTCTTATAATTATTTAGATTAAATACTAGTAGGGCAAACCCGCAACAACCAGTAAAGTGAAAATGGGGGAATATATTCCCCCATTTTTAATACCAACGGATTTGATTATGCTTCTTTGTCATCGTCATCTTTCTTGCCATAGGTCTCTTCGTACCATATGGCATGATGATGCTTGGCCCAGTCTTCTTTGACGGTGCCTTTCCACATGCCCCAGAATGATTCACCCGAACCGGGATGGAATGAGCCCAGATAACCGTGCATACATACCATTACGGTTGATAGAACCATAGCGATGTCATGAGTAGGATAGGCCGCTAGCACTAACCATTTGGGAAATATAGTGGGAAACCACATGATATAACCACTTAAGACCAAAAGCATAACCATGGTCGGGGTAACCAGTGAGTTACCTTTTTCTCCACCATTAAATTTGGTTTGCGGCGGAATTTTTACATCAAAACCTAGAAATTCTAATGGAAACACCAGAAGAAACTTAATATCATTTAAACCAAAACGAAGAATGTCTTTAATCCAGTTAATCAGTACCCGGAAGTTAAAAACTACAAAAAAGGCTATTAAGAGTGTCATGGTGACTGCTGCAATTCTATGAATTATACCGGCACCAATATAACCGCCAAAGATTGCTGCCAACCAGTCTACTCCATCAAAAAACAGGATCAAACCGGTAAAGAGGCAAAGTAAAAATGTCGCTGTATGTCCCCAGTGAGTTAAACGAGAGACAAAATTAAATCGCTCCACGCGGGAAACATCAGCTCTGTATTCCGGAACTAGTTGCATCGTTCGTTACCTCCTTCCCATGTTCCACATTTTTATTGGCTAACAGTCTGGTAGTCACAAAACTGACTGCCGAACCAGCCAAAGCTAATGGAATCAACCAACTGGCATATGGCTGTACATAATCCTGCCAGAAAGTAACGTTTGGTACTTTTGGATCTACTGGCAGACCGAATTTATCAGGTGTATCAGTTAACACATAGAGCTTGTTTAGCCCACCCAGTTCAAATTTCCCATAAATAGTAGCCCGGGGGAAACCATTAGCTCTCAGATATTTAACCCTGTCTTCAGCGTATTGTAGTAGTTCGTTGCGCTCACCAAATTGCAATGCGCCAGTAGGACAAGTTCTTACACAGGCCGGTTTTAAACCTTCTTCAACCCGGTCAACACAAAGGGTACATTTGGTTATTTTATCCTCTCTCTTCCGGTACTTTGGAATACTGAAAGGACAAGCCGTTGTACAATACTGACAACCTATGCACTTATCAGGGTCATGAACAGTTGCGCCCCACTCAGTCTTGGAATATGCTCCCCGGGGGCAAACTTTCATGCAGTTGGGATCCAGGCAATGCATACACTGGTATTTCAAGAAATTCCATTGTACATCACTGGCCGGGTCATCTTCGAATTCATTAAAACGAATAAGTGTAAATGTATCAGCATTTAGATCTTCATGGGTAGCATAGTTACCGGTAAACGGTTCCATAACTGCCGGCAGTTGGTTCCAATCTTTACAGGCAATCAGGCAACCACGGCAGGCTGTACATTTACTTGAATCATATAAGTTAGTTTTTAATGCCATAATTAAGCCCTCCTTATGTCGCATAAGAATGCTTTATATTCTGGAATAGTAGAATTCGCACAGCCAACATGAGGAGTAAGACGATTAGCCGGATCTCCAGTCGCATATCCTTTAAAACCGAACTGCCACAATGCACCAACAGTATAAACATCCTTGCCGTTAATCAGCATAGGTTTAAGCCGCTTGGTAACACAGGCAATTGCTTCGATATCACCGCGAGTTGATGAAACAATTACTTTATCACCGTTTTTAATTTTGCGTAATTTGCCCAGTTCCTCACTGATTTCAACAAACATATTGGGCATTAGTTCTGCCAGCCATGGTAAAGTTCTGCTTAAAGCGCCGCTTTGCCAGTGTTCTACTACTCGATAAGTTGTGGCAACAAAAGGAAAGTCTTCCACTTTGCCTTGCTTTTCTGGTTCCCAAACAACAACCGCAGGATTAAAAGGCTGACTGTTAAGCTTGTTTTCAGTCGGGCTTTCCCATGGTTCGTAATGCTCGGGGAAGGGACCATCCTTCATACTGGTTTTGGCTGCAAACAAACATCCGACCCCTTCAGCTCTCATAATAAAAGCATCGGTTCCGCCGGGTGCATCTGGAGCTAAAGTCCCGTAAAAATCAGGAACATCATCGCCGACCCATTTACCCAGAGCGCCGGTGGCAGCGTCAGCAACAGCATTAGGATCCCAATGGATTAATGCGCGAGCTTCATCTCCCGGCCACGGAGTTATGCCATCTGGCTGTATGGAACAACGATTATAAACAATTCTTCTGTTTAATGGCCAAGCCCATGCCCAATTGGAAAAGAGACCTAAACCGGTTTTGGAGTTATCAGTGTTATTCCGATTCTTAGCTTTATAATGGAGATTGCCGTCTTTCATTTCCATCATTCCGGAATAAACCCAGCATCCACAAGCAGTTGAACCGTCATCTGTTAGTTTGGCAAAGCTGGCAACCGGTTTGCCATCAGCGACAGTATAACCATTTAGCTCCAATGCAACTTGCATAAGGTCAGGTTCATGACCATCGCCATAATCCCAGTTTAGTTTTGTTATCGGCTCATCCTGGGGTAAAGTGCTGCCTTCGTAAAGCTTCTTAACCCTTTTAGCCAACTGGTCTATTATCCACAGGTCAGGCTCTGATTCACCAACCGGATCAGCACCCTTCCAACGATATTGCACCCATCTGCCGGTTTGGGCTGCGGTTCCTTCTTTTTCATACACTCCACAAGCAGGCAGGAAAAATACTTCGGTTTGAATATCTTCTGCTTGCAGCGACTCAACCTTGTCATTATGAACTGGTCTTTGCCAGCCTTTATAAGTCCAGAATTCAGAGGTTTCATTTAGCCACAAATCAGTTTGCACTATCCACTTTAGTTTGGTGAGGGCAGTTTGTTCTTTATTAGCATTTGGTCCACCAACTACTGGATTAGTACCCATAATAAACGCACCCTCAATTTCACCTTTGTACATATCTTCAAAAAGGGAAATAAAAGTATAGTTTTTACCTGGGTTTCGCTTGGGCAGATATTGATATGATTCTTCAATTGGTGCCTCTGTCCACCAGGCTTTAAGCATACTGGAAAGGAATTTAGGTTTATTCATCCAATAGCTGGTTTTAGGTGTTTCTTTAGCATTGTAAGCTGCCAGATCAGGATGGCTCTTAGCATCTGGTGAAGCTAAATAACCAGGAATTATATGGCTTAGCAATGCCATATCAGTTGCTCCCTGAACATTATTTTCACCACGCAGGGCATTTATCCCACCACCTGGTCTGCCTATATTACCCAGCAGAAGTTGAACTACTGCAAATGCGCGCACATTCTGACTGCCAACCGTATGTTGGGTAATTCCCATAGCATACATAATGGTACCAGTTTTATCGGGTGCACCGGTAGAACAGAAGAGTTCAAGAACTTCCAGATATCTGTTCTTGGGTGTGCCGGTTACAGCACATACAGTATCAATATCATAGCGATCATAGTGTTTTTTCAATAATTGAAATACACAGTGTGGATCCTGCAAAGTTACGTCTTTTAAAGCTTTACCTTCTGCATCTAATTGATAATCCCATGTAGATATATCGTAGGATCTTTTGTCTGCATCATAACCTGAAAACAGACCGTCATCAAAATCAAAATCATCTTTAACAATGAGGGCGGCGTTAGTATAGTAAACAACGTAATCTTTATGATAAAGTTCATTATCAATAATGTATTTAACCATACCGCCTAAGAAGGCAATATCAGTTCCGGAACGCAATTTTGCGTATAAATCAGAACGGGCAGAAGTTCTGGTAAAGCGTGGATCAACATGAATTATTTTAGTTCCCCGTTCTTCCTTGCCTTTAAGCAACCATTTAAAACTGATGGGATGATTTTCGGCAGCATTGCTGCCCATAATCAATGCAACATCAGCATTTTTTAAATCGATCATATGATTGGTCATAACTCCTCGTCCAAATGATGGTCCCAAACCTGCGACCGTTGAGGAGTGTCAGATACGGGCCTGGGTTTCTACATAGACTATACCCAGTGACCTTACAAATTTACTCAGTAAATAAGCTTCTTCGTTATCTAGACAGGAGCCTCCCAAACAAGCTATCTTTTCCGTGCGATTGACGATTACTTCACTGCCATCGTCAAGCTTTTGTGTGTGAATGAACTCTTTATCGCGAGTTTCCTTAATCTTTTCGGCGACTCTATCCAGCATCCAATCCCAATCTTTTTCTTCCCACTTTGTAGCCCCGGGTGCTCTATATAGAGGTTTTTGCACTCTTTTGGGATTAATCATCTGCTCACCGGTTTCCGGATCATAGACCTCTCTAAGATTGAACATGGCAGCACCTTTGCTGCAAGCCCCCCCCATGTTGATAGGATTATCAGGGTCACCATGTACACTTAAGAGTTTGACAAACTTTCCTTTGTCGTCGCGTTCTGCATAAACAACCAAGCCGCAGCCAGATGCGCAGAATGGACAAATGGTAGGTGTTGGTGTCACATTTTTAATTCTCAGTTCTTTAATTGCAGATGCCGTAGCCTCAAAGTTAAATCCTAGTTCTGCTACTGTCATTACGGCAGCAGTTGCACCGGTAACTTTGAGGAATTGCCTGCGGGTCACTCTCATAAACTCACACTCTCCTTCCCCCATACTCAGATTGAATTACAATCTCCCCCGATTATAGCATGTTAAAATAGCAAAACTCACCCCCCGCTTTATGCAATATATATCACTTTAAATTGATATCTCTTTCAAATGCGTCAGTTTAAGCCTCTAATACATAATTTGTGTTATTTTAGAGGACTGACTCCTTTTAAAAAATCCATATTCCCCGATAAAGATTCTTAAAAGTATGTAAAGTTAAAATTCGACATAAGCACAGATAATCCTTGCAACCAATAGCATGCAGGGATTATATTATAAATAATTATGTTTACTATTATTATAAATTATAACTTTTAGAAGCTATTATTTGACCGGTTAAATCTAGATTATAACCACCTGTTTTTATTAACTTTTCCTGGAATTCTTCGCTGGTAATTGTCCTTTCTAACATATCAAAAATATTTGAAGTCATTAATTGCGGTAAAAGACATATATCATACTGTTCCTGTGTAATAGGAATAAAACCTAAATCAAGAGCACGGGCGCTGGCATAAATCCCCATTCCTACATCGGAAGCATCATTTTTTATGGAAGCAGCAACCGCCAGATGAGTATATTCTTCACGGTTATAGCCATTGATATCCTGAGGATCTATATTATCAAGCTTTAAAAGATAATCCAGGAGTATACGAGTTCCTGCTCCGTTTTGACGATTTATATATCTGACTTCAGGTTTGGCAAGATCTTTTAACGAAGTAATATTCAAGGGATTATCTTTTTTAATTAGCAAGCCTTGATCGCGCTTGGCGAGGTTCATTAATAACCAGTCACTGTCAGGTAAATATTTTTGCAGATAACTCTGATTGTATTCACCAGTCTCATAATCTAATAAATGGATTCCAGCAAAGTGAGTTTCCCTGCGGCGCAAAGAAAAAATGCCTCCCATACTGCCAGCATTAATTGATATAAGTCTCAAACTATGTCGTTTATGTAAAATGTCAGCTAAGATATCAATTGAAAGATCATGGCTGCCGATGGTGATTATAGTATTATCAATAAGCTGCATCGGGCGCCTAAGTGAAACCACACAGGTATCGCCCGCCTGTAAACCTTCTAAACCTCTTTTTATACATAAAACCCCGTCTGATTTAACCAAACTGGTTGTTATACCTGCACCCCGCGCCTGAGGAAAACATAGATAACGCTCTGCAATTTTTACAATACTGACATTTAAAAAATCATCCACACCCATATGAGAAGGGATTTTACGAGCAGCATGACACTCTAACTCCTTATTTAAAGGGGGGGTTAAACCTTGCTTTTTATAAATTATGGGTTGTGCAAAGAGCGAAAATATCAAATTAGCTGAAACAGGATAACCAGGTACACCAATAACTGGTTTATTATCAATTATACCTAGAATAGCCGGCTTGCCGGGGCGGATGGCCAGACCGTGTAAAAGCAGTTCACCTATTTCTGCTATCAGAGAAGCTGTATAATCTTCTCGTCCCGCAGATGAGCCTGAACATACGATCAAAACATCTACTTGGGGGATCATGGTTCTAATAGCCTGCCTGATCTGTTCTTTATCATCGATAACAATTTCATGACGAAGGGGCAGAGCACCCCATTCTTCACATAGTGCTGACAACATGCGGCTATTTGATTCTACAATTTGTCCCGGAAGCATAATATCGCTTCCTTTTTCAACTAATTCGGTTCCGGTAGGAATTATACCAACAACCGGTTTTTTTACCACCAGTATCTCATTTACAGCGGCTGTGATAAGTGAAGCTAATTCGTAAGCACCGATGCGGGTATAACTGGGTACCAGCATATCATGGGTAACTAGATCCTCACCGACTGAACGTATATGCTGCCAGGGAACTGCCGCTTTAATAATCTGTGCCGAACCATCAATAAAGTTTACATCTTCAATCATTATTACTGTATCAAATTCTGAGGGCACATAATCACCAGTATCTACTTCAAAAAATTCTCCGCTTTTTAAGCTAATTGGATTTACTTCGGTCGCTCCATTAGTTAAGGATGCTTTCACTGCTATGCCATCCATGGCAGATGAAACATAATGAGGTGATGACCTCTTAGCATAAACAGGACTGGCAGTAATACGGTTTAAACTGGTAAGGACATCTACCGTTTCGATTTTTAAATTAAAAAAATTTGTTGCCTGCAGCCGTTCTAAAAAAAGCTCGAAAGATTTTTCCAGAGGCATGTTTGCTATGTATATATTCCGTTCCATAATTCTCTCCTAAGTATTATATAATTACTTCATTTTAACCTAAAAAGAGTAAGACCTAAACAACTGTTTGTTTTTCCTGCAAAATCACCAATTATTTTGAAGAATATTAATATTAAAGTATAATTTAGTAAATTATATCGCAAAGGAATTATCGATATGAAAGAATTTTTGCAAGTTGTTCACTACAAAGAGGCTTTAGAAAGATTAATGGCCTGCCGTCCGCCCCTGGTTGCTCAAGCAGTTAGTTTAAATGATGCCTTTAATCGTATTACAGCTCAGGATATAATCAGTGCCGAGAACCTGCCTGCCTTTAGCCGTTCAACAGTAGATGGCTATGCACTAGCGGCAGAAGATATTTTTGGCTGCAGTGAATCATCGCCGGGATATTTGGAAAACGTCGGCGAAATAAAAATGGGCAAGAGTACTACTATTACATTAACAAAAGGGCAATGCTGCTGGATACCTACCGGAGGAATGCTGCCTGAGGGAGCTAATGCAGTCATTATGGTTGAGTATACTGAGAAACTTGATGAAAAGACAATCCTGTCCTTTCACGCAGTTGGCCCATGGGAAAATGTGATGCAGACCGGTGAAGATATAAAAACAGGGCAAATAATTATGGAAAAAGATCAAACGGTCAGAGCGGCAGATATTGGTCTGTTGGCATCTTTAGGCATAACTTCACTGGAGGTTGTTAAGCCGTATAATATAGGAATAATATCAACAGGAGATGAAATAGTACCAATAGACTATAAACTGAAACCGGGGGAGATTAGAGATGTAAATTCTCATGCTCTATATGCAGCAGTTCAGTCCTGCGGTGGCAGGCCGTCTATTTATCCGCTGGTAAGCGACCAGTTTGCAGAATTGCAGCAAGCTGTTGAGAAGGGACTCAAGGAAAATGATATTTTAATTATGTCCGGGGGAAGTTCAGTTGGAATAATGGATGTTACCCTGGAGGTTTTAATGACCATTCCTCAGGCGCAGATACTCTTTCATGGTATTGCGGTAAAACCGGGTAAACCAACTTTGGCTGTACAAATAGGAAAAAAGCTGGTAATAGGTTTACCGGGGCATCCTGTTTCAGCCTTGACAGTGTTTTACATATTGGCAGCGCCGCTGCTCAGGCGTAATAATAATCTAAATAGCTGCGAAGGCTATTTAACATTAAATATAGCATCCCAGGCTGGTCGTGACGATTTTATTCCTGTAGCAGTAGAAAGACAGGAGGGAAGGAACATTATCCGACCTCTGTTAGGTAAATCAGGTCTGATGAGTATTTTATCCCAGTCACAGGGCTATATTCATATTCCTAATGAACAGCAAGGGGTGAAAGCCGGACAGATAATGAAAGTTATTACTTATTAGAAAGAGGCGATTTAATGTCCGGTAAATATGTCAGTCTGGAGACAGTTTTGGAAAAATGTCTAACGTATGCCCATCCTGTAGATACCGAAGTAATTCCGGTTGAAAATACTCATTGGAGAGTTTTAGTCAGGGATATATTTGCAGATATTAATATCCCTGATTTCTCACGTTCAGCGGTAGATGGATTTACCATTCATGAAAAAGATTTGTATAATCTGCAGCAGGGTGAAGAAAGAGAACTTTCAATAGCCGGTGTAATCGGTGCTGGTGACTTGGGAGAAAGAAGTTTCACTGCTGGTCAGGCAATAAAAATCATGACTGGTGCCATGTTACCCTATGGTACAGCGGCAGTAGTTAAAAAAGAAGATATTTCAGAAACGGGTAATAATGTGCTGCTAGACAAGCCTGTAATCGCGGGTGCCAATATACAGAACTGCGGAAGTCAGATTAAGAAGGGAGAACTCATAGCTTTTGCTGGTCAGGTGCTTAACTTCAATGAACTGAAGTTAATAGCTTCATGTGGTATTGCCTCTATTTCTGTTTTCAAATCCCCTATGGTTTATATAATTAATACCGGCAGTGAGTTGGTAATGCCTGGTGGAAATCTGCAAAAAGGACAGATCTTTACCAGTAATAAAACGCTATATTTCAGTCTTTTATCTGCCAGTGGATGTTACCCTCTCAGCGGCGAAGGGCCGGTTATTGATAAAATTACTTCAATTGCACAGGAACTGCAGAACGGACTAAAAGTAAGTAATTTAATAATAATAAGCGGCGGCACGGCGGAAGGACAATTTGATCTGGTCCAGGATGCCTTTAAACAGATTGGAGCGGAAATAATTTTTGCCGGTCTTGACCTGAAACCTGGTCAGCACACATCGGCAGCAGTTAAAGATGGAGTTTTACTGTTTAATTTGCCCGGCAATCCCGGTGCTGGCGAGTTGGTATTTGAAGTTTTAATTAAACCTGTCCTGCGGAAAATGAGAGGGATAAAAACTTATCATAATAATTGGTTTGAATTATCCGTTAATAATCTGGAGCAGATTAAATCACCTTTTCGCATGATGGTTAAAGGGTGCATAGAAATAAAAGACGGGCAGTTAACTGCCCGGATAATGAAAAAACATGAGAAACAAAGCGGCTTAATAAATCTGATTATCGATACTCAATATAATAACGGTAATAGAGTAAAAGTGCTGATTCCTGGATAATTAGTTTTTCAGGCTGCTTTCCAGCTCTTCTATTAAATTGGTTCTAAATTGTGATATCCCGGTAAAATCCATATGGGGAATATAAAAAGCTTCCAATTCATCATGCAATGTTTTAGCTTTAGTAAGAAAATAAACCGCCGCATCAAATCCTTCTTTAAAGCGTTGCTGTGCGGTATTATAATACGTTTCGTATTCAGTTTCAATTTGTTTTTGTTTAAATAAATTGAAATCAAGCCGTCGTTTGAATCTACCTGACAGCATTGGTATATAATCAATAACATTTGCGGAAATATCAATAATTACTGTTTTAGTTTCAGGGAACAGAATCAAGTCAATTTCATCAGGCTTAAAAGGATTATGGAATATTTCGGCATGCAGGGTATTGAGTTCAATTTGATGCAGTAAATGGGTAAATAGCTTTTGTAAACCGCTGCCGGGGCTGCCGGATACGGCAAATATGGTATAATCCTCTTCTACTATACTGTCCAGTTTAGTCACCAAACCAGCCGGGGTGATAGCGGCAGCAAATAGGTGGCGGGAATCATTATGGCTAGATCTTCCTGCCGCTAAAAAATCATCACTTAATGCCAGAATATTTTTATTTACAGACGGCCAATGGATGGATTCCTGTATATAAAACTGCATTTCCTTAAAAGCAATACCGGACTCACAAAGCCTTGAGTAAGCCAGTTTAAAATAATTACTAATACTATCAGTTAAAGTGATTATGGATTGACGATTTTTATGCATTTCTTCTCTATTCCAGAAATGGCCCAGATTTATTATTTCATCAACAGCGCCGGGATATTTGGGATCAATCATATGTGGATTGGTCCCATCCAGAAAACATATTCTGTTGTCCCCAATTACTATTCCGTCCAGGGAATCAGGGTCAGAAGAGCACCAATGATATTCTAAATCATAGCCCAAATTTGCAAAGTGTTCTCCCACCATATGCATAAAACTTGATTTTCCTACCCCGGGACCACCTTTAAGGACTATTTTCCTTTCGACAGTCTCGTTTACCATGGTTTGATAAAAATGATAGAAACCCTGACAAGTATTGCCGCCTGAGTACACATGACGTTTTTTCCCCACTTCATAAACCTCCTTAAAATACTGTTAATAGTCTCCCAATATTTATATGTTTTAATGAATAAAAACTATGAGGATTTTTGCGACAGCAGTATTAGTTTATGCTGGTGGAGGCAAATAGCAGATGGCTAATAATTTTCCGGTTTAGACTTTTATGGCGTTCCTGGTGCTAAGATAGTTTATAATGTTTCTTATTACATTATATTTTCCCCTCTGATTCTAAAAAAGACTAAAAAGGCAGGAGAAACTAATGATTACAGATAAGAGTTGGCGATTTAAAGACTTTGCTGCGGCGGGCAGCTTAAATATAAAAGAGGAGTTCAATATTTCTGCTATAACAGCTGGATTACTATATGAACGGGGCATTGATACCAAGGAAAAAGCTGAAAAATTTTTGCATGGAACCTTACAGGACCTGGCAGATCCACGGCTGATGCAGGGTATGGATCAGGCAGTTTGCAGAATAATAAAAGCGCTTAAAAATAAAGAAAAGATAGTTATATACGGTGATTACGATGTTGATGGTGTTTGCAGTATTACTATCCTGAAAGAATGTATTGAAATGCTGGGAGGTATGGCTGATTATTATGTGCCTGACCGCTTTGAGGAAGGCTATGGCATTAATATGCAGGCAGTAAACAGTTTGATAGCGCAGCAATATAAATTGCTGATAAGCGTTGATTGCGGCATTACTTCCGTGGAAGAGGCAGATTCCGCAACTGCGCAAGGTATGGATATAATTATTACCGATCATCATACACCCGGTGAAATACTTCCGCGTGCAACTGCGGTTATAAACCCAAAGCTGGATGAGAATGAGGATAATCAGTATTTGTGCGGAGCAGGAGTAGCTTATAAATTAGCTCTGGCATTAAAGCAAGAACTACTGATTACGGCAGATGCCTATCAGTGGCTGGATCTGGTAGCATTGGCAACTGTGGCAGATATAGTACCTTTATTAGGGGATAACCATATTTTAGTCAAGTATGGATTAAAGATCATTGAAAAGACAGAAAGAGCCGGACTAAAAGCTTTATTAAAAGAAGTTAATTTAGACAATAGAAATCTATCCGCCGGGCAAATCGGGTTTGTAATAGCACCTCGCCTGAATGCAGCAGGCAGGCTTGATAGTGCGCGAAAAAGTGTCGAATTACTTTTGACGCAGGATGAAAAAGCCGCTGCCGATATAGCATCTTTTATGAACAGAATTAATAATGAGCGCCGCCAGGTAGAAGAAAGTATATATGAACAGGCATTACAGTACATAGCTGAGAATAACAGCAGTGAGAATAATATTATTATTGTTGCAGGTGATGGCTGGCATCAAGGTGTTATTGGTATAGTTGCCTCCAGATTGTGCGAAAAATTTTATCGGCCGGTAATAGTTGTTAGTTGGGATGGAAACAGCGGTAAAGGTTCTGCACGTAGTATTAAAGGGTTTAACCTTTATAACGCTCTAAATAGCTGTAAGGAACATCTTGAACAATTTGGGGGACATCAAATGGCTGCCGGACTTTCGATTGCCCGGCAAGATTTCACAGCATTTGCCGCGGCGCTTAATGATTATGGCCAATTTATGACCACTACTGATTTGCTGCATAAAACTTGCTGGGCTGATGGCGAAATAATGCTTGAAGAAATAGATAATAATTTAATTACTGAACTAAAAGCCCTGGAACCTTTTGGTGAAGGCAATCCCCAGCCTGGCTTTATTCTGAGGAATATAAAAATAAACTCCCTAATACCCGTTGGCAGTAATAAAGAGCATGTCAAATTTGATTTTGCCCGCCATGATTTACAGGGGATAGCCTTTAAAAAGCCGGAATATATGAACTCTCCATTTAAAGAATGCTATCATGATTTAATCGGTGAAATAGATGAAAATGAATTTCGGGGAAAAAAAACCTTTCAAATCAAGGTAAAAGAAATGAAGATGAGCTTTATTCCCGATAATATTACCAGTTTTGGCGGTCTGGATACGGGACCTTACCTGCCATTACAGCGGATAATAACTGAGATCAGGGCTGGAAGACCAGTTATAGTTTTATACCCTACGGTCCGCTGTCTCATAAAATATAAACCAGCTCTGGAAAATTGCATAAACAGTAGTCTTTTATATTGCTTGCACGGACATCTGGACCCGGCTGTAAATGCTGCAGCAACTGCTCATTTGTTAAGAGGCAGGGCTGGAGTATATTTAATGTCGGTTGCATATTTTGAAGATTTAATGGTTAAAAATCGACTTCCGGATGTTGTAAAATATATTATGCCCATATGGCCAATGGAGGCTCGAACCAAGGATATAATTCCTGCCGGTAAATGTGAAAAAATATTATTCGGTTTTGATGAAGAGCGGGTATTAAATTCATTACATAAACAATGGAAGTATAATAAAAGCAAAAGAAATTTGATTTACAGTAACCGTAATACCACTATCGACCTCTTAACAGAGCAAATCCCCGGTATTATTATTGAAGCAGCAGTAAATGATCCTAACAGGCGCCGCCATTTTCGCCGCCAATTTGAGCAAATTGATACTGGCACATTTTTAACTGATGGCAACTATAGTTTTGGTACCGCATTTAATAATATTGATGAAGTATTTTTGGCTGATTTACCCTTCAGTTGGTGGGAAACATTATTCATACTTGATCAGGTAGCACCCAGAAGTGAACTGGAAACAATGCTTCCTTTAAGTCAGGAGCAGCGGAATCAAAATTCAGATTACCTTAGCAAAAGATACCCTGATAAACCTGCGATAACAGCAGTATCAGACTATTTGCAAAGTATGTCAGGCAGCATAATACGACAGGAAACAAATGAGTTGGTACAGTTACTTGCGGATAAACGGGGGGCAAGTATGTCAAAACTAGAACTGCTCTCCATTCTGCAGATACTCACAGACCTGAGCTTGTGTCAAATTCGGAAAAAAGGTAATATTATGGAAATAAAGTATCTAACTAAAGCAAGTCCAGCTTTAGATTTAAATAAATCCCCTGGATACCGTGAAGGAATAGCCGAAAAAAAAGCCTGGGCAGATTTTGTACAAATTCTGGATAATAAAATGAACTGGTGATTTTTATGAATCTTGCAACCGTAATCGAACAGATAAAAAAATATGATCCTAACGCAAATTTTGTGCTGATAGAAAAAGCGTTTAATTATGCCCAGTCAGCTCATGAAGG
This sequence comes from uncultured Syntrophomonas sp., assembly GCA_964563125.1. Lineage (GTDB taxonomy): Bacteria > Bacillota > Syntrophomonadia > Syntrophomonadales > Syntrophomonadaceae > UBA1368. The sequence continues at coordinate 70,148 of CAZLVY010000001.1, read as the reverse complement.
GCAAAAGAGGATATCCGGGGAAGAGTATATTACTCACCCGGTGGAAGTAGCATCTATTTTAACTGAGATTGAAATGGATACTGCTTCTATATGTGCTGCCCTTCTTCATGATGTTATAGAAGATACCGGTTTAACCTATGAAAGGATTTTAATGGAATTCGGGGAAGAAATAGCCCTGCTAGTTGAAGGCGTTACCAAACTTAGCCGCATAGAATTTAAATCTAAACAGGATGCTCAGGCCGAAAATTTACGGCGCATGTTTATCGCTATGGCTAAAGATATTCGGGTTATTTTAATTAAACTGGCGGATCGCCTGCATAATATGCGCACTCTGAACTATCAACCGGAACGCAAGCAAAAGGAAATTGCCCAGGAGACTATGGAAATTTTCGCACCTATGGCGCATCGATTAGGTATATTTAAATTTAAATGGGAATTAGAGGATCTGTCTTTCTTTTATTTAGACCCGGATATGTATTATGAGATAGCCAAGCGACTTAAACAAAAGCGCAAAGAAAGAGAAGATTATGTCAATGACCTAATTATTCAGATTAAAAACGGTATTGAGCAAATAGGTATTGAAGCTGATATTGAGGGCCGACCTAAAAATATTTATAGCATTTATAAAAAAATGATTAAACAGATGAAAGATATTGATGAGATTTATGATAAAATAGCTATTCGTGTAATAGTAAATGATGTTCATGAATGTTATGGTGTATTAGGTATTATACACACTATGTGGAAGCCTTTACCAGGTAGGTTTAAAGATTATATCGCCACTCCGAAACCGAATATGTATCAATCACTGCATACAACTTTTATCGGCAGGGGAGGCGAGCCATTTGAGGTGCAGATCCGTACCTGGGAAATGCACCAGACGGCTGAATCTGGAATAGCTGCTCACTGGCGTTATAAAGAAGGAAGCCCAAAAGATAAAAAGTATGACCAAAAGCTGGCCTGGTTGCGGCAAATTTTAGAATGGCAGCAGGATATAAAAGACACTGATGAGTTCATGGAATCTCTTAAAATAGATTTATTTGATGATACTGTTTTTGTATTCACTCCTAAAGGCGCTGTAATAGAACTCCCGAAAGGAGCCTGCCCGGTTGATTTTGCCTATCGAGTTCATACGGAAGTAGGTCATCAATGTACAGGAGCCAAAGTAAATGGCAGAATTGTTCCGCTTGATTTTGCCTTAAGTAATGGTGATATAGTGGAAATAATCACAGCAAAAAATTCTTTGGGGCCAACCCGGGACTGGTTGAACTTTGTAAAGACTTCTTCAGCCAAGAGCAGAATCCGCCAATGGTTTAACCGTGGCAAACGTGCCGACAATATAATCAAAGGTCATGATGTTTTAGAGAAAGAATTGAAAAAAAATCATTTATCCCCTAAAGAACTTTTGAAAAACGATAAACTAATCGTAGTTGCCAGGCGACTTGGTTATAATTCAAGTGAGGATCTTTTTGCTGCCATAGGTGACGGGGCTATTTCTGCTCAACAAGTTATTTTAAGGCAAAAGGAAATATATTTTCAGGATGCCATGGTTGAAGACATTTTAAATGTTCCAACCATACCCAAAAATATTTTGCAGCGGGATAAAGAAAGTATGGCAGCAGTGCGCATTAAAGGCGTTGACGATGTAGCCATAAAACTTAGCCGTTGCTGCAATCCTTTGCCAGGTGATAATGTTTTGGGATATATAACCAGAGGACGGGGAGTTTCAGTTCATCGCCGTGATTGCCCTAATATGCAGAACTATTTGAAATTAGAAAAAGAAAGAATACTGGATGTTGAATGGGCAGATGATCGTGGTATATACTTTTTAGAATTAGAAGTTAAAGCTTTTGACAGGCCGCGGCTCACGACTGATGTTATGAACGTAATAGCTGACACACGCATTCAGATTAATTCCGTATTCTCGCGCGTGACAAAAAATAATTTTGCGGTTATGAATTTAAAATTAGAAATAAAAGATGTCAGTCAGGTTCAAGCTATAATTCAGCGCATTCAACAAATTAAAGATGTACTGGAAGTACGCAGGGTGCTTCCCGGTGAAGACAGAGGTGAATAATTTTGCGAGCCGTTGTGCAAAGAAGCCTTAGTAGCAGCGTAACAATAGATGGGATGGTGACCGCGGAGATCGGCCCGGGACTAACAGTCTTTTTGGCAATTAAAAAAGGTGACCAGGAAAAAGATGCCCGCTATTTAATCGATAAAATCCTTAACTTGAGAATATTTGCAGATAGAGAAGGCAAGATGAACCTCTCCATTATGGACCTGAACGGGGAGGTATTATTGGTAAGTCAGTTTACTTTATATGCAGATGTCAAACGCGGCAGACGACCGGGCTTTTCAGATGCTGAAGACCCTGAAGCTGCAGAACCGCTTTTTCAATATTGTGTGCAGAATATTTTAAACTCAGGACTTAATGTATCTACAGGAATATTCGGTGCAGATATGAAAATAACTATAGAAAATGATGGGCCATGTACCATCCTAATCGACAGTGAAAGACTTATATGAGGGAGGCAAAAGTATGATTTTAAAAGGATTGGAAATCAGCAGCATGGGGGTAAACTGTTATATAGTCGGCTGTGAAGAAACAGGTGAAGTTGCTGTTATAGATCCCGGCGGCAGCCCCAAGACAATATTAAAAACGCTGGAACAGGATAAACTTAAAGCAGTTTATATCATTAATACCCATGGTCACATAGATCATATCGGAGGCAATCGCGGTGTGAAAGAAGCTACCGGAGCCAAAATTCTCATTCATCAGGATGATGCCAAAATGCTGGTAAATTCAGCGTCAAACTTTTCTTTTTTGATGGGAACCAAGGTAACCAGTCCACCTGCAGATCAATTGATAAAAGAAGGAGATATTATCAAAATAGGTAATACAGTAGAGCTTCAGGTTATTCATACACCTGGGCATAGCCCCGGTGGCGTTTGTTTAAAGACTGGTAATATCATTTTTGTAGGTGATACGCTATTTCAGGGCTCAATAGGAAGAACCGATTTTCCAGGTGGATCTTACCAGCAGCTTATAAGCAATATTAAGAATAAACTGCTCTGTTATGATGATGAAGTTATTGCATATCCGGGACACGGACCGGCAACTACAATAGGATTTGAAAGAGCTAACAATCCTTTTTTATAAAAAGCTTGAATTTAATAAAGATTCATGTTAATATAACTATACTTTAATAATTTAAATGCGATGAAGAAGTAAAGTAGATTTGTGAAATTAGACAGAGAGAAGATGTCACCGGCTGTAAGCATCTTTATAAGGAAGCAAATTGAAGTTCACTTCGGAGTACCTGGCTGAAACATTTGCAAGTAGGCTTAGGCGGAACTCTTACCGTTAAAAGAGAGGGGATATCGGATAAACCTGTATCTTAGCGAACCTTATGAAAACTGGGTGGTATCGCGAGTAGTGTTAACTTCTCGTCCCAAGGGGGATGAGGAGTTTTTTATATTTTTACAGATTTATCTTTGTATCTTTAATGAGCTGGGCTTATGCCAATCAGGGTGGTAGCGCGGGATGGTTTTTTACCTCTCGTCCCTATATAAGGGACGGGAGGTTTTTTGTTTAATTTAAAGGAGGCGAAAAAAATGAATAGTTTAGCCGACAGAGTAAGTAAAATGCTGGTGGCGAAAGACAGTCAAAAACAATTAACCCAGGTAAATGTTAAAGGTTGTATTATCGGGGGAGAGCAAATCGTTGTGATCGCCGGACCGTGTGCTATAGAAAGCGAAGAACTGTTAAAAGAAACAGCTTTCAAAGTAAGAGGAGCAGGGGCAGCTATGTTAAGAGGCGGAGCTTTCAAACCTCGGACCTCCCCGTATAGTTTCCAGGGCCTGGGAGAAGTCGGCCTGAAGACTCTGGCTAAAATAGGAGAAGCTATGAATATGCCAGTAATAACAGAGGTAATGGACAGCGAAGATATTCAGGTAGTAGCAGAGCATTCTGATATTCTACAGGTTGGTGCTCGTAATATGCATAATTTCTCACTGTTAAAAAAGTTAGGGAGGATTGATAAACCGATATTATTGAAAAGAGGCATGGCAGCAAGTATAGAAGAATGGTTGTTAGCTGCAGAGTATATTTTAGCGGGGGGCAATAATCAAGTGGTGCTATGTGAAAGAGGTACGCGCAGCGCTGAAAATTGGACGCGCAATACCCTCGACTTATCAGCCGTAGCGCTGGCCAAAGAACTTACTCATCTACCGGTGATAGTTGATCCAAGTCATGGTACCGGGGTTAGAAGTTTAGTTACACCTATGTCAAAAGCATCTATTGCCGCAGGTGCAGATGGATTAATTGTAGAAGTTCACCCTCATCCGGAAAAAGCTTTATCTGATGGAGATCAATCTTTAACACCACGCCAGTTCAGTATTTTGATGCGGGAAATAGAGCAAATCGCTAAAGCGATGGGCAGGAGCATCAGATGAGGAAGTATGCAGTTTTAGGACCGAGCGGCACCTTCAGCGAAGAGGCAGTTAGACTATATTGTGAGTCAGACATCGAATTACTGGTAACTGAAAACATACCTGATTTATTTGCCATGGTTGAAAGCGGGCAGGTAAGTGATGGGTTGGTTCCTCTGGAAAATTCTACAACAGGACTCATTGCTATTACTATGGAATGCTTAGCCGCCAGTTCATTAAAAATATGTGGAGCTATAGAAATACCTATAAAACAGTGTGTCCTAGCTAATGGCAGTTATAAACCGGCCGAAATCGAAATCTTAATCAGTCAACCGGTAGCTTTGGAACAGTGCCGCAATTACATTAAAGCCAATCTCAAAGGAATTAGAACGGAAATAACTGACAGTACTGCTCGTGCTGCGCAATTAGTACAAAATGAAACACGCAAAGCGGCAGCTATCGGCAGTGAACAACTAGGCAGGCTTTATGGATTGCAAATTATCGATTCCAATATACAGGATGGTTTAAATGTAACCCGCTTTATTCATATAGCTAAAAAAGGCTCATCATTAGGTGATATGCAAAAAAGCAGTCTAATATTGTCAATAACGGATAAAGTGGGAGCCTTATATAATTTGCTGGGAGTTTTTGCCCGGGGCAATTTAAATTTAAGTAAAATTGAATCCCGTACTGCCACTAGTCTGGAAGACTATATCTTCTATATAGAAGTTGAACAGAGAAAAGATAATATAAGGATGGAACTTTTTTTGCCGGAGTTAGAACCTTACTGTAACTGGGTAAAATATCTGGGGTCTTATGCGCAAAGGAAAATAAATGATATAAATAGCTGAGACTCTTAAACTATGCCTGACTTTAGGTAAAAAAAGTTAATACAAAACAATTAAAAAGGCTGCTGTGTAGAGTTAATTGATTAAGAGGCTTATTTAGCGTTAAGTTGACAACCTAAGCGCCCTAAATTAGAATTATCCAAGAATAATTAAATCCGGAGGCATTTATGCAGGTTAAAGCTCCCCGTGGTACATATGACATATTACCGGAACAATCTATTAAATGGCAGTGGATGGAAAAGATAATAAAGGAAACTGCCGGACGATTTGGATATCAGGAAATTCGTACTCCCATTTTTGAACATACGGAGCTTTTTGAGCGGGGAGTAGGAGAAACTTCTGATATAGTCAGTAAAGAAATGTATACATTTCAGGATAAAGCCAAGCGGAGTATTACTTTAAGACCGGAAGGAACCGCAAGCTGTACCAGAGCATTTATTGAACACGGTTTATACAATGGCTTGTTACCGGTCAAATGGTATTATGCCGGCCCGATGTTTCGTTACGACCGGCCGCAAACGGGCAGGTTCAGGCAGTTCCATCAGTTTGGCGTAGAAGTATTTGGCAGTGATAATTCGTTGTTGGATGCTGAAGTTATTATATTAATGATGGAAATATTTAAACGTCTTGGAGTTCCTGAACCAGAACTACATTTAAACTCAGTTGGATGTCCAGTTTGCCGACCTGGACATCGGCAACAGTTAATAGATTTTTTAACACCGTTTAAAGAAAAGCTTTGTACAGATTGTCAGCAAAGATACACTACTAATCCTTTGCGGGTATTGGATTGTAAAAACCAGGCGTGTCATAATATAATTACTGGCCACCCGACCATTGCGGACAGTCTTTGTCCCGCGTGTGCCGAGCATTATGGGCAGGTACAGGCTGCACTTGCTGCAAACGGCATAGCCTATATACATGATGATAACCTGGTGAGAGGGCTTGACTATTATACTAATACGGCTTTTGAAGTCCATATCCCCGGGTTAGGCAGCCAGAGTGCAGTCGGGGGCGGAGGCAGGTATAACGGTCTGGTTAAAGAATGCGGCGGACCACATGTACCTGGAGTAGGCTTTGCGCTAGGATTGGAAAGAATATTACTGGCTATAGATTTAAATAAAAACCAAACTGATATACCAGCTGCTATAGATGTATTCGTTATTACTATGGAAAATAAATTTAGTGATCTGGCATTGCAGTTAACTAATAAAATCAGGCGTTCCGGAGTTAGTGCCGATATGGATTATAATAACCGCAGTCCCCGGGCACAGATGAAATATGCTGATAAGGCTAACGCTAAATTAGTAATAATGATAGGAGAAGAGGAGATAGAAAAAGGCTTTTATCTGGTGCGCGATATGCATACCAAGGAACAGTATCAAATAGATAATGAAGCTTTAATAGGACAAATTCCTGATATTCTGTCAAAAAACGAGGAGGAAAAGGGCTAATGAAAAGAACTCATAGTTCGACCGAATTAAGTAGTAATGATGTAGGCAAAAGGGTAGTACTCAATGGATGGATTAATACGCGCCGTGACCATGGCGGGTTAATATTCATTGATTTGCGTGATCGCGCCGGACTTATTCAGATTGTATTCAGTCCTGAGGTAGACGAGAGTTCATTTCATCTGGCCGAACAGGTTAGAAGTGAATACGTTATTTCCGTTTCCGGAGTAGTTGCTGCCAGAACACCTGCAACGGTAAATCCCAATTTAAAAACCGGCAAGATAGAAGTGTATATTGATCAAATGGAAGTTTTAAGCACAGCTAAAACACCGCCTTTTTATATAGAAGATGGAATAGATGTCGATGAAAATTTGAGATTAAAACATCGTTATCTGGATTTGCGCCGCCCGGAAATGCTGAAAAACCTAATGTTAAGACATAAGGTAGTGAAAGCTATCAGGGATTATTTAGATAATAATGGTTTTATGGAAATTGAAACACCTTTATTAACTAATAGTACGCCGGAAGGTGCAAGAGATTACCTGGTCCCCAGCCGGGTTCATCCTGGGGAATTTTATGCTTTACCTCAGTCACCGCAGATATTTAAGCAAATACTTATGGTGGCCGGTATGGAAAAATATTTTCAAATAGCACGCTGCTTTAGGGACGAAGACCTTCGTGCCGACCGCCAGCCTGAGTTTACTCAGCTGGATATGGAAATGTCTTTTATTGAGGAAGAAGATATTTTTGCTCTGGTGGAAAAGATGCTTATCTCTCTTTTTAAAGCAGGTATCGACCGCGACATAGACCCGGTTTTTCCCCGCATCACTTATGATGAAGCTATGAAAAGATATGGGTCCGATAAGCCCGACCTGCGCTTTGGTCTGGAAATAGAAGATTTAACAGAACTGGTACGGGATGTCGATTTTAAGGTGTTCTCCAGTGCCATCAATTCCGGTGGGACAGTAAGAGCAATAAACGCTAAAAAGGGTGCTTCATTTACCCGCAAGGAAATTGATGAACTGGGCAAAATTGCGGTTAATAATGGAGCCAAAGGGATGGCCTGGATTATTGTTGCTGATAATGAATTACGTTCGCCGATTACCAAATTTTTCAGTGAAGAGCAAATGACAGCAATTCTAAAAGAGCTTAAAGCTGAAAATGGTGACCTGCTTTTATTCTGTGCTGACGATCCTGCTATAGTAGCTCGGGTATTAGGAATAATAAGACTGGAATTAGCCAGGAAAATGAATTTAATCGATCCAGAGGTACTAAAGTTTTCATGGGTAGTAGATTTCCCGCTCTTTGAATATGATAACGAGGAAAAACGCTATGTAGCAGTACATCACATGTTTACAGCACCACGCAGCACAGATTTAACTTTGATGGATACTAACCCGGCAGCTGTAAAAGCACGTGCATATGATCTGATCCTGAACGGAACAGAAATTGGCGGCGGCAGTATCAGAATTCATCAACGTGAATTGCAGGAAAAAATCTTCGCCTTGCTGGCGATGACACCTGAGCAAACCAGAGAAAAATTCGGCTATATGTTGGACGCCTTTGAATACGGAACCCCGCCTCATGGCGGCATTGCCTTTGGTATAGACAGGTTGTTGATGATAATGACTGGAAGAAACAGCATTCGTGATGTTATTGCTTTCCCTAAAACCCAGAGTGCATCTTGCCCTATGACTCATGCACCTACTGCGGTGAGCAGTAAACAATTAAGAGAACTGGCTTTGAGAATACGCGAATAATAGAGTAATAAATAGTTTGTTTGGCAATTAATAACAACTTATGGTTTATTGAAATGTCGGGGATTTTATGCTATATTTTATTTACAAAAATGAATTAACAACAGCTAATATCCCTGCTGTGTTCGTGTATAACCGTTAAGTTTTTGCCAACACAAAAACGAAGGGAGCCTAACTCTGTATGTAAGCTTGTATGCCTTTTAAATAAGGACACATAAAACATATGGGAGGGCACCCACCTGCTGAGCAGGTTAAAACTACGGTGTTTCACGGCTCGGTGGGGTTTTATTTTGGAGGTTAATAATGGGATATGACGATCAATATCTGCAGCGACTGCAATTACTGACAGGTAATATAGCTATAAATAAACTTAAAGATGCATCAGTAGCTGTAATAGGATTGGGAGGAGTAGGGTCTCATGCAGTAGAAGCCCTGACCCGTTCCGGTATTGGCAATATAACTTTAGTTGATCCAGATTGTATAGAAAAAAGTAATTTGAATCGTCAACTGCCAGCTCTCACCTCTACTATCGGCAGATATAAAACAGATATAATAGCTAGTAGAATGCAAGATATCAGCCCCGATATACACATCAGAAAATTTACCTGTCGATATGAACCTCTAACCAGTGATCAAATCTTAGATAAAGAATTAGACTATGTAGTTGATGCCATTGATTCAATTCCTGATAAAACTCATTTGATTAAAACTTGTTTAGAAAAGAGAATCCCTATTGTTAGTTCAATGGGCATGGCTAACCGAATCAATCCTTTAATGTTGAAAATCGGTGATATTAAAGACACTACAGTATGTCCTGTGGCCAGAAAGCTAAGGAAGGAACTGCGTAATTATGGAATAGAAACAGGACTAGAGGTAGTATATTCTATTGAGCCGCCCTTAAAAACTTATGATGATAATCCGGGCAGTCTTGGCAGTATAATCTTTTTGCCGGGTATTGCAGGTTATCTCCTGGCCAGTTTAATAATACAAAAAATAATTAATTAAATTTCTGATATTACTAATACTAATTATTTTGCACATATGCAGGAAAAATTATGTGGGAGGTAGAATTAATGAACTATTGGGATAGAGAAAAAGAATGTATGCCCCATGCACAGTTGGAAGATTTACAACTTAGAAGGCTTAAGGAAACTGTTTACCGTGCATATGCTTTTGTTCCCGCCTACAAAGAAAAATTTGATATGGCGGGAATTAAACCAGATGACATAAGCAGTCTGGATGATGTAAAAAAGCTGCCATTTACGACTAAACTTGATTTACGCAATAATTATCCGTTTAACTTATTTGCGGTTCCGATGAGTGATGTAGTAAGAATACATTCTTCATCAGGAACTACTGGTAAACCGACCGTAGTTGGATATTCTAGGAAGGACCTTGATACATGGTCCGAGCTGATGGCAAGAGCATTGACCAGTGCAGGTGCAGACAGGTATTCAGTTATTCAGAATTCATATGGTTACGGATTATTTACGGGTGGCCTGGGTGTACATTATGGAGCAGAAAAATTAGGAGCATCAGTAATACCCAGCTCCGGTGGCAACACTAAACGTCAGGTTATGTTGATGCAAGATTTTGGCACTACGGTTTTGACTTGTACTCCCAGTTATGCTCTTTTTATGGCTGAAGTCATGGAGGAAATGGGCATAAAACCTGCTGATTTAAAACTAAAAGCTGGTATATTCGGTGCTGAACCGTGGTCAGAAGATATGCGGAATAAAATTGAAGATACTCTGCATATAAAGGCTTATGATATATATGGTTTAAGCGAAATAATCGGACCAGGTGTAGCTATTGAATGTAATCACAAAACTGGTCTGCATATAGCTGAAGATCATTTTTTAGCAGAGATAATAGATCCTGTAACCGAAGAGGTTCTTCCCTATGGAACTCCAGGTGAATTAGTTATTACAACCTTAACTAAAGAAGCCCTGCCCATGATTAGATATCGCACACGTGACTTGACTACTCTTGATATTAGCCCGTGCGAATGTGGCAGGACGCATGTAAGGATGCAAAAAGTTCTGGGGCGCTCCGATGACATGGTTATTATCAGGGGAGTAAATGTCTTTCCTTCCATGGTTGAAAGTGTCTTATTGAAAATAAAAGGAGTTTCACCATACTACATGCTGGTGGTAGATCGCAAGGGAAACCTGGACTTTTTGGAAGTTCAAGTGGAAGTATCGGAATCAATATTCAGTGACGAAGTAAGAAAATTAGAAGAGCTAGGTGCATTAATAACAAAAGAATTGGAAAGTGCATTGGGTATAGCAGTAAAAGTCAGATTGGTTGAACCAAAATCAATTGCAAGAAGTGAAGGCAAAGCTCAACGAGTAATAGATAAGAGAAGTATATAAGAAATAATAAAAACATATAAGAATATATGAGGAGGCAGTTATATGGCTAAGCAAATATCAGTTTTTCTTGAAAATAAAGCTGGTCGTCTCTCGCATGTAACCCGAGTTCTTGGTGATGCTCAAATTAATATTAGAGCATTGTCAATAGCTGATACATCTGATTTTGGTATTCTCAGGATTATTGTCAGTGATCCTGTAAAGGCTTATAAAATACTTAAAGAGGCTGGTTTTACCGTTAGTGAAACCCAGGTGATTGCAGTTCAGATCCCTGATTCACCTGGTGGATTGGCTAGTGTTTTGGAACAAATGGCTGAGGAAAGCCTTAATATTGAATACTTATATGCTTTTTTAGGTACTGCCGAAAAAGATGCTCTGGTTATCTTCAAAGTAGAAGATATCGAAAAAGCTGAGAATGCTTTCAAAAAGAAGGAAATAAGGTTTCTTGATGAGAATCAATTATATAGACTTTAAGTTTACTTGAAAATATACTGAATTTGCCAGTTTATATTATGGCTATAGAACTTCATATATTTAATATTCCATTTTAACAACTTTATCAACAATCTTTCTTTCATCATAGATAGGATTTACTTTTAAGTATTATTCTTTAGAACATAAGCAGCATTATATTTGGCTATTGGTTGCATTGGACGAAAGACTAATAAAAGGAGGTGAATATATGAAAAAAGCTATAGGTCTTGGTTTATTAGTTGGTATCTTCTTTGCAGTCTTCGTTCTATTTCAGGAGTATATTGGAGCCAGCGCATTTTATATTGCTGCTATAGCAATGGCAATGTTTGCAGTTATAGGTCCTTTTGGGAATTATCTAAAAACTGCCATAGCTATGTTAATCGGTGTAGTAGTAGGACTTGCTGGAATGCTTGCTCTGGCAGCAACCATGCCATTACCACCTGACAATGTCATGTATGTGGCAATAGTCTGTGGAATATCACTGTTTTTACTAGTGCTTCTTTCTGTTACAGGTATGCGTATTGATGCCATGTTCTTAGGTTGGGCCGGATACCTTGCCGCCGTCTATGGAACCTATATGAGTGATGCAGCATCTCTGGCTACAGAAGCTATACCAGCTGCGGTTGGTGTTAGTGTATCATTGCTGGTAGGAATGGTATTATCCCTGATTATTATAAAAGCAGCCATGGCAGTGAATCGATAGTGAAGGGAGGGAAATGGATTGTTGAAAAAGAGTAAAGTTAAATCTTACATAGTTTTGTTAGTAGTTTTAATGCTTGTATTTGCACCAGTTGCTACTGCTCAAGGACCAGCACCGCAAAAAGTCCTTGATAACGAGCTGGTTATTTCGCAACTGGATGATAACGGGAAAATAAGCAGTATGCAGGTTTTAAACCATGTAAGAGTTTTTGGAGAAGGAGACTTTGTAATACAGGATAGCAGCAAATATAAGCTGGCTTCAGTCAGAAACTTATATGGCAGTGAAAAAATAAAACAGGACGAAAATAACCTTGCGATTCCTTTTAGCATCACCGGAGGAGCTACTTTTGGTGATGTTTATTATTTGGCTGGAATCGCTGAGGATGAAGTAGCAAATATTGAATTACCGGTCAGCATTAATCTGGAATATTTTCTGGATGATAAAAAGATGTTACCATCTGAATTGGCTGGTAAAAGCGGACACCTGAAAATAGTTACGACTATGGAAAACCTGACAGGTAAATCAACAGTACTTAAATTTAATGATATTAATGGTCAGGAAGTAAGTAAAGAATCAATTGTCTTTACTCCTTACGCAGTTGCTTTGAAAGACTGGGCATTTGATAATGATAAATTTGCCAATATAAAAGCACCTGGCGTAGCGGAAGAATCACCGGAAGGAACTATCGCAAATATTCAAGGAGTAACCACAGTTAGTTGGACGGTTCCATTGATTCCTCCCTCATATCCATCTCAACAGTATGCTGTTTTTGAAGCTGATGCTACTGACATCGAACTGCCTTCATTTAATATTGCGGTAATGTCGGTGGTACCTGTACAATCTGCAATTGACAATCTCGGTACAGTTCAAAACAGTTTAGAGCAGTTGTATGGTGGTTTTGATCAGATTGAGGGTGGCATAGGGGCACCCAGCCAAGATGCTACTTTGCTTTATGGATTAAATGCGGTCAATGGCGGACTTGGGCAAATCAACAGCGGTTTAGGTTCGCTGTATACTAACCTTATGAAAATGAGAGTTGGATTGAGTACGCCTGGCTTTAATGCTGCTTCTTATGATTCGGCTAAAGGTTCTGATGCTGCCGGTAAAACACCTGGTGTTCAGGATGCCATAAAAATTATGAAAAGCACCGTTGATTCACAACTGATACCAGGGCTTATGATTCAAAAAGCTACCCTGACTACCATGGAAACCTCTGTGGGTAAAACGACTGACAGTGGACAGGAACCTTCATCTGCAACCAGCATCTATAATGATATTAATCAGCTTAAGGCTGCCACAGCCGGAACTCCCGCTCAGAAGATTATTACTGATTCCATAGAACCCAAGCTGAAAAATCTGGGCAGTAATATTGCAGAATTCCGTGATGGCGGCAATTATCCCGCCAGTGTTGCCAAAGTAGAAGCGGGAAGCAAACAACTGTCAGATGCTCTGGGAAAAGCAGATCAGGGTTTATCTATGATAGTTTTTGGTTTAGGTACATTAGAAGCTGACGGAAAACCAATGCCCATTATGATTAATGGAAGTCCGGGAAGCGTTCTTTATGCCCTGACTTATATGCAAAATGCCATTAATGGACAATTGAAACCAGGAGTGGTCCAGTTGTCTGAAGGCGCCGGCCAAATCGGCGAAGGTGCTGGTACTGCCAAAGAAGGCATAGCATCTGGCTTACAGACCTTCCAATCAATTCCCGTACTCACTTCAACATTAAAAGATAATGCCAGCCAGGCTAGCAATTTCCTGGGCAAAATTGAGGGCTCTGAAACTACATTAACATATGTATTCCAGACCCAACCAGTTAACCAGGATAACACAGCCATGAAATATGGTGCTGGTGCCATTGGTCTTTCCTTAATTGCGCTCATAGCTGTAGGGAGACCGCCTAAACTTGATGTTTCAACACCGGTTGATGCATAAATATTATTTTTAAAAGGAGGAAAATTTTCTAATGAAAAAAAGACTTATTCTCGTTATCTCGTTACTAATGGTGTTTGCTTTTACTGCTGGTGTAGTAGCAAATCCAGCAGTTCAGACTATTACTGCTAATCTGGCTGCTGACTTCAAATTTGTTGTTAACGGAGAAAGTTGGCAACCCACAGATGCTGATGGCAGCAACCTGGTGCCAATTGTTTATAATGGCCGTACTTATTTACCAGCTAGAGCCATTGGAGAAGCACTGGATGTTAAAGTTGATTGGGACGATGCCACCAGAACCGTTATCTTAGGTGACACTCCTGCCCCAGTCGAAGAACCAGTGGTTGAAGAACCAGTAGTTGAAGAACCAGTAGTTGAAGAACCAGTAGTCGAAGAACCAGTAGTTGAAGAACCAGTTGCTGACACAGCTATTGCTCCTGTTGCAGGTGAAATTAATAAAAATGCTCCTGCTGATGGATCATTTGTAATTACCTGGGGTGATGCAACCAAGGTTACTGAAGTTCTTGCTGGAGCACCTGCATTTGGTTTGAATTTTGATCCTAAAGAAGGAGATCATTACGTAGTAACTGACAATGGCGATGGAACTGCAAACTTCGTTATTAAGAAGGAACTTGCCGGTCTGCTGCCTGTACCTATTGCAGTAGTACCAGATGGAGCTGAACTAGTAATGACCATTCAGTTTGATAATGGCAAAGAATTCAGTTATACTTACAAAGTTGTAAGCTAATATTTTATATTTTAAAAATGGCCGGGGTTGACCCCGGCTATTTTTTTTACTAGGGATTAAATGATAGGAATATAATAAAGAAAATTAATATTTTAGGAGAACTAAATGTATCACTATGTTGGTAATATACACCTTCACTCAACCTATTCAGATGGTTTTGCTTCTATTAAGCAGATTGCTCAAATAGCTGAAGAAGAAGGCCTTGATTTCATTATTATTACCGATCATTTTCATTTAGTAGGGCTGCCGGAACAGGGGTACTATGGCCAACTAATGCTCCTGGTAGGTATGGAAATAAACGAAGAGGATAATCATTATCTGGCTCTTGATGTATCTGAAGTTATTGCCAATGGTAAAGCTCAAAAAGTTATTGACGAAGTTAATTTGCAAAAGGGCATAGGAATAATTGCTCACCCTGATGAGAAAGGCTCACCTTTTTATGAAAACTATAAGACATATAGATGGAATGACTGGTCGGTACACGGTTTTCAAGGTATCGAAGTGTGGAATTTTCTATCCCAGTATAAGGATGAAATAACCGGGATATTTAAAGGAATATATCTGCTTTTCTTTCCTCATGCTGCTCTAAAGGGCCCATATAAAGAAACCTTGGATAAACTGGACAACTATCAAAAAAAAGACTTGAAAATATTTGCTTATGGCGGATCAGACGCTCATGGTATTAAGATAAAACTGGGACCGATACTGCTTTTAACTATTTCTCCCTATGATTTGTGTTTCAAATGCATTAATACTCATATCATTAGTGACAAAAAACTTTCCGGTAATACAAATACTGACAAAGAATTAGTTTATCAATCACTTAGACAGGGGAGATTTTGGATAAGTTATGATTATTTTAAAAATAGTAAAGGATTTCAATTTCTCATACGTAGTCCAAGAGAGAAGTGGCTTATGGGAGAAGATTTACCCTATCAAAAAAGTCTTCATGCCGAAATTAAAACTCCCTATAAAGCATTGGTCAAGTTAATTAAAGATGGTCAAATATATGGTGAAAGCCGAGGAAGGGCACATCGTTTTCCCATTACCAAAAAAGGAGTCTACAGAATAGAAGCCTATCATAAACATTTATTTAGTTACCGTCTCTGGATATTCTCTAATCCCATCTGGGTAAAATAGAAATAATAAAAAAGAATAGAATCCAACCAATATAGTCCTGGTTTAAATAGGACTATATTCTCATTTTATATTCTGCTAATTTCTTGTAAATTCGCTATACATGCCTATAATTCTTGGTTATATGTAATTTGATGAAAGTTTACCGAAACATTTAGAAAGGAAATTTATTCACAAAGCAGGGAAAATACTTTGCCAGGTAGAATAAAGTGGTGTAAAGTGGAGTGAAGTGGAGGACTGGCCCACGAAAATACCAAAAGGGGTAATAATAAATGTTCCTTGGCGAATATCAACATTCCCTGGACTCCAAAGGCAGAATAACAATACCGGCAAAGTTCCGCGAGCAACTGGGTGAAAAATTCGTAGTGACCAAAGGGTTGGAAAACTGCATTTTTCTTTACCCATTGCATGAATGGCAAACTATTGAAGAAAAACTCCAGTCGTTGCCGTTTACTCGTGCTGATGTTCGTTCCTTTGCGCGCTTTTTTTTCTCAGGGGCATCAGAGATGGAGATAGATAAACAGGGAAGAACAGTATTACCTGGTAGTCTTCGTGATTATGCTGCCATTGATAAAGATGTGATAGTAATTGGGGTTGGATCACGTGCCGAGATTTGGGCAGTTGAAAATTGGGAAAAATATATTGCGGGTGCAGAAGCATCTTATGAAGATATTGCAGCAAGCCTGGTTGATTTAGGAATTTAGGAGTGAATAAATGCATAATCCCGTTTTACTCGAAGAAACAATTTCATTTTTGGTAACTAACCCTGACGGGGTCTATGTTGATTGCACTCTTGGCGGTGGCGGTCACTTAGCTTGTCTGGTAAACAAATTAGGCAGAGAAGCAAAAATTATAGCTATAGATAAAGATGAAACTATAATGGAAAAAACTCGCAAGCAATTTGCTGACTATGATAATATCGACTTTGTTTATGATGACTTTATGAATTTAAACCAAATATTAACCGAACGCAATATACCGCTTATAGATGGTATCGTAATAGATTTGGGAGTATCTTCTTTTCAGTTGGATGAATCCGAAAGAGGTTTTTCCTATCATAATCAGGCTGCACTCGATATGCGAATGGATAGGGGTCAGAACCTGACAGCTAAAGCAATAGTAAATAATTACACCCAGGAACAGTTAAGTAATTTGATATTTACTTACGGTGAAGAAAGATATGCCCGCTCAATAGCCGCAAAAATTGTTGGGTACAGAACTGATAAGGAGATTGAGACAACTCTTGAATTAGTTGAAATTATTAAAACAGCTATTCCGGCTAAATATAAAAGAGATAAACATCCAGCCCGTAAAACATTTCAGGCTTTGAGGATTGAAGTAAACGGCGAACTTGATTCTTTAACAAAAATTTTGCCTCAGGCTGTTGAAAGTTTAAAAGCAGAAGGAAGATTATGCATAATAACCTTTCATTCCTTAGAAGATCGAATAGTAAAACAGTTTATGCAAGAAAAATCCCGGGATTGTATTTGCCCAGTGGGATTTCCGATATGCATCTGTAATCATAAAGCAGAATTAAAAATTTTAACGCGCAAACCGGTAATAGCAAGTGAAAGCGAAATCGATGAAAATGCCAGAGCCAGAAGTGCCAAACTGAGAGTTGCGGCGAAAATGTAGTTCTATATTTGAGGGAGGCAGAATAATATGGTACAGGCGGGATATGATTATTCAAACTGGGAAAATCAATATATACCGAAACCGGAACCTACGCGTCAAATCAGGAGGATAGAAAAAAAACAAAATAAAAATAAAAATGCTAAGAAAAATGTCATGATTAAAGTTAGCGTTATTATTTTTGCCTATGCATTTCTTCTAGTGTATCTCTGTATAAAAAGTGCCACTCTCGGTTATGAAATTGTGAGCCTCGAAAATGAGATTGGAAAAATGGAGACGGCTAATCATCACATGGAATTTGTAATAGCGCAAAAGACTTCCCTGGATATAATAGAAAAAAGAGCTATTGAGGAGTTGGGAATGTTTTCACCTGGAACTGAAATGAGTTTTGCTATGGCAACTGTTACGAATGAAGGAATAGATAGTGCGGCTCTGTCTACGGAGTCAACAAACAATACCATTGCGGAAGAAAAGCCACTGGAAAAATTGTACGCTAGTTTAGTACTTCTTACTGAAAAAAATAATTTATAAAGAGGTAAAATTATGCAGACCAACAGTTTGCTAATAAGAAAGCGTATAGCAACGCTTTTTTTCTTATTTACGATAGGATTTTTTATTCTGAGCGGCAGGTTAGTATGGGTACAATTTGTCAAAGGAGCAGAATTAACCGAAAAGGCTATTCAGAATAGAATGAGGGATGTTCCTGTCGAATCTAAAAGAGGAATAATTTATGACAGGAATGGCAATGAATTGGCTATATCTGTAAGTGCGGACTCAGTATATGTTATACCGGCTGAACTTAAAAGATCAGGTAAGGAAAAAGAAGTAGCTGCAAAACTGGCAAGTATATTGGTGATGGACGAGAATGAGCTTTATAAAAAGCTTACTAAAAATAGTTCGTTTGAATGGATAAAGAGGCAAATCGATTTAGAAAAATCGCAGAATATTAGAGAACTTGACTTACCAGGTATCGGGCTAACTGAAGAAAGCAGGCGTTATTACCCCAAGGGGAAGCTGGCCAGTCACATCCTGGGCATTTCTGGAATTGATAACACTGGATTGGAAGGAATCGACCAGTATTATAATGATCTGGTTGGTGGTACAAAAGGTCGGATCATAATTGAACATGATGCTGCCAATCGTCCTATACCAGAGGCTACACATAAGTATATTGCTCCTATTGATGGGGCTAATCTTATATTAACAATTGATGAAACTATCCAGTATATAACTGAACGTGAACTGGATAAAGTATTTAAAGAACGCAATGCCAAAGCAGCAGCAGTTATAGTTATGGATCCAAACACGGGAGAAATACTGGCAATGGCCTCCCGTCCTAACTTTGATCCTAATGAATATAATGATTATCCCGCCAGCAACCGCCGTAACTTTGCCATTAATGATGTATATGAACCAGGATCAACAATGAAAATAACGACTGCTTCGATGGCTTTGCAGGAAAAGGTAATCACTCGTGACACACATCTGTTTTGCCCTGGTTATGTTAAAGTAGGTAGTGCGAGTATCGGTTGTTCAAGTGACAAAGCCCATGGTGATCAGACTTTTGTCGAAGTAGTTGAAAATTCTTGCAATGTTGGTTTTGTCAAAGTAGGTCTGGAGGTAGGCATAGAGACCTATTATCGTTATATAAATGCATTTGGATTCGGCCAATTGACGGGTATTGATCTGCCAGGTGAAGCTGCAGGAATACTGGTTAAGAAAGAAAATGCCAAACAAATTGATTTAGCTACAATGTCCATGGGGCAAGCTAACGCAGTAACACCTATTCAGTTAGTTACTGCAGTATCTGTTATAGCCAATGGGGGTAATCTGGTAAAACCACATCTGGTAAAACAGGTAATTGATAATGAAGGAATTGTAATAAAAAAACAGGAGACCCAAATCGTTCGTCGGGTCATTTCAGAAGAAGTTGCAAACGAACTGGCGGGGATACTCGAAGGAGTAGTATCTAATGGCACAGGGAAGAATGCCTATATAGAAGGTTACAAAGTGGCAGGCAAAACAGGAACCGCGCAAAAGGTGGCACCAACAGGTGGCTATATGTCAAGTGAATATGTAGCTTCCTTTTTAGGCTTTGCTCCAGCTGATAACCCTAAGTTAGCCTGTATAGTTGTTGTTGATGCACCACAGGGATATCCATATTATGGCGGCTGGGTTGCAGCCCCCCCATTTAGAGAAATATTGAGGGACTCGTTAAGATACCTGGAAGTACCGGCGCAAGATTTGCCGCAAGATAAGGAAACAATTAATGAACAAGTATTAGTACCTGATGTGGTGAATCTACCATTAGCAGAAGCAATATCAACCATAAACAATCGTGGTTTAAATGTTAAAGTTAGCGGCACCGGTAATATAGTCTGGCAGCAGACCCCCAAACCGCAGTCTAAAATTAACCGGGGAGCGCAGGTAATAATATCATTATCACCTTTTATCAGTGGGGGGGAAAATAGCGAAGTTACCGTTCCGGATTTACAGGGAAAATCTATGAAAGAAGTAGCAAATATACTTGCGGATTTAGGACTTCATTTATTGCCGGAAGGTTACGGTTTAGCTTATGAACAAAAGCCTGAAGCTGGAAAAGTAATAACCAGTGGTTCGAGTATAAAAGTAAAATTTCAACCTATTGACGATTAAAAAGGTTATATTTAAAAAAAAGTAAGTAAGCAATCAGGCAGGCTAAAAGGAGGAGTAACTGTGATTTTACGCGAGTTGCTGCATGAAATTGATACAATAAAGATTTTGGGTAATATCGAACAGGATATCACAGGCATCTACTATGATTCGAGAAAGGCTGTGCCAGGTTCCATATTTATTTGTATTACTGGACTCAAAACCGATGGGCACCAATATATCACGCAGGCGGTAGAAAATGGAGCTGTTGCTGTAGTCGTGGAAAAGGAAGGCTTTTATATTGATGGTATTACCTTTATTCAAGTAAGTGACACGCGACAAGTAATAGCTTTTTTAGCTGCTAATTTCTATAAAAAACCTTCTGAGGATCTAAGAGTTATAGGGGTTACAGGTACTAATGGCAAAACAACTGTTACCCATCTGATTAAGGCTATACTCGAAGAGCATGGGTGCAAAACTGCTATTATAGGTACCTTGTATGCCAAAGTAGGAGATACCGAAAAAGAATTTGGTCATACTACTCCTGAGTCAATTGATATTGAAGAATTTATCCGGCTTAGCCTTGAAGAGGGAAGTTACTATTTAGTCATGGAAGTCTCATCACATGCGCTGGATTTACATAGGGTAGATGGAATTGATTTTGATGTGGCAGTATTTACCAACCTGACACAAGATCACCTTGATTATCATGAAGATATGAATAGTTATAAAAATGCCAAACTTAAATTATTCACAATGCTTAAAGGGAAAGAAAATCAATTTAGCGTAATAAATGCTGATGATAAATGGGCACCGTTTTTTATAGAGAAGGCCGGGAAAAAAGCTATTACATATGGTTTAAGCAATAAAGCTGATGTACAGGCCACCAACATAGAAACCAGTTTAAAAGGAAGCAGCTTTACGGTAAAATATCAGGAGAAATCATGGGATGTCAAAATTAAACTGATTGGTATGTTTAGTATTTATAATGTTTTAGCAGCGATTAGTTTTGCTTTAGGAGAAAAGATTAACCCGGAAATAATAAAAAGTGCGCTGGAAAAAGTTGCCGGAGTACCGGGAAGATTTGAAACGGTAAATTGTGGACAAAATTTTTCTCTGGTAGTAGATTATGCACATACACCGGATGGTCTGGAAAATATTTTAAAAACCGGCCGGCAAGTAGTAGAAAACCGCTTAATAACTGTTTTTGGCTGCGGGGGAGATCGCGATAAAACTAAAAGACCTCTGATGGGAGAAATCGCAGCACGTTTAAGTGATTTTTGCGTTGTTACTTCTGATAATCCGCGTAGTGAAGAACCGGAAACCATTATTGCCGATATCATCCCTGGTCTGGAAATGGTTATTGATAGCCGTTACGCAATCATAGCTGACCGCAGGGAAGCTATTAAGCATGCAATTTATTTGGCTAGAGAGGGAGATCTGGTCATAATAGCCGGAAAAGGGCATGAAACCTATCAATTAGTCAAAGAGCAAGTCCTTGATTTTGATGACCGTAAAATTGCTGCTCAGGTTATAAAGGAGAAATTAGCAATTGATGAATATTAACATAGATTATTTATGTAAAGCTGTTGAGGGAGAGCTTATTAACGGTGATGGCAAAGCTGTTATTAGCGGGGTTTCAACTGATTCGCGCACGACTAATCCCGGTCAGGTATATTTTGCCCTGCAGGGTGAAAAGCATGACGGTCATAATTTTGCACGGCAGGCTTTTAGTCGGGGCGCTGCCATCGCAGTAGTTGAAAAAGTAATAAATGTTTTTTCGAACCAACCCTTGATAATGGTCAATGATACTACCAGAGCCTTGCAATTGTTTGCAAAAGCATATCGCAGCAGATTCAATATACCTGTTATTGCAGTAACCGGCAGTGTGGGTAAAACAACTACTAAAGAAATTTTAGCCCAGTGTCTGGCAGATGCTTTTACAACTTTAAAAACTAAAGGCAATTTTAATAATGATATCGGCCTGCCTTTAACTTTATTATCACTGCAAGAATCTCATCAAATTGCCGTAGTGGAATTAGGGATGCGCGCATCTGGTGAAATCAAAAGGTTAGCGGAACTGGCAATGCCAACTGCCGCAATAATTACTAATGTGGAACCGGTTCATTTGGAGACCCTGCACACACTGGAAAATATTGCTCGGGCTAAATGCGAAGTATTGTCAGTTTTATCAAATAAGGACTTTGCGGTAATAAACGGGGACAGCGAAGTTCTCCTGCAAGCAGCGCAGGAATATGATTGTGTTAAATACACATTTGGCTTCAACGAGTTTTGTGATTTTAGGATATTAAATGTCACGCTTAACCACAACACTATGGAGATAAAGGCTAATTTTTACGGACAGGAAGAAGTCATTTTATTCCCATTACCAGCAGCAAAATTAGCTCCCAATGTTATTGCAGCAGCAGCAGTTTGTTTTTTGACAGGTCTGGAATTACAAAAAATAAAAGCCAGCCTAAAAAATTATAAAACCAGTGGTAATCGCCTAAATATAATAAATTTAAACGCAGGCGGCTTTTTGATAAATGACACCTATAATGCTAATCCGGTATCAATGTGTGCTGCTTTAGAAGTCGGCAGTGAACTACATCAAAAAGGTAAATTCATAGCTATATTAGGTGATATGTTAGAGTTAGGTGATTACGAAAAAGAAGGCCATCTTTTAGTGGGACGCAAAGCAGCAGAAACTGAAACAGACTTGTTGATAACAATTGGTGACAGGTCCGTGATAATAGCAGAAGGTGCAAAATTAGCAGGGATGTCAGCAGATAAAATATTCAGTTTTACTGATAAAGAAGCAGCAACTACTTTCATCAGGCAAGAAGTGAATCAACAGGATACTATTCTTGTCAAGGCTTCTCGGGGTATGGAACTAGAAACAATTATTCAAAAGCTTGATTTCTAGCGATTTTCATTAGGAGGCATCTTTGATGCAAGGATATATAAATGCCATTTTAATAACGGCTCTATTAGCCGGTTTAATTTGCATAATTCTGGGGCCTTTTATGATACCTTACTTAACGCGGCTTAAAGTAGGTCAGAATATACGCGAAGATGGCCCGCAAAGACACCTTATTAAGGCTGGTACGCCGACTATGGGCGGAATATTAATTATAACCGCTGTGATGGTAATGGTTTTCATTATGGCAGGCAGCAGTGAGGAAGCATTAGCAACGGTCCTGGTTATGTTAGCATTTGGCGGCATCGGTTTTTGGGATGATTATATCAAAGTGGTTTTGAAACGATCATTAGGTCTAAGGGCGCGCGAGAAAATAGGTTTGCAGCTTTTAGCCGGCCTTTTATTCGGTTTAATGCTGATTTATTATTTTGATCGCGGCACCAGTACCTTAATTCCTTTTAGCGGTATGGAACTGGATCTGGGAATATTATATATTCCTTTCTTGATAGTAGTTTTGGTGGCAACTGCCAATAGTGTCAATTTAACTGATGGTTTGGACGGATTAGCTGCCGGAGTTACTATATTTAGCGCTATCGCTTTAGCGATTATCTCCTTTTTAACTAAACAGTACTCTATGGCGATTTTCTGTGCTGCCGTAGGTGGTGCCTGTGCCGGTTTTTTAGTTTTCAATCGTTATCCGGCCCGGGTTTTTATGGGCGATACTGGTTCAATGGCTCTTGGCGGAGCTATTGCTGCGGTCGCAGCTTTCACAAGAACTGAATTAATTTTAATAATTATCGGGGGCATATTTGTTATAGAAGCATTAAGTGTAATTCTTCAGGTATTTTCTTACCAGGCTACTCGCAGGAGAATATTCTTAATGAGTCCCTTGCATCATCATTTTGAATTAAAAGGCTGGTCTGAAACCAAAGTAGTAAAATGGTTTTGGTTTATAGCTTTTATTTTTATGGTTATTGGGGTTTCAGCATTTTATATCTAAGAATGGAAGTGCATTATTGTGGATTTTAGAGACAAAGAAATACTGGTAGTAGGGGCAGGTATAAGCGGAATCGCAGCGGTAGAAGTATTGCTGCTTAAAGGAGCTAAAGTATCTGTTTGCGATAAAAGGAATCGGGATGTTATAGAAAATAATTTACCAGCAAACTTGCTAGATAAAATTAAAATATTTGAATCCTATCCAGAGATAAATCACGGCGATTTTGATCTATTGGTAGTAAGCCCCGGAATAAAGCTTGAGATTGCTCCGATTGCTCAGGCTCTTGCCCAGGATATACCAGTTATTGGAGAAGTGGAATTGGCCTACCATATTAAATCACCGGCAGTTGAAATATATGCGATTACTGGTACCAATGGCAAAACTACTACCACAACTCTTTTACAGGAGATATTAACTGCTGCTGGCAAACAATCTGCAGCGGGAGGCAATATCGGAGTGGCACTTACGACTTTAGTTAATAATATGCCTGCTGGAATAGCAGTGGCGGAAATATCCAGCTTTCAACTAGAAACTATTAACGCTTTCAGACCTCATATTTGTGGTCTGTTAAACATAACTCCTGATCATGTTGACCGTCATAAGACAATTGAAAACTATATAAAGACCAAGGGTAAGATTTTTGCAAATCAATTAGATAATGATTATGCTATTTTCAATTATGAAGACCCGATAGTCAAGCAACTTAGTGAAGAATGCCCGGCTAAAGTCATATTTTTCTCAACCGAAAGAGAACTCGAATCGGGAGCTTTTATTAAGGATAATAATGTCACGGTCAAGTTTGATAACTTGGAACGGCCGATTTGCCGCCTGGATGAAATACTGCTGCGCGGTAAACATAACCAGGAAAATATTTTGTGTGCTGCAGCTATGGCAACAGTAGCGGGAATCAAGCCTGAATACATTGCTGCCACTTTGAAAAATTTTACTGGAGTACGTCATCGTATGGAAGAAGTATCTATTATTGATGGGGTATTATACATAAATGATTCTAAAGGAACGAATCCGGAATCATCGATTAAAGCGATTGAGTCCTTTAATAATCCGATAGTCCTAATTGCCGGCGGTAGAAATAAGGGTTCCAGTTTTGACCATTTAGCGCAAGTTATCAAGAGTGGGGTAAAAGAGCTAATTTTGTTAGGTGAAGCAAAAGATGCTATAAAGAGTTCAGTCATGACCGCCGGGTTTACGAATATATATGAGGTAGAAGATCTGGATTCAGCCATAAAAACAGCCTTTAAGTTAGCCAATAATGGGGATGTCGTACTTCTTTCTCCTGCTTGTGCCAGTTGGGATATGTTTGATAATTATGAACAGCGAGGCGACTTGTTTTGTGATGTAGTGCGCTCACTAAATCACTGCAGAGAATGAATTTAATTAAGGGGGATTTAGAAAAGTGAGGCTTAAAAAAGGACCTCCGGACTTTATCCTGTTTATTACAACTCTTGCCCTGATCGGCATTGGACTGGTGATGGTTTTTAGTTCCAGTGCGGTAACATCCAGTGTCAACTATGATGATGCCTACTACTATTTCAAGCGACAATTAGTATGGGCTCTGTTAGGCATTTTCGCTATGATTATCATCATGAAAATAAATTATGCCAAGTTGAAAGAGTTAGCTTTGCCGCTGCTTATAATATCAATAATTTGTCTTGTATTAGTTTTAACCCCACTGGGAATTGTTATAAAAGGTTCCAGCAGATGGTTGGGAGTGGCACCATTTGTATTTACCCCCTCGGAATTAGCGAAACTGGCTATGGTAATGTTTCTGGCGAGAAGTCTTTCAATTAATCTGGACAAAATAAGGTCTTTCAAAGAAGGAGTATTACCTTATCTGGGATTACTCGCCTTAGTCTGCGGACTAATTATGCTGCAGCCGGATTTAGGAACATCAGTTGCGATTGCCGGCACTTTTTTCTTAATGATATTAATAGCGGGTGCTAATATGGCACATCTGGGTATGATTGCTGTGACAGGATTAGCAGCTTTAGGAGCAGCAATCGCAGTTGCTCCATATCGAATGGAAAGATGGTATGCCTTTTTAGACCCCTGGAAATATGCCAGTGATGAAGGATTTCAGACCATTCAGTCATTATATGCTCTGGGTTCAGGCGGGTTGTTTGGTATGGGATTGGGCAGAAGCAGGCAGAAGTTTTTTTATTTACCCGAACAATATACGGATTTCGTATATGCCATCCTGGGAGAAGAGTTGGGTTTTATTGGGGCCTTTATTGTTTTAGCGCTCTTCTTACTTTTTGCCTGGCGAGGATTTAAAATTGCCCTTAATGTACCTGATATTTATGGGGGCCTCTTAGCGGCAGGTATTACAATCATGGTCGTGCTGCAGGCAGCCATAAACATAGCAGTTGTATCGGGGTTAATGCCAGTAACGGGTATCACTTTACCTTTCATAAGTTATGGAGGTACATCACTCTTGTTTACTTTAGCGGGAGTAGGTTTGCTATTAAATGTATCCCGGTACAGCAATTATAGATAGGGGAGGAACAATGAAAGTAATTCTTACCGGCGGAGGAACAGGAGGACATATTTATCCTGCCCTCGCTATAGCTTCCGAACTCAAAGAAAGAGTACCGGAAGTTGAAATTTTATATGTAGGTACCGTCAAGGGACTGGAAAGTTCCATAGTACCTAAAGCGGGCTTGGATTTTAAGACTATTGATATAAGTGGTTTAGATAGAACCTCAATGTTAAAAGCCACTAAAACGGTAGCTAAGTTTCCATTAAGCTTCTTCCAGGCTTGGGATGTGGTACGTAAATTCGGACCCGATATTGTTATAGGTACCGGAGGATATGTATCATTCCCGGTTGTTTTTATTGCTGCTATTTTAGGGTGCAAAACAATTATTCATGAACAAAATGCTATACCGGGTCTGGCTAATCGTCATCTGGCTAAAAAAGTCGATCATACTTTGCTGACTTTTGAAGAAGCGGCTAAATATCTGGAAACGAAATCGATAACGCTTACTGGTTTACCGGTTCGTAAGCAGATTAGTCAGGTAAACAAAGCTGAAGCCAGGAGAAAGTTAAATATTAAAAGCGATCATTTTACCTTAATTGCTTTTGGGGGCAGCCGGGGAGCTGCCAGCATAAATGAAGCCATGTTGAACATGATTAAAAGAATGCGAAATGACGATATGCAAATTATTTGGATCACGGGTGATGATAACTATCATGACATAATGGCGCAAATAGCTGATGAATCAGGAGCAACCACTGGCGAAATAAATATCTATCCTTACATGTATAATATCGAAGAAGCACTGGCAGTGGCTGACTTGGCTGTATGCCGGGCCGGCGCCAGTACAATAAGCGAACTTGCTATATTAGGATTGCCGGCAATTTTAATACCTTACCCGTATGCGGCAGATAATCATCAGGAAAAAAATGCCCGGGCATTGGTCGCAAAAAATGCTGCTGAAATAGTTATTGATGAGTTTTTAGATGGGGATACTTTATATGATAAGATTGAAAAGATCCGTCATGACAAAAATATACTTAATACAATGAGGGCAAATATGCTTAATGAAGCCAAGCCGGATGCAATAGAGAAAATTATGCAAATAATACTGCTATAGCCTAGTTATGTATAAAAGATGGACGGGCTATACATATGGTGTAACCACTTTTATTAATTATGCATACTATAGACTGTAACTGACCCGAAAAGGAGATGAGAAAATGACCGCCAAATCGATAAAATGGATTCATATGGTTGGAATAGCTGGTGCAGGAATGAGCGGTATTGCAAAAGTATTACTTGAACAGGGTATAAAGGTCAGCGGCTCAGATTTACAGTTTTCCAGCACTATGGAAAACCTTCGGCAATTAGGAATAAGTATTTATCAGGGTCATTCCGCTTCAAATATGGAAGAAGGAATTGATCTGGTTGTTTATTCATCGGCTGTGCCGTTAGGTAATGAAGAAATTAAATGGGCGGTAAAGAACCATATACCGGTTCTCAAAAGAGGGCAGATGTTAGCCCAATTAGTCAATGACAAGCGCGGTATTGCAATAGCAGGTGCTCACGGTAAGACTACCACTACAGCTATGGTTTATACTGTCTTAAAAGAATGCGGAGTAAATCCTTCCTTTATTGTGGGAGGACAACTGCAGGGAACCGATATTAATGCCCATTTGGGAATAGGAGATTTTTTTGTTGTCGAGGCTGACGAAAGTGATGCTTCATTTCTGGAGCTAAAACCCAATATAGCTGTAATAACTAATATTGAAGATGATCATCTGGATTTTTATAAATCAGTTGATAAGATAAAGGATGCTTTCAGACAATTTGTTAATCAAGTTGATCATCAGGGCTTTGCACTGCTGTATGGCGGTGATGAATACAACCAATTTATAAAAAATAACACTGATTCCAGGGTAATTCTCTATGGTGAAGATGAATATTGTGATTACTATTTAAAAGATTGGGTCACAACCGGTACCGGTTCTCATTTCGAAGTTTACCATCAAAAAAAATATCTAGGCCTGGTGGAAATATCGGTGCCCGGTAAACATAATGCCCTTAATGCTCTGGCAGCCATAGCAATTGCCTGGGAAAGCAGGCTCCCTTTTGCCATGATAATCGCAGGTATAAAGAAATATGTTGGTACTAACAGAAGATTTGAAGTGATTGGGGCTAATGATAAAGTCATAATAGTAGATGATTATGCCCATCATCCCACTGAAATTAAGGCAACAATTGAGGCGGCCAGAAATTATCACCCCTCTGGACGTATTATTGTGGTTTTTCAACCCCATAGGTATTCGCGGACCCAGTTATTAGGAAAGCAGTTGGGAGAAGCGTTTAATAAAGTAGATAAAGTAATTATTTCAGAAATTTATGCTGCAGGCGAAAAACCTTTGGCCGGGGTTACGGGAGAAATAGTTTATAATGCTGCTATGAATATAGGCTTACCGGCTCATTATATTCCTGCTGTAACAGATATAGAATCCTACCTCATGGAAAATATGCAGGAAAATGATTTAATTATCACTATGGGTGCCGGTGACATATGGAAGCTGGGCCCAGATTTGCTCCACAAAATTAATTGCTGAGTCTTACAGTTTTGATAACCGTGGAGGTGTTTATTTGAATAGCTTGCTAATCAGGGGATGTGTTCCGCTAAAAGGACAGGTGAAAATAAGTGGCTCTAAAAATGCTATACTGCCAATAATGGCTGCCAGTCTCCTTTCTTATGGCGAAATCATATTAAACGGTGTACCTGATTTAGAAGATATAAAAGTAATGTCTGAAGCATTGGAAGTATTAGGAGCGAAAATTCATCGGTATAAAGATGTTTTAGTAATTAATTGTGCTGACATAAAATCTTGTGAAGTACCGGAGCATATTTCCCGCAAAATGAGAGCATCCAATCTGGTCATGGGCGCTTTATTAGCACGTTTTGGCAAGGCAAGGGTCGCTTACCCTGGCGGGTGTGCTATTGGTTCCCGACCAATGGATTTGCATATAAAAGGATTTCGTAATCTCGGTTACGAAATAAACGAAGAATATGGTTATATGCAAGGTACAGCAATTGATGCAGCGGGTAAAGAAATAATGCTCGATTTCCCCAGTGTAGGTGCAACGGAAAATATTATCATGGCAGCAACCCTAATACCTGGAACTACTATTATTCGTAATGCAGCGCGTGAACCGGAGATAATAGATTTACAAAACTTTCTCAATCGTATGGGAGCTAAGATTAGAGGTGCTGGATTAGACAGCATACGTATTGAAGGAGTTACACGCTTAGGTGGAGTTGAGCATACTGTAATACCGGATCGCATTGAAGCAGGTACCTTCATGGCAGCAGCAGCTATTACCAGAGGCGATGTATATATTGAAAATGTTGTTCATGAGCATATCCAGCCCACTATTGCTAAATTGAGAGAAATAGGGGTGGAGATAATTCTCACCAACACCGGTATAAGGATTGTCGGCAATAAAAAAATGCGCTCGACAGATGTTAAGACTATGCCTTATCCTGGATTCCCCACTGATATGCAGCCCCAATTTATGGCTTTACTATCAGTAGTTAAGGGTACCAGTATACTGGTTGAAACTATATTCGAAAATCGTTTTATGCATGTCCAGGAACTTAGACGCATGGGCGCAGACATAAAAATCGAGGGCAGAGTAGCAATTATTAAAGGAAAAACTCATTTAGCAGGTGCCACTGTAGAGGCAACTGACTTGCGTGCCGGAGCGGCACTGATTCTAGCCGGATTGTTTGCTGAAGGTGAAACACGCATAAGTCGGCTTGAACATGTTGAACGAGGTTACGATAATATTCATTTAAAACTAAAAAATTTGGGTGCCAATATCGAAAAAGGCAATAATTAGCAGCAT
This sequence comes from uncultured Syntrophomonas sp., assembly GCA_964563125.1. Taxonomy (GTDB): domain Bacteria; phylum Bacillota; class Syntrophomonadia; order Syntrophomonadales; family Syntrophomonadaceae; genus UBA1368. The sequence goes on along the minus strand of CAZLVY010000001.1, from coordinate 39,730 downwards.
TATTTAATAATGATTTTAATATATATTTTTGCTATAATTGTCACAGTATTTCAGGGATAGGAGAGTTTATATGAAAAAAAACTTTTTTAGTAAGTTATTTCGTATTTCTCTCGTATTATCAATAGCACTGGTTTGTATTTATCTGTTTTTAAATAGTGCCTTTTTTAATTTAGATAAAATAACCTTTACAGGTTTAAGTAATTTGACAGTTGATGAAATGGAAGACATATCTAAAATTACTCTTGGCACCAATATATTTAAAATTAACTCTGAGCTTTATGCTAAAGATTTCACCTTGCATCCAAAGGTGAAAAAGGTTGCAATCATTAAGCATATTCCTCGTGAAATAGAGGTAAGCATTACAGAAAGAGTGACATGGGCAATAATGCCATATGAGGATAAATTCTTATTTATTGATGATGAGGGATTTTGTATTGATCAGACATTCAAACTTCAGCAACTTGATTACCCGATTGTAACTATAGATGAGATGCCCGACCATGTATACCTGGGACGACAGGTTCAGGCAAAGGGTATAGATTTCGTTAAACAGGTATGGGACGAGCTGACAACGGAAGTCCGCAAAAATGTTTCGGACTTTCATTATTCGAGCCAAAAAGAAGAACTGATAATCTATACTACAAGAGGAACCGAAGTCAGGTTTGGTAATATGGAAAGAATAAAAGAGAAAGCCACCTTTCTTGTCCAACTTATCAAAATAGAAGATGACCTGCAAAATGAAGGCCATGAAGTTTTGCAATACTTTGACCTTAGATTTAAAGGTCAGCCAATTATAAAAATGGGAGAATAAGGGTTGAAGGTGATTTATAAATGAGAAGCAAAGGAGCCCAGTTTTCTATTGCTATTGTATGTATAGTATTGGGCATAATGCTGGCGGTACAGTTTAAAACAACCGAACGTTACGTTGATACTAATCTTAGTACTGCCAGAACAGAGGAATTAACACAGGCCTTGAATAATGCAACAGAAGAAAGAGATACATTGGCGCAGGAAGTTATATCTTTGCGTGAAAAACTTGATAATGCCCGTAAAACAGACCAAGCTATGGCTGATTTGCAGGAAGAGATTCAGAAAGCTAACCTTTATGCAACTTTACTTCCAGTTGAAGGAAAAGGTATTATATTAACCTTAAATGATAGTAATAGAACCTTGCAAGCAGGAGAGAATGTAAGTTCCGATCTGATTCATGATCAGGATTTATTAATTATTGTGAATGAACTAAAAGCATCGGGAGCGGAAGCTATCTCTATCAACGGTGAACGAATCGCTGCCATGTCTGAAATCAGGTGTGCTGGCACTACTATTTTAGTTAATTGGAATAAAATAGCACCGCCATTTACAATTAAAGCCATTGGGAACCCGGATATGTTAGAAAGTGGAGTGCTTATTAAGAACGGCTATCTCGAATCATTGAAACTTTTAGGTTTTCCAGTGAATATTCAAAAAGCAGAAAAATTAGAAATACCAGCATATAATGGGCGGGTTAAATTTACTTTTGGCGCTCCAATTGAACAAAAGGAAAAGGCGGATTAAATTATGTGGTTATTGGTGTTATTCTGTTTAATGCTGGGACTCTTGATAGGATTTCAAATACCGGTACTATTCCCCTTAGTTTTCGCTAAATATATGTCAATAGGTGTGTTGGCAGCTTTAGACTCTGTTTTCGGAGGCATTAGAGCCTATATGGAAGACGGATTCGATAACACTATATTTATTACCGGCTTTATTACTAACACCTTGTTAGCTGGTGGTCTGGCCTACCTTGGAGACCGACTGGGAGTAGAACTATATCTGGCAGCGGTAGTAGTTTTCGGGGTTAGATTATTTCAAAATTTAGCAATAATTCGTCGATATCTATTGAAAAAGTTCTAAATAAAATCTTATTTAATTAAAGGGAATATATAGCTCTTTGTGGTATAAAAAGGTAAAGCTTATTTAAGGAGTGTGCGATTTATTAGTAGAAGAAATATAGTCGTAAATCTTGATATAGGCACCAGTACCATAAAAGCAGCATTGGCTGAAGTCCTTGCCGGTCATGATATAAATATTCTCGGTGTAACTCATGTGCCATCACTTGGTTTGCGCAAAGGCAGTATAGTTGACATTGAAAGTACTGCCAAAGCAATTGATGAATGTTTAAATAACTTAGAGAGACTTACTGGAATTGAAATTTTAAGCGCTTCAGTTGGTTTTTCCGGTGTTAATATATCAATAGTTAATAATCATGCCGTCGTAGCAATAGGCAATCCCAGTTATGAAATTACGCAGGATGACAAAGAAAGAGTTCTGCAATCTGCCCGCAATATAGGAATGCCTCCTGACAAAGCAATAGTACATACTGTTGAGAGGCAATATATTGTTGATGGTTATGATGGTGTCAAAGATCCCGTTGGAATGGTGGGCAGCAGGCTCGAGTGTGAAGTGGCGATCATTTTATCAGCTCTGGCAGCCATTCAAAATATTAAACGAAGTTCTGCCCGGATTAACCTAAATCTTGATGGCATTATTTATAACCCGCTTTTGGCTTCAGAAGCAGTCCTGCTTCCCAATGAACGGGAGATGGGAGTTGCTTTAGTTGATATTGGTGCTGGCACTACTAATATTTCTTTTTTCGAAAAAGGCAGCATTTTATATACTTCAGTAATACCGGTTGGAGGAGAATACATAACTAAAGATTTAGCTATTGTTTTACGCACTTCATTAGAAGAAGCAGATAAGATAAAAATTATTAATGGGGTAGCCAGCCCTGAAATGGCTGAACATGACAAAATGATAGATGTTCGTAACATACAGGGGCGTGAGCTGAAACAAGTATCACAGGAAGTAATTGCAGATATTATATCAGCCAGGGTTGTTGAGATTATGGAAATGGTATATGCTGAACTTAACCATTTTGGTTGTCTTGACAGGATATTTGGGGGTATTGTTTTAACCGGCGGGGGAGCTAGTCTTACAGGCATAATTCAGTTCACTGAAAATTATTTACATATACCTGTACGTTTAGGAACCCCGGAAAATTTAAGAGGTATACTGGTTGATTTTAATAAGCCCGAGAATGCAGCAGTTTTGGGAGGAATTATTTACGCAGCTCAATATATTGAGTTGGAATATCAAGAAAAACATCAATTACCAGGAATTATTGACAAAATAGTATTTTGGTTAAAAGACTTATTCAGATAGGGATGGAGGAGATTGATTAATGCCATTAGATTTTGATGTTGATATGCAACAGTTTGCTGATATCAAGGTGATTGGTATTGGGGGCGGCGGCAACAACGCTATAAACAGAATGATTGAAGCTGGTGTCAAAGGAATAGAGTTTATCGCAGTAAATACAGATGCACAGGCATTATTTCTTTCCAAGGCTGAGAAAAAAATTCAAGCTGGTGAAAAGTTAACTAAAGGTTTAGGAGCAGGTGCAGATCCGGAAGTAGGGAGAAAAGCGGCTGAGGAAAATGCCGATGAGATTAGAAAAGCTCTGCAAGGCGCAGATATGATATTTGTAACTGCCGGTATGGGAGGCGGTACTGGTACCGGAGGAGCAGCAATAATTGCTAAAATCGCTAAGGAGCTGGGGGCGCTTACCGTTGGTGTTGTCACCAAACCCTTTTCTTTTGAAGGACGAAAAAGGAATTTAAATGCAGAACAAGGTATTCAAACATTACGGGAAGAAGTGGATAGTCTTATAACTATTCCTAATGACCGTTTATTGCAAGTAGTTGATAAACATACGGCATTTAACGATGCTTTTAAGATTGCTGATGATATATTGCGCCAGGGCGTGCAAGGAATTTCTGATTTAATTGCCGTACCTGGTCTGATAAATTGTGATTTTGCGGATGTGCAAACTATCATGCAAAATACTGGCTCGGCATTAATGGGAATAGGCAGAGCCAGTGGAGAAGGACGAGCAGCAGAAGCAGCCCGCCTGGCAATTTCCAGTCCTTTGCTGGAGACTTCAATAGAAGGAGCCCAGGGAGTTCTATTTAATATTACCGGCGGCAGCGATCTGACTTTGTTTGAAATTAATGAGGCGGCAGAAATAATACATACTGCAGCCGACGAGGAAGCTAATATTATTTTCGGCGCCAATATTGATGAAAGTCTGGGTGATGAAGTTAGAGTCACGGTTATAGCTACCGGCTTTAATAATCCTGCTAAACCTATAAAAGAAAATACACGTCTTAAAGGAGTCGAATCACCCCCACCTTATCTGGATAGAAACGATATAGAAATACCACCATTCTTAAGACGTAAATAAACCGACATCCTGACAGAGCGAGCAAAAAAGGTCAAGAGCAAGGCAATCGGAAGGGCCGTGATTGAGGCGTACATGAGGTACGTCGATTGAACGGCACTTCCGAATTAACGCAGCACCCAAGGGCACTACAATGTATCGCACGCGATACTAATAAAGTTGCTATTGGCTTTTTTCGACGGTCTGAACCGATCATCAATAGATGGTCGGTTTTTTGTTTTATATTAGATAAAGTCACGAATTTTACTGTCAGCAAACTACAAATTATGTAAGTATCGAATTGGTATAATTTATAATACATTGTTGCTTTTTTGCCAGCATATTTATGGAAAGATATCTATTTGATATAACATAGAACCGGGTGATAAGATTGACCGGAAATAAAGTATATGCTGATCTTACTTTGATTATAAATTTTGTTATGGATGCGTTTATTCTTTGGACTACTGCGAAGCTATCCGGGCTAAAATTTACCAAGGTCAGAATATTAACAACAGCTTTAATAGGTGCAATATATGCAGTCGGTTTTTTATTTTTTTCTTTCACCCTGTGGTATAGTTTACCGCTTAAAATATTATTTTCATTTTTGTTGATTTTGCTGGCTTTTTATCCCCAAAATTGGAGTGATTTAAAAAAAGCTTTTCTTTATTTTTATGGGATTAATTTTGTAGTTGCCGGTGCCATTACGGGGTTATCTTCACTGACAACCGGCTATCAAAAAGGAAATAACCTTTCAGTATTATGGCTTTTGGCAGGTATAGCTATTGCAATATGGTTAGGATGGCGGGGTCAACAATATCTGTTTACCAAAATCATTCCCGGTTTACTCAATTTGATGGTTGAAATCAGGTTTGATAACCAAACATGCTCCGGCAGCGGTTTTTTGGATACTGGTAACATGTTGCGTGATCCTTTAACTAACCGACCAGTAATAATTGCAGAATATTCCTGGCTGAAAAAATATTTACCGGTAGACTTAAGTGCTGCTTTTGAGAGCGGGTTTAATGAAAATGATCTATTATCTTCAGCTGCCAATAGTAGTTGGTCAGGGAAATTAAGAATAATACCTTTCAGCTCCATTGGCCGTCATAATGGTTTGTTACTAGGATTTCGCGCTGATGAAATTAAACTTAATTTGGGTAACAAAATAATTAATCACAAAAACCTAATTGTAGCTGTTTATCAGGATAATCTAAGTCTTGAAGGGCATTATCAAATGTTGGTACCTGCCGAAATAGTGCAAAACGGATAGGAGGGTTATATGAAAAAAATTTGGTACTTTTTAAAGAATTGGCGGTTATATTTGGCACGTCTTTATATCAGGAAAAAAATGCCGCATTATATTCATTATATCGGCTCAACTGAAGTATTACCTCCACCACTGCGTGAGCGCGAAGAATATGATTTGATTAACAGGTTGGACCAGGGTGATATGGCGGTTAAGGCAACTTTAATTGAACATAATCTTAGATTAGTAGTATACATAGCTAAAAAATTTGAAAATACCGGCATTAATATCGAAGACCTGGTTTCAATAGGGACCATTGGATTAATAAAAGCAGTAAATACTTTTGAACCCAAAAAAAATATTAAGTTAGCTACGTATGCATCCAGATGTATTGAAAATGAGATTTTAATGTACCTGAGACGCAATTTAAAAAATCGGGTGGAAGTTTCACTTGATGAGCCTTTGAACGTAGATTGGGACGGCAATGAATTATTATTGTCCGATGTCCTTGGAACAGAAGGGGATATGATATACAAAAAAATAGAAGGCGAAGTTGAAAAAGGCTTGTTGTGGCAGGCAATGCACAAGCTTAATATCAGGGAGAAAACCATAGTACAATTACGTTTTGGATTGGGAGATGGCAATGAGAAAACCCAAAAGGAAGTTGCTGATATATTAGGAATATCACAGTCATATATTTCCCGTCTGGAAAAAAGGATTTTAAAAAGATTGCAAAGGGAAATAAGGAAACTAGAATAACCTGATTAAAATACAAGGATTATTTATATAAGCCTCATTTTGGGGGCTTATTTCTTTTTGGTTATTTAAGAATAATCGAATAATATTTTTCAGTTAAGTAAATAATTCTAATAATAAATAACAACCAGAAGTAATAGCTGCTCGTTATAACATAATTTAGCGGGGGAAGGGGTAATGGTATTGATAAACAAAGTAGAAATATGCGGTGTAAATACATCCAAGCTTCCAGTGCTAAAAAATGAAGAAATGCGTAAACTTTTTACCCAGTTGCAATCGGGGCGGCTAGAAGCCAGGGAAACTCTCATTCAGGGTAATTTACGCTTAGTTTTAAGTGTAATTCAGAGATTTTCCAACCGCGGTGAATTTGTAGATGACTTATTCCAGGTTGGTTGTATAGGATTAATCAAAGCAATCGATAATTTTGATTTAAGTCAAAATGTACGTTTTTCAACTTATGCAGTACCAATGGTCATTGGAGAAATAAGGCGTTACCTGCGGGATAACAATGCAGTCAGAGTATCGCGTTCTTTGCGTGATATAGCCTATAAAGCTTTGCAGGCGAGAGAAAAAATGGTTTCCGATAATTCAGCCGAACCTACTGTTGCACAGATTGCAGAGCAGCTGGAAGTGCCGCGGGAAGAAGTGGTTTTTGCACTGGATGCTATACAGGAACCGGTTTCTCTTTTTGAACCGATTTATAATGATGGCGGGGATCCAATTTTGGTTATGGATCAGATTAGTGACGATAAAAATACTGACGAATTATGGCTGGAAGAGATAACCATAAAAGAAGCTATGAAAAAGCTAAATGAACGGGAAAAACATATTGTCTCATTAAGGTTTTTTCACGGTAAAACTCAAATGGAAGTAGCTGATGAGATTGGAATTTCTCAAGCTCAGGTATCAAGGCTTGAAAAAGCCGCTTTAAAACAGCTTAAAAAATATATTTAATCTTAACGAAGGGGAATAAAAATGGGACGCAATTTAATAACAGTATTCTTAATGGCCATAATTATCGCACTTTTAATGCCAATTGCGGCAGAATTCTTTGCCAGCGACCCTGCATTTACACCTGATAACCTGATTACTTTGCAAAGAAAAAACAATTAAAGAGTGTTTTACAGGTCCTGTTATTACAGGACTATTTTTTATGTTAAAATTTACTAAAGTCTTTTAGCATTTTTTGTGAGGGGAAGTAAAAATATGAAAGAAAATCCGTTTTTGATTTGGCCTGGTAAAAATATTCTATCAATTGAAACTGAACGTCCCGATACCAGAAGAGATTTTATATTCCCTAATCCACTCACGGAAAAGACGCTGTTTTTGCCTGAGATTCAAGAACGTATTAAAAACCAGGGGCTTATGAACAGAATCTTTCATGGAGACAATCTTGAGTTTATGGAAATATTAATTGAAGAAGGTTATGAGAACTCCATTGATTTGATTTATATAGACCCACCTTACATGAGTGCCAGTAACTATCATGCCAAAACTGTTATAGAAAGTCAGGGCAGTAAACAAACGATATCCCGCCTGGCATTTGAGGATACCTGGAATTATGACAGTGAAAATTATCTAACTCATGTTTATCCCCGTCTTAAAGCTATGTACAAAATGCTCAAGGATAATGGCAGCATATTTGTGCATCTTGATTTTCATATAAGTCACTATGTGAAAGTGCTTTTAGATGAAATATTTACTCCGGAGGCCTTTATAAATGAAATAGTATGGTGCTATAGCGGGGGAAGCGGGGCAGGAAGAAATTTTCAAAGAAAACATGATGTCATATTATGGTATGTTAAAGGACCGGATTACATTTTCAATCCTCAATATCGCCCATACACAGAAGGCACCATTCAAAGGGGACTTACAAAAGTTAAGGGTGATAAATATAAATTAAATGAAAAAGGCGCCAATCTTCAGGATTGGTGGGTAGATATAAATAAAATACTTAGCCCTACTGCTCGAGAGAATTTAAAATTTCCTACCCAAAAGCCTTTTAACTTGATAAAAAGAATTGTTGCTGCTGCCAGTAATCCCGGAAGTGTAGTAGCAGATTTTTATGCTGGTTCAGGAACTACAGCCGCAGTATGTCAACAAATGAATCGGCAGTGGCTTTGCTGTGATTCCAGTCAGTTGGCTATAGATACTATGTTAAGCCGCTTAATACAGAATAAAAGCGAGCCATTTATGCATGAAAGTATCAGTAAAGAGTTATATGAAAGCAACTCATCATTGGAAATTGCAGTTTATGAGACACAAAAATTTGATGAAGAGATAGAAATTAGTATTAATATTAAGGCATTCTCACCACAATTACTGCCGAGTAACATTACATATAAAACACCAGCATCATTTATTTATTTTTGGGAAATAGACCTAAATTATAATGGCAAAAATTTTTGTTCGGACGCACAAATATTTAGAAAGAGCAAAAAAATTGATGATTCCCTCTGTCTGGATATTATTTTAAAGATTCCAGCGCGGAATATTATAAATATTGCCGTTCGTGTTCATGATTTATGGGGCAATATTACTACAAAAGCTGTCCGCATTGACAA
>CAZLVY010000001.1:0-30803 GCA_964563125.1 uncultured Syntrophomonas sp. | reverse complement strand
GATTCTAAAAAACTAAAATTCCCCGGATCAATCCTATTTTTACCCATTACTTTTTTCATAAGCGAATTTTTTCTGTCCATCATTCCTAAAAACATAAATATTATCTCCTTTCTTTAATTTATTACTTAATTTCAATTAATTTTCCCCACCCTAATAAAAATTAGCTAAGCAAATTATGCCAAAATATATTAGTCATAATTTTACAATAATGGTATGACGAAGAAATTTCTATTGCATATAAAGATAATTTATGCTAACAATGACTTTAAGATTTTATAATTTGAGGTTTCATTATGAACAATTATGAAAAGTCGGCACTTTGTGCTCTTCATTCTATTAAAGGTTTGGGTAATCGCTCTTTATGGCATATCAAATCAACTTTGGGTAGTTTTGAGTTGTGTTTGAGAGCGGAAAGCGAGCAGCTCAAAACAATGAATTTATCACCTGAGGTAATCAATGAAATATTAAATATAAGACAAAAAGCGGAGCAGCAGAAACAATGGCAAATAATCCAGGAAAAAGGTTTTGACGCAATTTCATTTGAAGATGAGAGCTATCCCCGATTATTACGTAACATCAGTAACCCTCCTTATATACTTTACGCCAAAGGAGATATTACCCTGGCAAATAATTTATGCTTAGCTGTTGTGGGCTCGCGCACTGCTACTTCTTATGGTAAAATGGCAGCGAGAAAATTCGGTCTGGAACTGGTGCAAAATAATACAGTAGTTGTGAGCGGGATGGCTCGCGGTATTGATACAGAGGCACAGTTGGGCGCCTTGGAGGGAAATGGACATACCATCGCAGTTCTTGGCAGTGGACTTGATGTTATTTATCCCCGGGAAAATACTAAGATGTTCAATCAGATTTGTGAGACGGGTTTAGTATTTAGTGAGTATCCATTGGGAACTGCTCCAGAGCCAGGAAATTTTCCTGCCCGCAATAGAATTATCTCCGGCTTAAGCCGTGGAGTTATAGTAATCGAAGCTATGGAAAAAAGCGGTGCATTGATTACGGTCGATTTTGCTCTGGAACAGGGCAGAGATGTTTTTGCGGTACCAGGTCCCATAAACAGTAAAACCAGTGTTGGAACAAATAATTTAATTAAACAGGGAGCAAAGCTGGTTACTTCTGTTGAGGATGTATTAGAAGAATACTTCTTTAATAATGAAAGTGAAAAAAACAACATAAAACAGCAAAAGCTTTTAATGCTTGATAATAATGAAGAAATGATTGTAGAATGTATTGAATCACAATCCAAGCATTTTGATTGTATTCTGGAGGAAACTGGACTTGATATAGGAATGCTAAGTACCCTTTTGCTTAAACTTGAGTTTGAAGGCATAATAAAATCTCTCCCCGGAAATAGCTATATAAAAATATTTTAAGAAATTAATCAAATCTGAAGAGGTGATATGTTTGGCGGGACCAACATTAGTAATTGTCGAATCGGCAGCAAAAGCCAAAACACTGGAAAAATTTTTAGGGAAAGGTTATAAAGTAAAAGCTTCTGTAGGTCATATTAAAGATTTGCCTAAAAGCAAATTAGGAATAGATGTAGAAAATAACTTTGAACCGCAGTATATAACTATAAGAGGTAAAGGAGACCTTTTAAAAGAGATTAAAGAAGAATCACAAAAAGCTTCTAAAGTACTTCTGGCAACTGACCCGGACCGTGAAGGCGAAGCTATTGCCTGGCATATACAAAATGCTATCAAAATACCAGCCGGTTCTAAATGTCGTATTGAATTTAATGAAATTACTAAAGATGCAGTTAAAAATGCTATTAAGCATTCGCGCAATGTAAATATAGACAGAGTTAATGCTCAGCAAGCCAGGAGAGTTTTGGACCGCCTGGTAGGCTATAATCTTAGCCCTTTGTTATGGAGCAAGGTTCGCAAAGGACTTAGTGCGGGGCGTGTACAATCGGTAGTCATGCGAATTATTTGTGAAAGAGAACGGGAGATAAATGCTTTCATTCCTGAAGAGTATTGGACTGTAGAAGCTATTCTAACCGATGAGAAACATGAATTTACTGCTAAGTTAGCAACAGTAAATGACCAAAAAATTAACATCATAAAAAATAGTGAAGAAAAAGAAGTTTTAGAAAAATACCTTAAAAAAAGTAAATTTACCATAACTAAAATTGAAACCAAAGAAAAAAGACGCAAAGCTAATCCACCTTTTATTACCAGTACATTACAACAGGAAGCAGCCAAGCAATTAAACTTTTTTTCCAAAAGAACCATGAAGGTGGCACAGGAGCTTTATGAAGGTTTAGCTATTGGACCTGAAGGGACAGTTGGCTTAATAACCTATTTGCGTACTGATTCAACCCGCATTTCACAAGCAGCCCAGCAAGAAGCCGCAGACTTAATAAAGCAAACCTATGGACCAAAATATGCTCCTGATACGCATAATGTATTTACCAATAAAAAAGGTGCCCAGGATGCTCATGAAGCAATTCGGCCTTCATCTGTTTTTCGCCTTCCCGAAAAAGTGAAACCATTTTTAAGTCGTGACCAATACCGTCTTTATAAATTAATCTGGGATAGATTTGTCGCCAGCCAGATGACACCGGCAGTATATGACACTAAAACAGTTGATATCAAGGCAGGGATTTACGGGCTTAAAGCTAACTCCTCGACCATTAAATTTTTAGGCTACAAGAAAGTCTATAATGATGCTGATGAAGATGAAATTAAAAATCCTATTCCAGAGCTTAGCAAAGGCCAGAAAATTAAGTTAGTTAAAACTAATGCGCAGCAGCATTTTACCCAACCCCCCTCAAGATTTAGTGAGGCCAGTCTGGTCAAATTACTGGAAGAGAAAAACATTGGCAGACCCAGTACTTATGCACCTATTATCGATACTATCATTAAACGCTTTTATGTAGAACGGCAAAACAAGCAATTTGCCCCTACTGAATTAGGTTTCATTGTCACTGATTTACTTAAGGAATATTTCGGCGGCATTCTGGAAGTTGAGTTTACCGCCAAACTTGAAGAGGAATTAGATCAAATAGAAGATGGGCAAATGAATTGGAAAACAGTAATAAAAGATTTCTATTTGCCTTTCGAGAAGGATTTAGCCAAGGCTCAGGCAGTGGTGGAGAAAATTCAAATTAAAGAAGAAGAGGCTGGTAAAGACTGTCCCAATTGCGGCAAACCTCTGTTAATAAAGTACGGTAGGTTTGGTAAGTTCTTAGCCTGTTCAGGATTCCCTGAATGTCGTCATACAGAATCTATGAACGAAGTTATAGGAGTGGCATGTCCGCTATGTGGTCAACCGATAGTTTCCTTAAAATCAAAAAAAGGCCGACAATTTTATGGTTGTAAAGGTTATCCTGAATGTTCATTCCGTTCCTGGAATAAACCAACCGGAGAGAAATGTCCGCAGTGTGGTGATGCGATGGTAGAAGTTCCAGCCAAAACCAAGGAAAATCAGATTATTTGTCAAAATAAAGAATGCAAATATAAAAAAGAAATGGGGTCCAATCTTGACTAGGGTAAATGTTATCGGAGGAGGGTTGGCAGGTTGTGAAGCTGCCTACCGGATAGCCTCAGCAGGGATTCAAGTCAATTTATGGGAAATGCGGCCTAATCAAACCACTCCCGTACATCAGACCAGTAATTTAGGTGAGTTGGTTTGCAGCAACTCCTTAAAGTCCGAGTTGGAAAATACAGCCCAGGGATTACTTAAAAAAGAAATGAGGACCTTCGGTTCTCTTTTACTTTTATGTGCAGATAAAGCCAGAGTTCCAGCAGGATCTGCACTGGCAGTTGACAGGGAGTTATTTGCCGAACTGGTTACCGCCCAGATAAGTATTCATCCCAATATTAAAATAATTCGCTCAGAAGTAACTGAAATTCCTGCTGATGATATTTCCATAATTGCAACCGGCCCGCTTACCTCAGATGCTCTGAGCCAAAATATAACTTTACTGGGGGGAGAGCAGAATCTATTTTTTTTCGATGCGGTAGCCCCAAGCGTTACTGTAGAAAGTATTGATATGACTAAAGCTTATAAAGCATCACGTTATGGGAAAGGGACAGATGATTATTATAACTGTCCTTTAAGTGAGGTTGAATATGAGGAGTTTTATCAAAATTTAATAAATGCTGATATAAGTGAAGGCCACAGTATCGATAAAAAATTGTTTTTTAATGCTTGTATGCCAATAGAAATAATGGCTCGCAGAGGAAAAGAGACATTATGTTACGGACCAATGCGACCAGTGGGACTGACAAATCCAGAAGAGAATGAGCCCGCATATGCAGTACTGCAATTACGACAAGAAGATAAGGCAGGGCAGATATATGGTTTAGTTGGATTCCAAACCAGACTGCGCTGGGGAGAGCAAGACAGAATTTTCCGTTTGATCCCGGCACTTAAGCAAGCAGAATTTGTTAGATATGGGGTTATGCATCGCAATACTTATATTAACAGTCCCAACTTGCTAAAACCAACTCTACAGTTCAAAGGTAATGATCAGATATTTTTTGCCGGTCAGATTACCGGAGTGGAAGGATACATGGAATCTGCCGCTACCGGAATAATTGCCGCTGTTAATGTTATAAATCTACTGCAGGGAAAAGAACCGGTAATATTGTCAAGCAATACTATGATTGGAGCTTTAATTAATTTTATTACCAATTCAGATGCCAAAAACTTCCAACCAGTTAACTCTAATTTTGGATTATTTCCTCCTTTAACACGAAGGATAAGGAATAAAGAACAACGGTATGCTGCCTATACCGAAAGAGCATTAGCGGACATTAGCAAATATTCAGAATTGTTTATGGAGTTGTTGTAAAATAATGCATATTATGCTACGATTTTTATCAGGAGTGAGTAAAATATGCTGTTTCAACATATTGATAGCTTTCTAAATCATTTAAGAGTTGAAAAAAGTGCTTCAATACTAACCATAATTAGTTATAAAACTGATCTAATTCAGTTTTTTCAATTTCTTGCGGAAAAAGAAAAGCAACCTGTCGAACAGTTGGCAAATGATACCTTAAATCATAAATCAGTACGAGAATATCTGGCCTGCATTCAAAACATGGGATTTAGTAAGGCAACTGCTGCCAGAAAACTTGCGGCACTGAGGTCTTTTGTCAGATATTTATGCCGTCAAAATATATTAGCGGAAAATCCTATTGCGGCAGTATCAACACCAAAACAAGAAAAAAAACTGCCCAAGTTTTTATATAATCAGGAAATTGATATGCTGATGAAGGCGCCAGATTTAACCAAACCTTCTGGCATCAGGGATAAAGCTATTTTAGAAACCCTTTACGCTTCGGGAATAAGGGTCAGCGAATTAGTAGGGCTTGATATAAGTAAGCTGGATTTTCAGGAAGAATATATAAAAGTATACGGAAAAGGAAATAAAGAACGATTGGTACCTCTGGGCAGAAAAGCCAAAGAGGCTCTGCAGTTATATCTAAAAAGAAGCCGACCGTTTTTTATTAAACAGGATAGTGACAGCGAAATTGATGCCGTCTTTCTAAATAGATTCGGTGGTCGTCTGTCAAGCAGAGCGGTACGGGATGTACTGAATAAATATGTTAATGCTATAGCTTTAAATCAAAAAATAAGCCCTCATACACTTAGACACTCATTTGCTACGCATTTATTAAATAATGGCGCAGACTTAAGATCGGTACAAGAATTATTGGGACATGTAAAATTGTCAACTACGCAGATTTATACCCATTTAACCAAAGACAATATCAAAATCATTTATAACAATACACATCCGCGGAGGTAATAATGTTTAGAGGAACAACAATTGTGGCAGTCAGGAAAAATAATAAAACTGCTATTGCCGGAGACGGACAGGTAACATTTGGCCAAAATACTATTATGAAACATAATGCTACTAAAATACGAAGACTATATGATGGCAAGGTGATAGCCGGCTTTGCGGGTGCTGTAGCGGATGCTTTTACACTATTTAGTAAATTTGAAGAAAAGCTGAAACAATCAGGAGGGAATCTGACCAAAGCAGCGGTAGATATTGCTAAAGATTGGCGAACAGACAGGACAATGCAGCGGTTGGAGGCCTTGCTTATCGTTGCCGACACTGAAAAAATTCTTATTATTTCCGGTACTGGTGAAGTAATTGAACCTGATGATGCTATTACTGCGATTGGTTCCGGAGGATCATATGCTCTGGCGGCAGCTAAAGCACTTATTAAGTTTACTGATTTGACGGCACCGGAAATTGCGTATGAGGCACTTAAAATAGCTTCTGAAATTTGTATATACACTAATGATCACATAACAATGGAAATTATTGATGCTGATCGAGAGGAGGTTGGCAATGTATAACATTACACCTCAGGAAGTAGTCCAGGAACTGGGAAAACATATTATCGGTCAAAAGGAAGCCAAAAAAGCTGTTGCTATAGCACTGCGGAACCGCTACCGCAGAAAGCAGTTACCTGAAGATATGCGGGATGAAATATATCCGAAAAACATTATTATGATAGGACCCACCGGAGTAGGTAAAACTGAAATTGCGCGGCGTCTGGCAAAATTGGTTAAGGCACCTTTTGTCAAAGTAGAAGCCAGTAAATTTACTGAAGTTGGGTATGTCGGTCGGGATGTAGATTCGATGGTACGTGACTTAATTGAAACATCGATTCGCATGGCGAAGATGGAGAAATACGAGGAGGTGGAAAGTAAAGGGAAAGATTTGGCCGAGGAAAGAATAGTCAATTACATAATACCTCTCCCCAAAAAAAAGAAATCGCCCAAAAATCCTTTTGAATTGTTGCTGGGGCACAATACTGAAACGAACGAAAATAAAGAAGAAGAGTATGATTATCGCGTTCAGGAAATTCAGCAAAAAAGAGAGATTATAAAACAAAAAGTAACCCGTCTGGAATTGGAAAAAGAAATAATTGAAATTGAGGTAGAGGAAAAGAAACCTTCATTTATGGAAATTTTTTCTGGTTCGGGTGTTGAAGAAATGGGCATAAATCTGCAAGACATGTTTGGTAATCTCATGCCTAAAAAGAAAAAAAAGCGTAAAGTCTCAGTAGCTGAAGCAAGAAAGATATTAACCTACGAAGAAGCGCAGCTTTTAATCGACATGGACGAAGTCTATAGAATAGCGATTAATAGAGCTGAAGAAGACGGTATAATATTTTTAGATGAGATTGATAAGATTACCAGTCGGGATGGGGCCTATGGACCTGATGTTTCGCGAGGCGGGGTACAAAGAGACATATTACCTATTGTAGAAGGAGCAACAGTTGTTACTAAATATGGACCGGTAAAAACAGATCATATTTTATTTATTGCGGCCGGAGCTTTTCATACTAGTAAGCCGTCAGATTTAATTCCTGAACTGCAGGGCAGATTTCCAATCAGAGTGGAATTAGATAGCTTGAAAAAGGAAGATTTGAAAAAGATTTTACAAGAACCGCACAATTCGTTGATTAAACAATACACGGCATTACTTGCTACGGAAAAGGTCAAAATAATTTTTAGCGAAGAAGCGATAGACTATTTAGCTCAAATTGCCTTTGATGTAAATGCTAAAACTGAAAATATAGGAGCGCGTCGATTGCATACTATTATGGAAAAAGTTTTAGAAGATCTTCTTTTTGAGTCACCTAATATGCAAGGGCAGGAAATATTAATTGATCTTTCTTTTGTTACTGACAAATTAAAAGAAATTATTGAAGATGATGATCTTAGCAGATACATATTGTAGGAGGTTATTTAATGGAAAAGAGTTTATTAGAAAAATCAAGATCGATAAATAAAATACTGAAAAAGATTGGTCAATCTTCAGTAGATTATTTTGAAATGGCGAAAGTATTGGCAGAAAATTTAGAATGTAGTGTATTTATTGTTGGCCGCAGAGGTCAAATAGGTGGTTATGCATTTAGTGATGATGCAAAATGCAGTGCAGTTGAAGACTTAATGAATCATGCGGAAAGATTCCCTGAAAGCTTTAATCAGGAGTTGACCAATATACAAGAAACCAAGACTAATATGATTTTAGAAGATGGGCGCAAATGCTTCTTCAATCCCAATAATGTTACCTGTGATTGTTCAACCAGGATATGGTCTATTACTCCAGTCTTTGGTGGTGCCAGAAGAGTTGGAACTTTAATTCTAATGCGTGAAAACCGTGAATTTACTGAAGAGGAAATAGTACTGGCAGAATACGGAGCTATTGTTGTTGCCAATGAAATAATGAGAATGCGGACAGAAAGAATTGAAGAAGAAGCCAGGAAAAAAGCCTCAGTACAAATTGCGCTGGCTACTCTTTCATATTCTGAAAGGGAAGCTATTGAACATATAATGGCAGAATTAGATGGCACAGAAGGTTTGCTGATTGCCAGTCGTATTGCTGATAAAGTCGGGATAACCCGTTCAGTCATTGTCAGTGCTTTGCGGAAATTCGAGAGTGCCAGTGTTATAGAATCAAAGTCATTGGGAATGAAGGGCACCTACATCAAAGTCTTAAATGATTATCTTATTGCTGAATTAAAAAAAAATAATTAGCAGTATTAATTTAAGTCTAGCTTTTAAGCTAGCTTTTTTTTTATAATTGATAAGTTGACATAATTCTTAACTAATTAATCAGAAAAAGCGACTGAATTAATATGTTAGTATCATTATAATAAGATTGAATAGGGGATAATTATTGCATCAAATCGATATTATATGGTATATTATGTGATGGTGATTACACACGCCGGTGGACTTCTTAAACAGTGCTAGCAATAGTTTTTAAGAAGGATGAAGCAGCGGAGGATTAAAACTGAAAGGAGGTGTTGTTGGTGTCGGTAATTACTATGAAGCAACTTCTGGAAGCAGGAGTGCATTTCGGACACCAGACACGCAGATGGAACCCCAAGATGGCCACCTACATTTATATGGAGAGGAATGGCATCTACATCATTGACCTGCAGCAGACTGTTAAAAAATTTACTGAAGCCTATGATTTTATTAAGAGTGTTGCTGCCGATGGAAAAGGAGTTCTTTTTGTAGGAACTAAGAAACAAGCTCAGGAAACTATTAAGGATGAAGCACTAAAATGTGGTATGTACTTTGTTAACCAGCGATGGTTAGGTGGTATGTTAACCAACTACAAAACTATCAGAAAACGTGTATTCCGTCTAAAGGAACTGGAGAAGATGGAAGAAGACGGTGCTTTTGAAGTTTTAAGTAAGAAAGAAGTGGCAAAGCTTGTAAATGAACGAGAACGTCTGGAAAGATTTTTAGGCGGTATCAAAGACATGGATAAGCTGCCGGGTGCAATTTTTATAGTTGATCCCCGCAAAGAGAGAATAGCGGTAGCAGAAGCTCGTAAATTAGGTATACCAGTGGTAGCTATTGTTGATACTAATTGTGATCCTGACGAAATTGATTATGTCATCCCTGGTAATGATGATGCAATTAGAGCAGTGAAACTGATTTCATCCAAGATGGCAGATGCCGTGCTGGAAGCCAGGCAAGGCGAACAGGTTACTGCATAGAAGTTAGCGAAGGGGGTGAATAGGGTTTTCCTAACACACCCCCTTTTTTTGAACATAACTATTTGATTAATTTATTAGGAGGTTATTAATCGTGGTAACAGCAGCGATGGTGAAAGAGCTTCGGGAAAGAACTGGAGCTGGAATGATGGATTGTAAAAAAGCCCTGGTTGAGACTGAGGGAGATATTGAAAAGGCTATTGATGAATTAAGAACTAAAGGTTTAGCCAAAGCGGCCAAAAAAACAAGCAGAGCAGCCAGTGAAGGGATAACCACCTCTTACATTCATGGTGGAGGGCGTATTGGTGTCCTGGTAGAGGTTAACAGTGAAACTGATTTTATGGCTAAGACTGATGAGTTTAAACAATTAGCATATGATATTGCCATGCAAATAGCGGCATCAAACCCGGGATTTATATCTCGTGAAGAAGTTTCAGTAAATCTTATCGAGCATGAAAAAGAAGTTCTTAGAGCTCAAGCATTAGAAGAAGGAAAACCAGAAAAAGTTGTAGATAAAATGGTTGAAGGCCGTATAGAAAAGTACTTTAAGGAAAATTGCTTGTTGGAACAACCATTTATTAAAGATCCTGATAAGACTGTTCAGGAATTAATCCATGAAAACATTGCAAAACTTGGTGAAAACATTTCTGTACGCAGATTTGCCCGCTTCGAAGTAGGTGAAGGTATTGAAAAAGAAAAGACTGATTTTGCTGCCGAAGTAATGTCACAGATTAAATAATAGCTTTATTAAAAGCAGCTAGGAGGTACTTTTTTGAAAGCTTCCAAGTACAAAAGAATTGTATTAAAAGTTAGTGGAGAGGCTCTGGCAGGCGAATCTGGTTATGGTATAGACAATAATATAATGTCATCTATTGCCAGGCAAGTTGTTGAAGTAGTCAAAATTGGTGTTGAAGTTGCAATAGTAGTAGGTGGAGGTAATATATGGCGGGGGGTTGCTGGTAGTGCTCAGGGAATGGATAGAGCTACAGCCGATTATATGGGAATGCTGGCTACCGTCATCAATTCTTTGGCTCTGCAGGATGCTCTGGAAAAGGAAGGAATGGAATCCCGCGTCATGTCAGCTATCGAGATGAAAGAAGTTGCAGAACCCTATATAAGAAGAAGGGCTATACGTCATTTGGAAAAAGGACGGGTAGTGGTTTTCGCCGCTGGTACGGGTAATCCTTATTTTTCTACTGACACTGCTGCTGCTTTAAGATCTGCTGAGATAGAGGCTGAAGTTATTTTAATGGCCAAAAAAGTTGATGGGGTCTATGATTCAGATCCGCTGAAGAATCCTAATGCTGTCAAGTTTAATGAGTTACAATATATTGAAGTGCTTAACAAAGGTCTGGGAGTAATGGATTCAACTGCTGCATCACTTTGCATGGATAATGGCATACCTATTATCGTCTTTGACCTGACCAGGAATGGTAATATATTAAAAGCTGTTCAGGGACAGAATATAGGGACTTATGTAGGGAGGTAAGGTTAATGATCAAGGAAATTGCACAAGATTCTGAGGATAGAATGAAAAAAGCAATTGAGCATTTAACTAAAGAGTTGGCTTCACTGAGAGCCGGGCGAGCTAATCCAGGTATGTTGGATAAAATTATGGTTGACTACTATGGAGAACCGACACCTTTGAATCAATTGGCGAATATAACTGTGCCTGAGGCTAGATTATTAGTGATTCAGCCCTGGGATAAACATAGTATTGCCGATATTGAAAAAGCTATTATGAAATCTGACTTGGGGATTAATCCCTCAAATGATGGCAATGTCATCCGTTTGGCAATACCCCAATTGACTGAAGAGAGACGTAAAGATTTAGTCAAATTAGTTAAGAAACGCGGAGAAGAAGCTAAAGTAGCGGTAAGGAATATCCGCCGCGAAGCTAATGATATGATTAAACAAGCCGAAAAAGAGAAACTGGTATCCGAGGATGAAGAAAAAAAAGGCAATGAAGATATTCAAAAAATCACCGACAAAGGAGTAAAAGAGATTGATGCCATTTTATATGCCAAGGAAAAAGATGTAATGGAGGTCTAAAAATGACATCAATATTTAACCTTTATCAATTTATAATGGCTTAATTAAACGCCCCCTTTTTTGGGGGTTTTGTACTTTAGTGAACAAGGAGTACAACGATTTGAATAATAAAGATTACGAAAAGATGGTTGATCTGAATAATATACCCTACCATATAGCTATTATTATGGATGGCAATGGACGCTGGGCTAAAAAAAAATACATGCCTCGCACTTTGGGGCATAAAGCTGGTATGCAAGCGTTGAAAAGGGCGGTTGAGACTTGTGCTGAAGTAAAAGTACCTGTTTTATCGGTTTATGCTTTTTCCACGGAAAATTGGAAAAGGCCAGTAGAAGAAGTAAATTATCTAATGCAATTGTTAGTTGAATATATTGACAAAGAAATCGCCGAATTACATAAAAATAATATAAAAATAAAGATAACCGGGGATTATGCTTCTTTGCCTAAATTGTGTATCAGCAGTATAAATGAAGCACTGGCAATGACTAATGATAATACTGGTATGGTTTTTAATATCGCCTTAAACTATGGTTCCCGCAAGGAAATTCTTCGTGCTGTAAAATTAATAGCGACGCAAGCTAAAAATGGCGAAATTGAAGTAGCCAATATAGATGAAGATTTATTAAACAGTCTGCTATATACTTATGATATACCGGATCCTGATTTGCTGATAAGAACTGCTGGAGAAATGCGTTTAAGTAATTTTATGTTATGGCAGATAGCTTATACAGAATTATTTATAACCCCCTGTATGTGGCCTGATTTTAATAGGGAAGTTCTTATGAATGCAATTTGGAGTTATCAGCAAAGAGAGAGAAGATTTGGTGGGTTAAAGTAAAATACTAAGGGCAGGAAGAGTTTATGCTGAAAACGAGAATATTAAGCGCCATAGTTGGAATAGGCATTATATTTGCTGTCATTTATGCGGGTGGTCTGTTTTGGCAAGCATTTGTCTTACTGTTAGCCTTGCTTGCTTTTTATGAGTATTCACAAATGATGCGCCATAAAAATTATATCCCCCCAATTATACCAGGCTATTTATTACTAATCTTTTGGTTATTTTCCCATCAAACCGGAGAATGGTTCTATCCCGGCTTATTTTTATTAGTAGTAATTACCGCTATCGTTGCAGTATTCAAATACCCGAAGTTAAGAGTTATTAATGTTGCCTTATCCTTTTTCGGCGCTTTTTACCTGGGATTTTTGTTCAGTTTTGCTATTAGGATGGGGGATTTGGAAAATGGTTCACTGGCTGTTTTATTAGCACTCTTGTTAACCTGGGCCAGTGATACGGGCGGTTATTTTGGCGGGCGTTTTTTTGGTAAACATAAAATGGCGCCATTGCTCAGCCCCAATAAGACCTGGGAAGGAGCAATCGGCAGTATATTACTGTCAGGTATTACAGCAGTTCTATTTTTTATATTAACAGCAATGGAAATAAAATTTTGGGCATATGTTATATTATTAGGTATACTTGCTAGTATTATGGCTCAATTTGGTGATCTTTTTATTTCGGGAATCAAACGCTATTTTGAAGTAAAGGATACAGGTAAAATAATTCCCGGTCACGGAGGTATTTTAGACCGATTCGATAGTTTTTTACTAGTGGTTCCACTGGTATTTTATTATTGGTTTTTATTTATTAATTAAGTGAAAGCAGGTGCTCGCTTGGAGCCTGAATTACAAAAATATTTAAAACTTCTAGTAAAACTATCAATAGGAGTTTTAGCTTTAGTAGCTGTTTATTTCCTGTTTATTTATGTATTTCCATTATTTGGAGCCATATTGGTCAAATTGCCGGTTTTATTGATGCCTTTTATTATCGCCTTAGTTATAGCAGTTCTAATTGAACCAGTCGTTAACTTTTTTGAAATTAAGATAAAATTAAAACGGAGTTGGGCAGTATTAGTCAGCCTGATTTTAGCCGTAGGCGGCTTTTTTTATATTGTTTCAGCCTTAATTGTAAAGATAATTGAAGAAATATCAGGACTATACCCTAAAATGATGTCATATAGTGATCAGGCTATTAACCAGTTTATTACAGCTATTAGTGATTTTAGAATATTTTATTTACAACTGGACCTGCCATTGGAGGTGCAGGAAGCATTGCAGGATAATTTGGAAAGTATCACTATACTTTTGAAGTCTTTTATGGAGACTACTGTTAACAGCATGGTGCAAGTATTAACTGCGCTGCCAAATATGTTTATTTTTATCATGATAGCAACTGTTGCTACCTATTTAATTATAAAAGACCGGGCCCTCATAAAAACTTTTATATTTAGTTTTATTCCTTCTGCAGCTCAGTCGCAAACCAGGCAGATATTCGCTCAGTTATTTCAGGCTCTGGCCGGGTTTTTCAAGGCATACAGTATATTAATATCTATAACAGGAATCATTACTATCATAGGTCTTAAAATATTAGGCATTGAGTATTTCCTAACTATCGGTATCTTAACAGGCCTTTTAGATATTTTGCCAATCCTGGGTCCGGGCACTTTATTTGTTCCGTGGATAATTTGGGAGTTGCTGGCAGGCCATACTAAAATTAGTGTAAGTTTACTTATTCTCTATATCATCATTTCAGCCGTACGCCAATTTGCTGAGCCTAAAATTGTTGGTGACAACATAGGACTACATCCACTGGCAACTTTGATGTCCTTATATATCGGATTAAAATTAGGCGGTGTGGCAGGTATGATTGCCGGACCAGTTCTGATGGTTATAATAATTGCCTGTTACCAGGCAGGAATTTTTAATGGCATATTGCGGAGGAGAATTTAATGATGGCAGAAAACAAAACCAGAATAGTCATTTTAGGCTCTACTGGTTCTATTGGTACTCAGGCTTTGGAAGTTATTGATTTACATAGTGATAAGTTTATAGTGACAGGTCTGGCAGCCAAAGACGAGTGGGAAATAATAGATAAACAGATAAGGAAATATAATCCTTTAGCAGTAGCGGTTAACGATAATCATGCTTATAATTGTTTGAAAAATACTGTCAGCAGTGATACAAAATTGATCTGCAGTACAGATGGTTTAAGTGAGTTGGCGGCAATGGATGAGGCAGATATCATATTAATAGCTTTGAGTGGTGCTATAGGAATTTTGCCGACCCTGGCAGCTATTAAGGCCGGTAAAAAGATAGCACTGGCCAACAAGGAGACTTTAGTTGCCGCCGGAGAAATAGTGATGCAAATGGCTGCTAATAACGGTATAGAAATTATCCCGGTTGACAGCGAACATTCCGCTATCTTTCAATGTCTTAACGGTCAGGATAAAGCGGTAAAAAAAATTTGGTTGACCGCTTCAGGGGGACCTTTTAAAGACAGTAGTTACGAAGAACTAGAGCGGGTTAACGTGGAACAGGCGTTAAAACATCCTAATTGGGCTATGGGGCCTAAGATTACCATAGATTCAGCAACTATGATGAATAAAGGGTTGGAAGTTATTGAAGCACATCATTTATTCAACGCCAGTTATGAAAAGATCAAAGTAGTAATCCAAAAAGAGAGTATAATTCACTCTATGGTAGAATTTGCAGATGGTTCTTTTCTGGCCCATTTGGGAGTCCCGGATATGAGGATACCAATACAGTATGCATTAAGTTATCCTCTAAGACATAATTCACCGGCCAGTCATCTGGACCCCTTGAATTTAAGCCAGATTACTTTTGCTAAACCTGATTTTGATAAATTTCCTTCGCTGAGCCTGGCTTATAATGCAGGTAAAACAGGGGGAACATTACCGGCAGTCATGAACGCTGCTAATGAAGTAGCTGTAAACAGTTTCCTGATGCGTCGTTTAAAGTTTACCCGTATACCTTTAATAGTTGAAACAGTAATGAATAAGCACGAAAATATGGATGCCCTCAACCTTACTAACATTATGCAGGCGGATAAGTGGGCGCGGGAATTCAGTGAATACCTTATAAGTAAGGGAGGATAATTAAATGAGTATACTTATTACTTTGGCAATAATTGCTGTCTTGGTATTGGCTCATGAGTGGGGCCATTTTGTTACCGCCCGTCGAATTGGCATACCAGTTTATGAATTTAGTCTGGGGTTTGGCTATAAATTGTTTTCTACTACGCGGGATGGTGTAGAATATTCCCTGCGGCTTATTCCTCTGGGAGGATTTGTCCGCATGGCCGGTGAAGAGATGGGAGATAATGAAGATCCCCTTGGTTTCAACAGCAGAACTCCCTGGGAAAAAATGCTAGTCTCTTTTTCCGGACCTTTTATGAATTTTGTACTGGCAGTAGTAATCTTCATTTTAATATATGCGGCAATTGGAATACCGCAACCAATTGAAGATCCAATTATCGGCAGAGTAATGGACGGTAATCCTGCTGCAGAAGCAGGTCTCCTGGAAGGGGACCGGGTTTTGTCAGTAAATCATATTGAAGTATCCACCTGGAACGAACTTACTGCGGGAATAGCCGCTAACCCCGAAGGACAGATACTACAATTAGATATTAAACGGGATAGCAAAACTTTAACTTTTGAGATGGTTCCTATTAAAACGGAGGGCAATGAAAAGCCGACCATTGGAATAATTAGTTCAGTTAATTATGAAAGGCAGAGTATTTTTACGGCAATAAAAATGGGATTTGTCCAAACCTACACTATGACAGTTATGCTCCTGCAATCATTATGGCAGTTGGTTAGCGGAGGAGCATCAGTAAATGATCTGGCAGGTCCGGTAGGTATCACAAAATTAGTTGGTGATGTAGCTCAGATAGGTTCAGTTTTTGTTTTAAACTTTGCAGCCTTTTTAAGTATTAATCTAGGTTTAATTAACTTGCTGCCCATACCTGCTTTGGATGGAAGCAAAATAGTCTTTTCTCTGGTGGAAGCAGTAAGAAGAAAACCGCTTGATCCTGAAAAAGAAGGATTTATTCACTGGATAGGTTTTATGTTTTTAATGCTGTTAATTGTATTCGTAACATATAACGATATTATTCGTTTAATAAAAGGATAGAAATGTGATGAAAAGGAAATCTCAAGTTGTCAGAATCGGCAGTGAACTTGTGGGAGGCAATAATCCCATTGTTGTACAATCTATGACCACGACTGACACCAGAAACATCCGGGCTACTATTGCGCAAATTTTAGAACTGGAAGCAGTCGGCTGCGAAATAATTCGCGTAGCGGTAGTAGATGTTGAGGCCGCCAGAGCTATTGCCAAAATAAAAGCAGGGATCAATATTCCCTTAGTGGCAGATATTCATTTTGATTATAAACTAGCATTGGAAAGTGTTGCCGCCGGTGCCGACGCCTTGAGAATTAATCCAGGCAACATAGGGCAAAAAGCTAAAATAAAGCAGGTAGTAAAAAGCTGCCAGGACAGCAACATCCCCATCAGGATCGGGGTTAACAGTGGTTCGCTGGACAAGAAACTACTGGATAAATACGGACATATATGTGCTGCTGCTATGGTGGAAAGCGCACTGGAACATGTTAAATTACTGGAAGATCTGGATTTCAGGCAAATAAAAATTTCGTTAAAATCTTCATCCGTATTGCTCAGTATAGAGTCTTATAAAATGATTGCTGAAAAAGTGGATTATCCCTTGCATGTAGGTATAACTGAAGCTGGAACCAAAGACAGAGCTTTAATAAAATCGGCCATGGGCATGGGAATACTGCTTAATGAAGGTATTGGTGATACCATTAGAGTTTCCCTGACAGCTGACCCCAAAGATGAAGTATGGGCAGCTTACGAAATACTAAGAAGTTTAGGCTTGCGTAATAAAGGGGTCGAATTAATATCCTGTCCCACCTGTGGTCGCTGCGAAATAGATTTGATCAAGCTGGCCGAAGAGGTTGATGAGCAGGTACGTAAATTGGACAAGCCAATAAAAGTTGCTGTCATGGGTTGTGTAGTAAATGGTCCTGGTGAAGCCAAAGAAGCAAATCTGGGCATAGCCGGTGGACCTGGAATAGGCTTATTATTTAAAGATGGTAAAATTATTAAAAAGGTTGCAGAAAAAGAACTGGTTAAAGAATTACTGGAAGAAATAAATAATTATAATCCAGACTAAGGGAGGTTAGGTTTTGAAAGCTTCACAATTATTTTATCCAACTCTACGTGAGGTGCCCAGTGAGGCAGAAATTGTAAGCCATCAATTGCTTTTGCGGGCAGGATTTATCAGGAAGACTACTGCCGGGGTATATACTTATTTGCCATTAGCTCAAAGGGTAATCAAAAAGATAAAAGATATTATTCGTGAAGAAATGGACAAGGCGGGTGGACAAGAGGTTTTAATGCCTATTATTCAACCCAGGGAACTTTGGGAAAAATCAGGGCGCTGGTCACTTTACGGAGAAGAAATGTTTAAGCTAAGTGACAGACATGAGCGTGAATTTGCACTTGGACCAACCCATGAAGAATTAATAACAACTTTAGTAGATGCGGATGTTCATTCTTATAAAGGCTTGCCGCTTTTACTTTACCAAATTCAAAATAAATATCGGGATGAGATAAGACCGCGCTTCGGTTTGATGAGAGGGCGGGAATTTATTATGAAAGATCTCTATTCATTTGATGTTGATGACGCCGGACTTGATGAATCGTACCAAAAGATGCATAATGCTTATCAGCAGATTTATGAGCGGTTAAATTTAGATTATAGGATAGTACAAGCTGACAGTGGAGCTATAGGTGGCAAAGAAAGTCACGAATTTATGGTTTTAGCTGAGACCGGAGAGTCAGAAATAGTTTATTGCTCTTTATGCGATTATGCGGCTAATGTTGAAAAAGCTGTTTGTCAGGTTGATGGAAAACCGCTTGCCGGACAAGAGTATAAACCTTTGGAAAAAGTTCATACACCGGGTCAGAAAACTATTAATGATATTGTGGATTTTCTTGGCATTTCTAAACAACAGCAGATTAAAACCTTAATGTATCTTGTTGATGGAGAACTGATTGCGGCGATAGTTAGAGGCGACCGGGAGCTTAATGAAATAAAACTCAAGAACATAGTTGGCGGTAATGAATTATTTATGGCCGATGAAGCTACAGTTAAGAGTATATGCGGCGCAGGTTTTGGTTCTCTGGGTCCGATAGGAATGCAGGTTAAAATATTTATAGACTTGGAAGTTGCTCAAATGAAAGATTTTGCCTGCGGTGCCAATATAGATGATTTTCATTACACCAATGTAAACGTAGGCCGCGATTTTGTTCCTGCTGCTACAGTCGATATCCGCAATGCAGTAGAAGGTGATAAATGTCCCAATTGCGAAGGTCATTTAAATATCATCCGCGGCATTGAAGTTGGGCATATTTTTAAATTGGGAACTCGTTACTCAGAGGCCCTGCAAGCTACATTTTCAGATGCCCAGGGTCAGGAAAAACCTTTGGTGATGGGTTGCTATGGCATAGGAATATCCCGGACTATGGCTGCCGCTGTTGAACAAAATAGTGATGAGAATGGAATAATTTGGCCGCTTCCCATTGCTCCTTTTCAAGTAATAGTGGTACCGGTAAATATAAAACAGCAAGAGCAGAAGGAACTAGCGGAAAAGATATACCGTAATCTTAGCTCCGCAGGAATTGAAGTACTTTTGGATGACCGCGATGAACGGGCTGGTGTTAAATTTAAAGATGCTGATTTGATTGGTATTCCGCTTAGAATTACAATTGGTCCCAGAGCATTGCAGGAGAACAAAGTGGAAATGAAGAAAAGATGGGAAAAGGAATCCATATTAATAGATATAGATGCAGTCACAACAACTGTCCTGGATATCATCCTCAAATAAAATACAAGTAGGTGTGATTTGACGGATGTCAGTTTACGAAATTATTTTTAAATTAGCCCTGGCAGCTATTCTCGGAGGGCTTATTGGTCTGGAAAGAGAAAGCCTTAGTCGTCCAGCTGGACTTAGAACCTACACGCTAGTTTGTGTAGGTTCAGCCTTAGCCATGGTTGTATCAATTGATATGTACTTTCAGTATTATCAAACTGTTAATGCTGATCCAGGCCGTATAGCCGCCCAGGTAGTAAGTGGCATTGGCTTTTTGGGTGCAGGTACCATTATGAGAGAAGGGGCAACAGTCAGAGGACTTACGACTGCTGCCGGTCTCTGGGTAGTTGCCTGTATTGGACTTGCAGTAGGGGCAGGATTATATATTCCTGCCATTGTAACAACGGCCGTAATATTATTTGTCCTCATTTACTTTATTAAATTTGAGCAATTTTTCACGGGAATGAGAGAATATAAAGGTTTGGTTATGGTGGTAAAAGACAGACCTGGACAAATAGGTATTCTTGGTTCAATTCTTGGCGAATTGGGCATATCGATAAAAAACATTCAATTAACCCGTTTAGACAATGAAGATGATTTGGAAATTGAAGTTCTTATTCAGCTTCCCCCCAATATATCGATAGAGCAGGTGGTAAGTGAATTATCTGTTCTGGAAGGATTAAGAAACATTGAGCGACTTAATTAACAGGTCCTGGAGGTAATTTAATGGCAAAAGAGTTTTACCCCTTTTTAAGGGATAATATAAATGAAGAAATAGCTGACCTGTGGAAGAATACAATAATACAAAAGATAGAAGCATTCAACAAAGACAAAATTTGGCGCCTATTCATTGAAGTCGGTAAACCTTTAGTGGTGGAAGATATTGATAATACGTCAAAAGAGATTATGGAATGCTTCTCTTTTCTTGCTCAGGTTGAAATCTATCAAATACCAGTTGAATACCGGGAAAGTATCCAGTCCATAATTAATAGTTGTTTAGCCAATATTGATGAATCACTTTTTCCCCAATTAGATAATTGGCCTTCAGTCGAGTGGGAAATAGGTGCAGGAAGAATTGATTTAATTGCCCATGACCCTTTGGTATACAAAGATGCACTTGATAAAGATATCTGCAGTCAGGTATCTGATTGGTTCTGGCAGCAATTCCGTTTGCGTTTGCTGGTTAGAATCTTATCAGTGCAAGAAAATAAAAAGACGGCAATAAATAATAATTATATATCTGACAAACCGGTAAACGTGCTGGAGAATATTGAACCAGCAGTAACAGTAAAAAACTTTAAAAAAGGCAAAAAAGAGCGACAGAATCTGAGTAAAGCAAAGGTTACAAAAATAGATGAAATACAAGAAGGAATAACAAATGCAGTTGTAGAGGGGGAAGTATGGGATAAAAATGTTCACAGAATCAATGATGGACTTTTTGTGGTTACCTATTCCATTTATGATTATTCCGCCACCCTGCTGGTCAAATCGTTTATTAACAAATTGGAGGATGACACGGTCAAAATTGGTGAATGGGTAAGATTTGGCGGCGATATTCGTTATGACAAATTCACCTCTGAAATCATAATGCAAATGAATTCTTTCCATAAGATAAAAGTAGAAAAAAGACAGGATAAATGTGAGGTAAAAAGAGTAGAACTACATGCCCATACGAAAATGAGTTCCATGGATGGACTGACTGAAGTGGGTGAATTAATTGCCTGTGCTGCCAGATGGGGACACTCAGCAATTGCCATAACAGATCATGGTTGTATTCAGGCATTTCCGGATGCGCATAAGGCTGGGCAAAAGCATGGTATAAAGATTATCTACGGGGTTGAAGCTTATCTGGTGGAAAATGATCGTAAAGAAAAACCCTGGCATATAATATTGCTGGCCCGTAATCAAACCGGACTTTTTAATATCTATAAATTAATTACTGGTGCATATATAGATACTTATTATCGCCGACCCAAAATTCTAAGAAATGCATTAGCTGAAAACCGCGAAGGGATAATTATAGGTTCAGCTTGTGAGGCAGGAGAACTTTACAGTGCTATAGTTGTCGGTACAGAACCTGAAAAACTGGAGAAAATAGCTGCTTTTTATGATTATTTAGAGATTCAGCCCCTAAGTAATAATCAGTTTTTAATTAATAATGGTCAGGTTGCTGACATAGAAGTGCTAAAAGATTATAATCGTTTAATTGTCAACCTGGGGGAAAAACTAAAAAAACCAGTTGCAGCAACGGGCGATGTACATTTTTTAGAACCTCATCATGAGCTATACCGCAAAATTATTCAGGCGGGTCAGGGCTATGAAGATGCTGAAATGCAAGCCCCTCTATTTTTTAGAACAACTGAGGAAATGCTTCAGGAATTTGCTTATTTAGGAGAAGAAACCGCTCGCTTGGTGGTAATAGAAAATCCCGGTTTGATAAATGAAAAAATAGACAAACTGAAGCCGGTTATCGACGGTTTTTACCCGCCCCGGATAGAGGGAGCAGAAGATGATATAAAAACTACCAGTTTGGAAACTGCCCATAGATTATATGGGGATAATTTACCGGAGATTGTTACAGCCAGACTTGAACATGAACTGAATGCCATTATTAAACATGGTTTCAGCGTTTTGTATTACATAGCTTATAAATTAGTCAGAAAATCAAATGAAGATGGATATATAGTGGGTTCAAGAGGGTCGGTAGGTTCTTCGCTGGTAGCATATCTTACTGGCATTACTGAGGTTAATCCCTTGCTGCCTCATTATTTATGCCCAGAGTGTCACTATAGTAATTTTGAAACCGGTTTTGCAGTAGCCTGCGGTGTCGATTTGCCGGATAGCCAGTGCCCTGAATGTGGAATTTTAATGACTAAAGACGGGTTTGATATACCTTTTGAAACCTTCCTGGGCTTTAATGGTAATAAAACACCTGATATTGATTTAAATTTTTCCGGTGACTATCAAAGCCGAGCCCATCAATATGTAGAGGATTTGTTCGGTACAGATAATGTTTTTAGAGCCGGGACTATATCAACTATTGCCGAAAAAACTGCTTATGGATTTGTTAAAAACTATTATAAAGATCGACAAAAAGAAGTAAAAGATTCTGAGGTTAATAGGTTAGTAAAAGGAATAGCCGGGGTTAAAAAGACAACCGGTCAACATCCGGGTGGACTCATAGTGGTCCCCAAAGGGCAGGATATTAATCAGTTTACTCCTCTGCAGCATCCAGCCGAGAATAAAGATTCAGGAGTGACTACTACACATTTTGAATACCATGCACTGGAAGATCAATTAGTAAAACTCGATATACTAGGTCATGATGATCCCACGGTTATTAAAGAGTTAGAAGATTTGACCGGCATCAAAGCCTCCACAATCAGTCTGAGTGAGCCGGAAACTATGAAATTATTTTCAGAAGTAAGCCCACTGGGCATTACGTCCAAGCAGATTGGAACCAGTGTGGGTACCTTCGGTATTCCTGAATTTGGAACCAAGTTTGTCAGACAAATGCTCGAGGCTACCAGGCCTTCTACCTTTGGAGAACTGGTAAGAATAAGCGGTCTTTCCCATGGAACTGATGTATGGTCAAATAATGCGCAAAATTTGATAAAAAAACAGGTGGCATCCTTAAAAGAAGTAATTTGTACACGGGATGATATTATGACATTCCTTATCCAAAAAGGCATGGACAAACTGCAGGCTTTTAATATAATGGAAAAGATTCGTAAAGGAAAAGATAAATTAAATGAAAATGAAGTTGCGCTAATGAAGGAATGTCAGGTTCCGAAATGGTACATAGAATCCTGTGATAAAATAAAATACATGTTTCCAAAAGCCCATGCAGTAGCATATGTAACCATGGCTTTTAGAATTGCTTTTTTCAAGGTTTATTATCCCCGCGAATTTTATGCCAGTTTTTTCAGCATCAGAGCTGAAGATTTTGATGTTGAAACAACTTTACTGGGCTATGATGCAGTTCGCTACAGAATAACAGAGATTGAAAAGATGGGGTATGATGCAGCGCAAAAAGAAAAAAAATTACTGCCGATTCTGGAACTGGTGATGGAGATGTATGCCCGGGGTTTTCAGTTTTATCCCATTGATATCTACAAATCTTCTGCCCATAAATTTTTAGTGCAGGACAAAGGGCTTTTACTACCTTTTTCTGCCTTGCCTAATGTGGGTCTGGCGGCGGCACAGGGAATAGTGCAAGCCAGAGAATCGGGCGAGTTTGTTTCTATTCAAGATTTTCAGCAGCGGACACGGCTAAATAAAACCGGGATGGAAATATTAAGGAAGAACAACTGCTTTAACAATTTGCCGGAAGAGAGCCAGATAAGCTTATTTGGCTGATTGAAACTAAAAGATATATGGTTGAATAAATTTTAGTTGTTGTGTTATACTTACAATAAGCTTACTAATATTAATTTTCCGATCAAGTGGGTCCGCA
The DNA here is from genome assembly GCA_964563125.1 of uncultured Syntrophomonas sp. Taxonomy (GTDB): domain Bacteria; phylum Bacillota; class Syntrophomonadia; order Syntrophomonadales; family Syntrophomonadaceae; genus UBA1368. Next base: position 7,038 of record CAZLVY010000001.1, on the reverse strand, counting down.
CCCACTTTTTCTATTGCAGGATATATACCTGATCAGCAAAATGTTGAGGTGGTGTTTTTTAATACATGAATAAATCTATCATCAAGGAGATAGAAAATTCAATTGAAAAAATATTGCTGGATATTAATATTGAACTTGTAGCAATTGAATATCTTCGAGAAGAAGAATCATTAGTACTGAGGGTTTTTATAGACTGTGAAAATGGAGTTGATATGAATCTTTGTACACAAGCTACTAGAGCGGTAAAAGCACTGATTGACGAAACAGATTTCTTATATGATCAACTGGAGGTATCTTCACCGGGTCTGGATAGAGTTTTAAAAAAAGAACAGGATTTTATTCGCTATATAGGCTACCAGGTAAGAATTAAAACCGGCAAAAAGTTTGCGGGCCCTAAAACCATAACTGGCATTTTAGAAGCGGTTGACGAAGACTATCTGAAACTTAAAACAGATGCGGAAACTTTTGATATACCCCGGCAGTTTATTACATCAGCCCGATTAAAACCGGAAGTTTAAGAGGAGGAAGTACATTGTCCAGTGAAATGATGCAGGCATTAAATGACATAGAGAAAGAACGAGGGATACCGAAAAGTGCTCTTATTGATGCAATTAAGTCAGCTTTAAATACCGCTTATAAGAAAAACTTCAGCAGTACCCAAAATGTTAGTGTGGAAATAAATGAAATTACCGGAGAAATAAAGGTATATTCACAGAAGATGGTGGTAGAAAAAGTCGAGGATACCCGTTTTGAAATTGAGTTATCTGAGGCCAGAGAATTATATCCGGCATGCAATTTAGAAGAATTAGTTTATGTGGAAGCTACCCCGACAAATTTTGGCCGTATTGCTGCCCAGACTGCTAAACAGGTAGTTATTCAGAAACTGAGAGAAGCCGAAAGAAGCCTTATCTATGAAGAATTCTTGCAAAGAGAAGGTGAAATAGTAACCGGCACTATTCAACGAATTGAAGCCAGAACTATTTATGTTGGTCTGGGTCGTACCGAAGGTATGATGTTAACAGCTGACCAAATATCTAATGAAAGGTATGAAGTCGGTCAAAGAATTAAAGCCTATATTTATGAAGTAAAAAACACAACTAAAGGTCCCAATATTTTCGTATCCAGGGCTCATCCTAATTTTTTGCGGCGCTTGTTTGAATTAGAGGTCCCTGAAATTTATGATGGCGTAGTAGAAATTAAATCGATTGCCCGGGAATCAGGTTTTCGCTCCAAGATATCTGTTCATTCCCTGGAGGATAAGATTGATTCAGTTGGTGCCTGTGTAGGTCCAAGAGGTATCCGAGTACAAAATATTGTAGCTGAAATGGGCGGAGAGAAAATTGATATTATAAAATATGATAAAGAACCGGAAAAATTTATTGCCAATGCTCTTAGTCCTGCCAAAGTTCTGGCAGTAAATATTTATGAAGAAGAAAAAATGGCCCGAGTTATTGTTCCTGATTATCAACTTTCGCTGGCTATCGGTAAAGAAGGACAAAATGCCAGACTGGCAGCCAAACTAACGGGATGGAAAATAGATATCAAAAGTGAATCCCAGTTTATAGAGGAGAATGATTTGGATGGCGAAGACTCGTAAGATACCACTGAGAATGTGTGTAGGCTGCAGACAGATGAAAAACAAACGCGAACTGATTCGTATCGTAAGAACGCCGGAAGGAACTATTGAAATGGATTTGACGGGTAAAAAAGCCGGACGCGGAACTTATATCTGCGCGACAGTTGAATGTTTGAACGAAGCAATAAAGGGAAAAAGACTAAATAAAGCACTGGAAAATAATATACCTCAGGAAGTGCTTGAGATATTAAAGCAACAAGTCGAAGGGATAAACAAATAACCTTAGTAAATAAGAGGTGGTATATTGAATAAAGTACTAAGTCTAATTGGTTTGGCCAAAAAAGCCGGTAAGGTTTCAAATGGCACTATGGCCGTCAGGACTAGTTTAATAAAACGTAAAGCTTTCCTGTTGGTGATGAGTAATGATATTGCCATTAACACTAAAGCGGATTTGTTAAAAGATGGGGAAAAAAATAATACCCCTTGGATAATGATTGGCGACAAATATGAACTTGGCAACAGCGTAGGCAAAGCATATAGAGTTGCTATTACAATAAATGATTATGGGATGGCCCAGGCAATTTTAGAAGAATTAAAAACTGCGGGCTTAAGCGCAAATAGCATGGGGGTGGTTTAATGGCAAAAATTAGAGTCTATGATTTAGCAAAAGAATTAGGAAAATCAAGCAAAGAAGTAGTTGATATGCTACAGATAATGGGTCTTGATGTTAAAAATCATATGAGTACTATGGAAGATTCTCAGGTTAATTGGGTTAAGAGGCAATTAAACAAAAAGCCTGGCGATGATATTAAAGAAAAGACTTCTCCAACATCTGAGAAAAACGTTACCAAACCACAGGAAAGACTTAATAAACCTGTTGCTCCTGGTAGGGTAGAACCACGCAACCCGGAGACACCCCGGCGCCCAGATGCGCCTGGATTAAACCGTCCACAATCTGCACCGGGGTCTAACCGTCCGCAATCAGCGCCGGGGCCTAACCGCCCGCAATCAGCGCCGGGGCCTAACCGCCCGCAATCAGCGCCGGGGCCTAACCGCCCGCAAAATGCACCGGGGCCTAACCGCCCGCAATCAGCGCCGGGGCCTAACCGCCCGCAATCTGCGCCGGGGTCAAATAGACCACCATTTGCACCGGGACCAAACCGACCTTCAACCACCCCAAATCAACAGACTGCTAACAGAGACCAGGGGCCGGGAAGGGTTGATAGACCTCAAACGGGTGACCGCCCGGTAAGAAGACCGGAAAATGGACCGGGAAATACAAACCAAACCCAGTATCCACAGAGACGGACAGAACCTGCCAACAAAACAGGTTTTAATAATAGACCACCGGCCACTGCCGGTAAGCCGCCAATAAATGCCGCTAAAGGCGGAGAGAAAACTGGTAATAATAATGGACCTGACAAGAATAAAGCTAAAAAACCCTTTAATCCGCAGGCTGTCAAGAAAAACACTCAACAGCAGATGCCGAGAAAGGATTATAGCCGACCGAAAAAATCGAAGCATAAACGCAGAAAAGAAGAAACGGTTCTGCAGACTCCAGAAGTAATTGTAATTGGCGATCTTATAATGGTAAGAGAATTGGCTGATAAATTGGCCAAAGGTTCTGGTGAAATAGTCAAAAAACTTATGGAGCTAGGTACTATGGCTTCGATTAACCAGGTTATTGATTATGAAACAGCCGAGATAGTAGCCAGCCTTTATGAAGTTAAGGTAGAAAGAGAAGTTACCCGGGAAGAAAAGATTCTGGAAGAAATCATTGATGCTGACACCAGTTTATCTACCAGACCGCCAGTAGTTACTGTTATGGGTCACGTCGACCATGGCAAAACTTCACTTTTGGATAGGATTCGCAAAGCTGATGTTGTTTCTGGTGAAGCAGGAGGTATTACTCAGCATATTGGTGCTTATCAAGTAAAAATAAAAGACAATCGTATTACTTTTATTGACACACCTGGTCATGAAGCATTTACTTCCATGCGTGCCCGAGGTGCTAACCTAACTGACATAGTTATTCTAGTTGTAGCAGCAGATGATGGAGTAATGCCACAGACGGTTGAAGCTGTAAACCATATAAAAGCAGCTAAAGTTCCCTTTATAGTTGCTATTAATAAGATGGATAAACCGGAAGCTAACCCTGACCGTATAATGCAGCAACTGACAGAATATAATATCGTTCCTGAAGAATGGGGCGGTGACACAATATTCGTACCGGTATCAGCAAAATCAGGTGATGGCATTGAAAATTTACTGGAAGTAATCTTACTGGTTGCTGAGGTAAATGATATAAAAGCCAATTTTGATCGAACTGCCGAAGGTGTTGTAATCGAAGGAGAACTTGATAAAGGCAAGGGCGCAGTTGCGACCGTACTGGTACAAAAAGGAACTTTAAATGTGGGTGATTTCTTAATCTGTGGATTTAATCTATGTAAAGTAAGAGCTATGACAGATCACCGCGGACGCAAAGTTGATAAAGCATTTCCTTCCATGCCGGTAGAAGTAACGGGTTGGGATGAGGTGCCTGAAGCCGGGATGAAGATTCAGGCTGTCGATGAGAGGGTAGCCAAAGAAATTGTCAGTCTTCGTTTGACCGATAAAAAAATGGAAGAACAAAAACAAAGCAGCAGAGTATCATTAGATGACTTCTTTAAACAAATTCAGGATGCTGAAGTTAAGGAATTGGCTTTAATTATCAAGGGTGATGTTCAAGGTTCAGTAGAAGCATTAGCACAGGCGTTATTACGTTTAACAACCAATGAAGTCAAAGTAAGTGTTATACATTCTGCGGTTGGAGCTATTACTGAAACTGATGTTATGTTAGCCTCTGCCTCTAATGCGATTATAATTGGCTTTAATGTTCGTCCCGATAGCAAAGCCAGGAAATATGCTGAAAATGAGCAAATAGACGTAAGAATTTATCGGGTTATTTATGAAGCTATTGAAGATGTAAAGCGTGCTATGGTGGGTCTGTTGGATCCTGAATATAAAGAAAAATTTGTGGGTCGCGCTGAAGTTAAATTAACTTTTAAAGTTCCTAATGCTGGTACTATTGCCGGCTCGTATGTAATAGACGGTAAAATCCAAAGAAATGCCAATGTCAGAGTTTTAAGAGACAGTATTATTGTATATGAAGGAAAACTATCTTCATTAAGACGCTTTAAGGATGATGCCAAAGAAGTTATGGAAAACTATGAATGTGGTATCGGTATAAAAGACTTTAATGACATCAAAGAAGGCGACATAATTGAGGCTTATGTTTTAGAGGAAGTACCCAGAGAGCTATAAAAAAATGATTGAAAAAATGCTTGAATTGAGCAAGATATAATTAAATAAATGCAACATTGACTGGGGGAATATTATGAGTAAGCGCAGACAAGAAAGAATGTCAGTGGAGATGAAGAAGGTTCTGTCGCAAATAATCCAGGATAATATAAAAGATCCGCGGTTGGATTTTTCTACAATTTCAGTAACTCGAGTTGATGTAACCAATGATTTAAGCCATGCTAAAGTAAATATTAGTGTGCTTGGTGATGATGCCAAACAAGATGAAACTATGAAAGTTTTGCAAAAAGCTAAAGGATTCTTAAGAAGCGAATTAGCAAAAGAAATACAACTCAGACATGCCCCGGAGCTTGAATTCCGTCTGGATAAATCAATTGAGCACGGGATTAAGATATCTTCTTTGTTGGAGGAAATACGAGAAGGTGAAAGTAATAAGTGAGGTCTTAAATAGTGAAGTGATAGCTGCACAGCTTTTTGCCCGTGATAATTTCTTGCTGCTCGGTCACATAATTCCCGATGGCGATTGTATTGGTTCCATAGCTGCATTGCAGTTGGGTTTGGAATCGATAGGTAAAAAAGTAGAGGTCATACTGCAAGACCCGGTGCCGGAAATCTATAAGTTTTTATCGGTGACTCAAGGGTTCAGGCATAAATGGTCAAGTGATATTAATGCTCATAATATAGTCTTTTTAGATTGCTCGGATATCAATCGCATAGGTGAACAAGTATTAGCTGATTTAAAAGGTTCTGTTACTACTTTTAATATCGATCATCACGCAACTAATGATCACTTTGCAGATTATAACTGGATTGAACCAGGGGCAGCAGCTACAGCTGAACTAGTCTTTGCTATATTAAACAGTATGCAGGTGAAAATAAATCCCGAAATGGCAAACGCTTTATTTAGCGGTTTGGTAATGGATACGGGCAGATTCATGTATAGCAGCACCACTGATAATACTATGGCTATTGCTGCTGATCTACTTAAGGCCGGAGTAGATATTAATCAAGTGAGGATAAATCTCTTTGAGACCAAGACCAGAGAGGAAATTCTACTAATACGCCTGGCATTAAATAATATAAGCATATCTGATGATGGTCGTATCGCCTGGATATCACTTCCTTACCAACAAATAGAAGCTATTGGGGCTTTAAGCATCCATCCCGAAAGTATCATTAATTACACTCGTGAAATTAAAGGTGTTGAAGTAGGGATACTTTTTCGTGAAATCACTCCCGGTATAATTAAAGTAGGTTTTCGCGCCAAGGGTGCTGTCGATGTGGCTCAAATTGCTGCTAAAATTGGCGGCGGAGGACACCGGCAGGCTGCAGGTGCATCTTTTGAGGGTAGTATGGCAGAAGCAGAAAAAATAGTAACCGATCTGGTCAAGGATGTGATTAACTAAATTGCAGGGATTTATTAACATCCACAAGCCAGCAGGATTAACTTCATTTGATGTAATCAGACAGTTGAAAAATCGATTACCGAAGAAGATAAAAATTGGTCATCTTGGGACGCTTGATCCAATGGCAACCGGAGTTTTACCAATTGCAGTGGGTAATGCCACCCGAATTATTGAATATATTGAAGAAAATAATAAAGAATATATTGCTGCTTTCACCCTGGGAGCAACATCAGATACTCAAGATGCCTGGGGAAATATTAGTTATTTAAATCAGCAAATTTCTATAGATGAACCAACCCTTAGAATGGTTCTGAAGCAATTTACCGGAAATATTGAGCAAATCCCGCCTATGTATTCGGCAGTTCACCATCAAGGAAAGCGGCTCTATGAACTGGCCCGTCAAGGTTTGGAAGTGGAACGAACTCCAAGGCAGGTAATAATTGAAGAATTAGAACTGCTTGCTATTGATCTGTCAGGTGTCCTGCCCCAAGTAAACATAAGAGTAAAATGTTCCAAAGGAACTTATATCAGAACCCTGGTGCACGATGTAGGAGAGAAACTGGGAACGGGAGCTTTTCTATCAAGTCTTGTAAGGAGTAAAGCAGGTAGTTTCCTTCTGGAAAATTCAGTTCATTTGCAGAAAATAATCGCTGCTGAAGATATACTAATATATCTGTTGCCGATTGATTTTCCCCTGATGTATTTAGATGTTTATGATCTCCTGCCTGAAAAAGCCCTGGATATAAAACAGGGCAG